>DASUOG010000023.1:0-37920 GCA_036276755.1 Saccharimonadales bacterium (SeqCode) | reverse complement strand
AATGCTGCGCTCGTATAACCTGCATGACGAGCCGATTCCCGAATCCGTGATTGCCGTAGGCAGAGCCGGCGCCGGCGTCAATAATATACCGATCGATAAGCTTTCTAACAGCGGTGTCACGGTATTTAATGCGCCGGGGGCTAATGCTAATTCGGTCAAGGAGCTGGTGATAGCAGGCATGCTCATAGCCGGCCGTAATCTTTACGAAGCCTTGGATTACGCCGGAAATCTTCCCGCCGACGAAAACATGAAAACAAAGATAGAAGCCGGCAAAAAGAAATTCGTCGGTAGCGAACTGCGCGGCAAGAATTTGGGTGTCATCGGCCTGGGGGCTATAGGATACAGGGTAGCCAATGCCGGTTTGGATCTGGGTATGCGGGTCATCGGCTGTGATCCGGCTTTGAGCCTAAGGAATGCCCGGCAGTTATCATCCGCCGTCAATATGGTAGAAAACATAGATGACCTTATAAAGGACAGTGATTACCTGTCCATCCATGTTCCTTTGCTGGAAACTACCAAAGGCATGATAAACAAAGAGAAAATAGCTATCATGAAACCCGGCGCGGTTTTTCTTAACTTTGCCCGCGATGAGCTGGTGGATGAGAAGGCCCTGCTCGAAGCTCTTGATAACGGCGCGGTCGAAAGATACATAACCGATTTCCCCAACCGGACGACCCACGGGCATCCAAAGGTCATTTCCCTGCCTCATCTGGGAGCCTCGACCGGCGAAGCCGAAGATAATTGCGCGGTGATGATCGCCGACCAGCTTCAGGATTATATCGAGAACGGTAATATTCAAAATTCCGTCAACCTACCCAACACTGTCTTATCGAGAAAAGGCAACCTACGGTTGACTTTTGTACATAAAAACGAGCCCGGAGTAGTCGCGCAAATCAGCAATATCCTAAGCGCCGAGCATATCAATATTCTCGATTTGCTGAATAGAAGCCGGGACAAACTTGCTTATACGATGATAGACCTCGATGAAAAAGTTATCCCCGACAAGGTCATTAGTGCGCTTGAAAATATAGACGCGGTGGCCAGGCTCAGGATGCTCGAAAAATATTAACTGTCGGATCGCTTAAGCATGAGCACGCATACTATAAAACCCGCACCGAAGAACACATGCTGAGTTACCAGCAGCCAGCCCAGTGAATCGAACCGATTATAATATCCGATAGTTATTATCGAAGCTATCATAAGCGTGGACAGATTGCCCCATACGGCGAATTCCTGAAGGTGGCGGTTGCGGTGCAGGCTGGCGAGCATATTGAGCACGGAGTAACCGATCAGGGTGGAGCCGGTGATGCGGATAAAGAATTCTGCCGGCAGACTTACCCGGTTGAATAACAATTCACCGGCCCAGTCCGTCCAGAAAAGCAGCAAAAGCCCCAACCCGAAGGTTATGCAACCTATCAAACGAAGGTAAAATTGCACGAAGCTGATACCGGTCCGACTATCCTTTGTGCTCTTCATCGCTTTGTATTTAGATTAACATGACGCCTGCCGTTAATGGCGGGGTGATTTAAACAAACAGCAAGAGTTCGATATAATATAGCGGCCGCAAGCTAAATTTGCTTTGTCGCAGACGAACAGGAGTTCAGCAGATAATTATCTGCACATTATGGCGAAGAAGAAATTTATCGTTGTTTCGAACCGATTACCGGTGAGTGTCACTAAAACAAATGGCAAGCTGGTATTCAGCCCCAGCTCGGGGGGTCTTGCTAGTGCGCTGTCACGACTTTATAAAAAACAATCCGACAATATCTGGATAGGCTGGCCGGGCATATGCGAAGAGGATACCACCGCCCTGGACCGTAAAAAAATTATCCGACAGCTGAAGAAGTACGGTTGTTACCCGATCTTCTTAACCAAAAAGCAGATAAAAAAATACTATGATGGTTATTCCAACGATACGATCTGGCCGCTTTTTCATTATTTTCAGACCTATGTGAAGAACGATTCCAGCTACTGGAAAAGCTACCAGCAGGTAAATGATATTTTTGCCGATACGGTACTGCGTTTCGCGAATCAGGATACAACCATATGGGTGCATGACTACCACCTGATGCTTTTGCCGGATAAACTTAGGCAAAGGCTGCCACATGGCAAGATCGGCTTCTTTTTGCACATTCCGTTTCCCTCTTATGAAATTTTCCGATTACTGCCTAACCGGACGGAAATCTTACGGGGTCTGCTGGGCTCGGACCTTATCGGCTTCCATGTGTATGATTATGCCCGCCACTTCTTAAGCAGCTTGCTTCGAACCATTGGGATCGAAAGCAGCAACGGTACCATTACGATGCCCGATCGGGTAATAAAGGTCGATGCCTTCCCTATCGGAATTGATTATAAAAAGTTCGCTAATGCCGAAAAGGACAAAAAAACATCTGAAGAATTGGCCGCTATAAACAAGCATTACAAAGGCAAAAAGGTCATTTTATCAATGGACAGGCTGGACTACACTAAAGGCATATTAGGCCGGCTGAGGGCATTTGAAAACTTTTTGGATAGCAATCCCAAGTATCTGCAAAAAGTCGTCCTGGTCATGGTAGCCGTGCCCTCCCGGGTCGAAGTCGCTACTTATAAAGAGCTTAAACAGGAGATCGAGCAAACGATAAGCAGGATCAACGGCAAATATTCCACCGTTGATTGGAGCCCCATTTCGTACCAGTTCCGTAACCTGCCCTTCGGGCAGGTGGCCGCCTTGCTCACCAGAGCGGATATAGCTCTTCTGACTCCGCTCCGCGACGGCATGAATCTAGTGGCAAAAGAGTACGTCGCTACCAAGCAGAACAAACCCGGCGTACTTATCCTAAGCGAGATGACAGGGGCTATAGACGAGATGCCGGAAGCTATCAGTGTGAATCCCAATGATGTGAATTCAATCAATCAAGCTATAGCCGAAGCCCTGGCCATGCCTAAAGATGTGCAAATAGAAAAGATACAGTCGATGCAGAAACGCTTGAGCCAATATACCGTGGAGCGGTGGGCTCAGGATTTTATCGAACAGTTAAGAAAAGCCAAGCAGTTGCAGCATGCACAGAGCGATAAGCTTATTGATAAGCGGGTAAGGCAAAAGATTATTCGGGGCTTTAAAAAATCCAAACGAAGCCTGATACTGCTCGACTATGACGGTACCATTACGGAACTGGTTCCGTCTCACGATCCGAAGAGGTCGAAACCTTCATATGATGTACTACGGCTGTTTAAAAAAATCAGCAATATGAAGGGCACCGTCCTATGTGTGGTAAGCGGACGTCCTAAGGATGTCTTAGAATCATGGTTCCCCGGCATAACCATGGCATTATCCGCGGAACACGGCGCCTGGATAAAGGCCGATAACGAATGGTCCAGGCGGGATATATCGCTCAACGAACACCGTAAAAAAATAATGACACTGCTTAGGCATTATAGAGAACGTACTCCCGGAGCGACCATCGAAGAGAAGGATTTTTCTATCGTGTGGCATTATCGCAACGTGCCGCCGGAACTTGCCCAGGCCAGGAACTCCAGTATCGAGTATGAATTAACCAATCTCCTGGCGAACACGGATTTCGCCGTGTTCCGCGGCGCCAAGATTCTCGAAGTAAAACCGAAACTGATAAATAAAGGCATGATAGCTGAAGAATTCATGGCGATGTTCGATCCCGATTTCATCCTTTGCATCGGTGATGATAGTACCGACGAGGATATGTTCAAGGTCTTGCCCTATGATGCATACAGTATCAAGGTAGGCCTAGGCGAGACAGCCGCCAGATACCAGGTATTGAAACCGCACGACGTGCTGAGCATCCTGCGCGAACTGACTAAGGGCTAGCTTTTCTTTGCCGAAGCCAACCATTTTTCTATCGATGAATTGGCGCGACGTACGATATCCAGCTTGGGCATGTCTTGATCGCTAAGCGGCAACCGGAGTTTCGGTGAGTCGATCTGGCCTAAGTCATGCATCAAAGCCTTTACGGGGACCGGATTACTGGCACAAAATAGAGCCTCGGTCGCCGTACGCCAGAGAGAAGTGTCCTTAAACACTCCTTTTATACATTGTCCGGCGATGAGATCGGTTGCTTCCGGCCATACGTTGGCGGCGACCGATACCACTCCTTTGGCTCCCAATTTGGAAAACGCCGGCAGCATCGCATCATCGCCGCTCATCATATGCGCGTTCGGCGCCGCTTTGGCATACTTTGCGAATTCCTTTTCCGAACCGCTGGCCTCTTTGATAGCCCAGAAATTTTTATGATCCTTTAGCATGCTTACGGTTTCCAGTTCCAGGTTCTTGGCTGTCCTGCCCGGTACGTTGTACAGCATGCACGGCTTATCGGCCGTATCCAGCAGGGCCTTGAACCAGCCGTACTGTCCATGAACCCCCGGTTTCGCATAAAGCGGCACGACCGGCAGATAACAATCCAGCTCCAGTGTGTTCAAATACTTTATCCATTCGAGCTGTGTGTTGAGATTGATTCCGCCGACGCCTGCCATCAGCGGCACGGATAATTTCAGCTGGAGTACGAAATCCAGAATCTGTTTTTTCTCGGCTTCGTCAAGATTCAAGGCTTCGCCGGTACTGCCTAAAATGGTTATCGCGTTACCGGCCGACTCCTGTCGTTTTAAAATCTTTTCAAAGCTTGCATAATCGATAGTCCCGTCATCGTTCATCGGCGTGATGATCGCCGTCCATACCCGGTATTTATTTATATCCTTGTCCATTTAAGCTTCCTCTATGAATCTTTTATGCAATTTTACAACGGATGCTTCGCCGTACTTATCGTCGACCAAGAAACAGATGTTATGATCGCTTGCCCCGTGGCTTATCATCCTTACTGCCACCTTCTCACCTTCTGCCTCAAGACAAGAAAATATTTGGCTTACAAGGCCGGCCCGGTCATTTATACCGTTCCCTATCAATGATACCGCGCTTAATCCCTCGTCGATACTGACATCGCCTAATCCTGATAATTCTGCGAACAGGCTGCCATGTGTTCCTGCGGCATTATCCAGAGTAAACGCTACCGATATCTCACTGGTGCTTATTTGATCAATGCTTACCTTGTGCCGGGCGAATATTTCAAACACTTTGGCAAGAAATCCGAACTGTTGAGCCATCTGTTCGGTCGTCAAAGTAACAAGCCTTTGATCCTTCTTCAATGCGATGGCAGTTACCAATGATTTTTTTCCGGTATTTTTCTCGATCCATGTGCCCGGCTCATCCGGTTTGAAGGTATTGCCCACATAAACCGGTATATTGGCTCTGCGCATCGGGGTTATGGTCTTGGTGTAGAGAATTTTGGCTCCCGAGGTTGCCAGCTCGGCAGCTTCCTGAAAAGTCAGATGGCTGATCGGACGCGGATTATCTACTATCCGCGGATCGGCGGTAACCACGCCGTCGACATCGCTCCAAATCTGCAGTTCGTCTGCATCGATGGCTTCCGCGAACAGTGCGGCGCTATAATCACTGCCACCCCGGCCCAGGGTGGTCGTAGCGCCATCCGGCGCTCTGCCGATGAAGCCTTGCGACAAAAGTATCTTATCCTTTCCTAGCTTGGGAGCGATTATCTTTTTGGCTTGCTTTTTAATCTTGATCAGGTCCGGGGTTGCGAACTTATGGTGGTCGTCTGTCTTGATTATTTGCCGCGCATCGATCACTTCCACGTCGCGATCTGATTGAGACAACACCCCGGCCAAAAGAATCGATGATAGTTGCTCGCCGTAGGCCAGGATATGGTCGTATACTTGCTTGGACTGTCTCTTGAGCGCCGGGTTATTCTTCTGATCGGCATCTAAAACGCTTTGCATGTCCTTGAGTCGTTCCATATAAATATACCGGGTACTGGGATAAATTTCCTTTAGCACTGCGGAATAATCCTTGCCGACGATACTCAAGACCAGTTCTTTTAACCTGCCCAGTATTTTCTCAAGGCCGGCCTTGCTGCCCGCAGATAAGGCCAGGTCTTCGGCGATTTTTTGGTGCCTGTCTTTAAGCTCTTCAACCAACCTGATTGAATCTATAGAGGGCTTTTTTATCAGTATGTCGGCTAGCTTTACCAACCGGTCGGTCGTGCCGCCGGTCGCCGAAACGATTATCAAAGATACGCCGTTATTTTGAGCAATCTTGGCTGATTGCCTCAAGGCATCGGCATTCGCCAAGGACGAACCGCCGAATTTTGCTACGATTAATTTTTTGCTCAAAATTTCTTAAACCTTTAAATTTTCAACTATTTATTGTAACAGATATACAACGGTTTAATTCATTGTTATGATGTATGAATGAGTAAAAAGCAAATCGGTATTGTAGGCTGGCGCGGCATGGTCGGCTCCGTGCTGCTCGAACGGATGCGCGAAGAAGATGATTTGTCTCATTTCGATCCTTTGTTTCTTTCGACTTCGCAGGCCGGCGGCAAAGGTCCAAAGATAAATGCTTCGGAGACGATTCTCGGCGATGCATATGACCTTGAGACACTGCAAGGGCTGGATATAATCATCAGCTGCCAAGGCAGTGACTATACCGGCAAGGTTCATCCGGAGCTCAGAGCCAAAGGCTGGAACGGTTTCTGGATAGACTCGGCCAGCAAGCTCAGGAACGAGCCGTCTTCCGTGCTGCTATTGGATCCTGTGAACCGGGACGTCATAGACAAAGCTATCGCTGAGGGCAAAAAGGACCTTATCGGGGCTAACTGTACCGTAGGGACTATGCTGATGGGGCTTGCCGGCTTGTTTAAGGCCGGGCTGGTGGAATCCGCCAATCCTTCCACGTATCAGGCGGTTTCCGGCGCCGGATCCAAGCATGTCATCGAGCTTTTAAAGCAATTTGATTCAGTTGGCGATAAGCTGCATGACGACCTGGCCAATCCTGCTAAAAGCATCCTCGAGATCGACAAAAAAGCGAGCGAGCATTTACGTTCGGGTAATCTCCCAAGCAGTGAATTCGGTTATCCGATAGCCGGTAATATCCTACCTTGGATAGATTCGGAGATGGATAACGGCCAATCACGCGAAGAATATAAGGCACAGATTGAAACCAACGCGATTTTAGGCTTTAAACCGGACGAGATAATAGTCGACGGTACCTGCGTGCGGGTAGGTTCGTTGCGCTCCCATGCCCAGGCCGTGATGCTGAAACTCAAGGACGACCGGCCGGTTGAGGAGCTGGAAGAGATAATCAGTTCTGCACATGAGTGGATAAGATTCGTACCAAATACCAAAGATGATACCCTAAGGAATCTGACGCCAGTGTCGATCAGCGGCTCGCTTGAAATAGCCGTCGGTCGCTTGAGAAAACTCAACAACGGCCCCGGATTTATAAACATCTTCGTCGTCGGCGACCAGCTGCTCTGGGGCGCCGCGGAACCCCTGAGACGGGCGCTTGGTATAGTCAAATCGCTTTAGCTTGCATTTTCAATAAACGGATTATATTATTCTAAGAATCTTAATTTTTATGAGGTAAGTAAGTATGGCCGCAGGGCAATTTTTATCAGTTGGATACGGAAATGTCGGACAAGCGGTTCCTGAGCGTGCAGCTGAACTGGGATTGGAACAGTCCCCTCTAGTAGTTAGAAGTGATGCCATATACGCACTGGAGGACGGGAGCCGGTTTGACAAGGGTGAAGAATTCTGGGCCGATCCGGAAGTTATCAAAGGTGTCGACGCGGCTTTTATAGCCATGCCTTCGTTTGATGACGGCGAAAGAGCCAGAGACATCATCAAAGGCCTGGTAAATAATGGCATAGCGGTCGTAACGGCGGAAAAAGGCGCGCTGGCTAATCATTATGCTGAACTTGAACCGATGATGGAAAATATCGGCATAAGCGCGACGGTCGGCGGCGGCACTCAGATGATGCCTTCTCTTGCTCTAAAACTCAATTCCCGCACAAGACAAGTACATGCCATAGTTAACGGCACGTTGAATTTTGTGGTTGACGGTATCGCTAACGGCCGTACCGCCGGACAAACGATTGATGAAGCAGTCAAACTGGGATATGCCGAGCCGGGCGCGTCGAACCATCTTGAAGTCATGAACGGTGAGCTTGTGGGTGATATACCGAAGAAAGCCTCTATACTTTGGAATACCGTCTTCAGACCGGTCTTTGCACCCGATCAGGTACTGTCCCATACTGATTTGGAACAACCGGAATTAAATCAGGAAAACCTGAGCCGATTGATAGCCGAAGCCGGCAGTCGCCGTTATATATTATCGATTGTCAGAGAAGACGATGAATTGCCGGAAGAAGATACCATTGTCGGTTTCAGGGAAGAGGTCGATGACGGCTGGGTGATAATGGGCGGCTTCAGGCGGATAACCGACAACCCGCTTTTTCAGCCGCTTAAAATAGCCGGACCCGGAAACGGAGCCGTGATTGCCAACGGGCCTGATGAATCCGACGGTACTTATGTTGTGGGTTCCGGTCCGGGAGCCGGCCCGGGTCCTACGGCTGCCGCCATGGTACAGGATGCAAGGCAGATCTTACGAGCAAATTGACTTGGACATTCAGGGTAAGAGTTGTTTTTTTAGGCATTTTTAAGGTAGTATTAACGTATCGAAAAATTTAACCAAGGATTATTGATTTGGGCAAAATCAAAGTAGCAATAGTCGGTGTGGGAAATTGTGCCTCATCGCTTATACAAGGCATACATTACTACAAAGACGCTAGTGATGATGACTTCGTGCCCGGTGTCATGCACGTAAATTTCGGCGGTTATCATATAAAGGATATCGAAGTCGTTGCCGCATTCGATATAAACGCAAACAAAGTCGGCAAAGACGTAGCCGAAGCAATTTACGCCGAACCGAATAACACCGCTGTATTCGCGCAGGTTCTAAAGACCGGCGTAAAGGTTAAACTCGGCCCCAAACTCGATGGCGTCAACAAATATACGGCGAGCGTGGTTCCGGAAGCTGCCGGCAAACCGGTGGATGTCGTCCGCGAGCTTAAGAAAAGCGGCGCCGAAGCAGTCATCAATTATTTGCCGGTAGGTTCGGAAAAAGCTACCGAGTTCTATGCGCAGGCGGCTATCGATGCCGGCTGTGGCTTTGTTAACTGCATACCGGTATTCATTGCATCCGATCCCAAATGGGCCAAGAAATTCAAGGACGCCGGTTTGCCGATCATCGGCGATGATATCAAGGCGCAGGTCGGTGCGACCATTACCCATCGCACACTGGTCAACCTGTTCTTGGACCGGGGAATGAAGATCGAACGGACTTATCAGCTCAATACAGGGGGCAATACCGACTTCTTGAATATGCTGGAGCGGGAGCGCCTGAGCAGTAAGAAAATATCCAAGACCAAGGCCGTCAGCTCGATGATAGAAGCCCGCGGCCAGACCATCGATGACGAGGATATCCATGTCGGGCCGTCGGATTACGTTCCGTGGCAAAAGGACAACAAGATATGTTTTCTAAGGATCGAAAGCAAACATTTCGGCGATGTGCCGATGCATCTGGAGCTGAGGCTATCCGTAGAAGATTCGCCGAATTCCGCCGGAGTGGCTATCGATTCGATAAGATGCCTGAAGTTGGCCATGGACAATAAACTGTCAGGTCCGATTATCGAACCGGCCGCTTATTTCCAGAAACATCCGCCCAAACAGATTGAAGACCGTACCGCCCGCGACCTGGTGGAAAAATTCATCAAAAAATACGGTAAGTAAAAGTCAGCTTCTGACGCCGCCAAAAAGGTTGGCGAGTAGCTTCTGTCTGGCTGCCATATTCGCCTTATCGACAGCTTTATACAGGTCCGTAGGATCTTCCGTAAAATAATATGCCGCGGCGGCGCTAAAGGTGTCGCCGCAGCCGGTAGTATCGGTGCAGTCTTTTGAAACAGGTGTGGTCGCTACGTGGATTTCTTCATCCACTTCGATTATCGAAGCTCCGTCCGGCCCTCTCGTTACGATTACTTGGGTTTTCGGATGCTGTTGTTTCCACGCCCGGGCCAGGCCTACCGCGTCAGGGACATCCTCTTCTGAAAATATCAGCAGGTCAAACTTTGGTATCACGTCAGTAGCCTCTTCAAATTCCCGCGTGTCTACCATGCCGTCTATGGCGATCCGCCGCAAATAGCCTTGCGGGAGCAGTACCTTTAAACGGTCTTCGGGGACGCTAGCGAGCATTTTTTCGACATAATCAGGGTGGTAAACAGGCGTAAGCGGCGCTAAAAAGAATATATCCGTACCTTTTAATACTGCTTCTGCCCCTTGGTCTATCGGTGGCAATATTTCACCAGCGGCATTAAGGCAATGCTGCCTGCGGATTCCGCGCCTGACTACATTCTTATAAATTAAGGTCCGGTTCGTATTCGGTGTTTCCGGATAAAGCGAGACCCTTTCCGCATATCCGGCAAAATCCGGGCCGTACGATGATAAGACTGCCGGGGAAAGACCATGGCTCTGCCGGTAATAATCGGCCATATAAAGTACGGCCGATCCCCAATCAGTATATTGCCTGCCTTCTATGTCGTTATGGTCAATGCATACTTGGCCTGCAAGGGTGATCTTTGTTTCCGGACCTGTTTCCGCCAAATTCGTGCCCATAAGAATGTATATTAAACCATAAAATATCAAATTTTGGAACTAAACTTTTTGGCACTTCCTTACCAAACACAAGTAGCTGAATCAGGCGTTTGCTGTACAGCCCACTACAAAGTTACAATGAGACCAGATGTTAGAAGCAGAGTACTTAATGCTGATAACTACAAAAAACAGATAAAGAAATTGCAAGATATTAACGCTAGAACTCTTCTTGAAGTAATAAAAACACTGGACGGAATAGATGCAACTAATAAGAAGCTCGACAAGAGCAATAAACAGCTGACAAAGACTAATCTCAGATTACAACGATATCTTCTATTCTTAGCACTTGTTACGGTTATTGTTTCAGTATCAGGAATCTTTTATAAGTCTTAGAACTTATATTATAATATGCTTGTCTTACTACTAGCGACGTTTTTTTATTGCAAGTCTTTGACGTGCGATTGTGCCAATAAAAGGCACTCGTACGAAAGCGGCACAATCAGTCGTTGGTAGTAAGACACCTAGTACGGGTGTCCTTTTTATTTATGAAACAACGAAGACGCAAGAAGTCGAACTTTAAAAGGTGGGGAGTATCAGCTGCTAAGGCGGTGATTGTCCTATTAGCGTTCTACGGGTTTTTCTCACTCGTTGATGACGTCTATGGCCGGGATTATACAGATCTGCCACCAGTTAAAAGAACGGCTGAGGAGAAACCGCCTAGCGCCAAGGATTGGCTCAAGGCTATTAATAAGCAACGTAAAAAGCATGGGGTCGCTCCGCTTAAATTGGATAAGCGGCTCAATGCTTCAGCGACTAAAAAAGCTAAGGAACTTCAACGGGAAGGCAAAGGTTCAGACCCGCACGTCAACAGTAAAGGCATAGACGGCTATACTTACGCCCAGAAAAGTACCGGCTGCCATAACGTTAGCGAGAATATAAGTGTCTATTTCGCCGATTTGAATGATGCGGTAAAGGGCTGGATGGAATCTCCCCCGCACAGAGCCGCAATACTTGATCCAAAATACGAATTAACCGGTTTCGGAGTTACCAAGACTTACGCTGTCCAGCATTTTGCTGATTGTTAGTAGAGAGGTTGGGGTTAGTTAGTCTTTCCAAACTTGATGAGCAATAACTGCTACTACAGCAATAACTTCTCCAAATACTCCACCTGTAATTATGTTAATAACTGTATCGCTAACTCCCTCATATTCTGGACGCCATAGACGAACGACCATTTGGAAAAGAATAATAAATACAAGAAAAATAAAACTGTAAACGCTAAGTCTGCTAATTAATTTTAATAATTTATCCCTATGGAATCTTTTCTGACGTTTAGCTTGAAGAGAGTCTAATCTTAACTCTTCGGGAGTATCGAATGCTTTAGTGAGAGGAGCGTGAGCTTTTCGACTTTCTATTAGTGATCGAAGAACCTTCTGAGTTTCTTCTAATTGCTTTTTATCCATATGTCCATTAATTCATGCCCAGCCATTTGATACGATTTTTTATCACAGGAACAGATACGCTAAAATATTCAGATAATTTTTCTATAGAATATCCCTCATTTATCTTTTTTTGGAGTAAATTAGCAGGGACTAATAAACTAGCTGCAAAATAATTAGCTTCTGTCTCCTCTTTAGTATCTTGATCATTTTTTGAGTAATCTAAAGTATCAATTCTTAGTTTTCTGCCTTTGTGAAGAAAATGGTGGGCCAGTTCATGAGCCAATGTAAAAACTTTTCTGTTGGATGATATATTTTTATTAATGAAAATCTTAGGATTTATTTTCTTATCATCATCGTCATATTCTATAACTCCACTAATATTAGGTCCCAGAACAGATAAATCAGTTTCATAAACTTTAATATCTTCTAATTTAGCTAAGTCTAGAAGATTATTTTCAGGATATGAAAAACCTGTTTTAATTTTTATATCTTCAAGGATACTGTCTATACGTCTTTGATCATTAATTGACAAGATCGCCATACATACCCTCCTTAATTTGTTTTTATTTTGTTCTATCCTGTCGCTGTTTGCAAGCACGAGTGGAATCCCTTTTATTCTACCATAAGCACTACTCAGGAGGTCTGTGAATCTCTTCACAGCCTACCTCACTAAAGTCTTGACTAAGAGGTCTTTATATGCAATCAGTGAAATGAGAAAGGAGTATTTTATGGACGAAGAAACAAAGCCTATCACGCCAGAAGACGATGACGTAGTAACGAAATAGTCTTTTTCTCTATCTACTTGTGTTTGCTTAGTAAATGCCAACTTTTTTGACAAGTATTCCCTATTAGGCCAAAAACGGAAGGAGTAAGCTAATCATTAAGGCGTTTTATATATACCTGGATCTCGCTGTAATCATCCAGGCCCCCGGTCGGTATGAGTGCCGATTGGCCGCTCGGCGTACGATAGCTGCCTAGTAGGTTTACTTTCCTTTTCTCATCACGCAAACCGACAGATTTGAGCTTGTCATCCGGTATGCTGCTAAAAAGCCGATAAAGGGGCAAGACATTGGAAACTTTCAGATCCGTCTTGATATTACTGGCGATGGCATCGAGCAAAGGCGGGTTCTTGCGCGGGTCAAGCAACAACTGCCAGGTTATCTTTTCCTTGATGCCCTTTATTACCGTCTGCTGGTTCTTTGTACGGTCAAAGTCCGCCTGGTTAAAACCGTACGATTTATAAGTAGAACCCCTGGCCCGCGTCAGCTTGAGTGCCGTTTCGGCGTCAATCTTCTGTCTGCCGTTTTTGAGTTTTAAGGCGCCGCCTTCTTCAGGCAGGAAGTTCGCATCGTATATACCGCGTGGATCCTTGCTGTCTATAGTCACGGTTATCCCGCCGAGCGCGCTGACTGTATCTTTAACAGCGCCGTAATTTATAAGCACATAATAGTGTATCGGCAGATCGAAATCGCGCGATACAACTTTTGCCAGCATACCCATGCCACCCTTGGCGTAACCTGTTTCCCTAAAGCCGGTCTGCTGGCCATGCTGGTATGTCTCGTTTATCTTTCGATAACCCAGCCCGGGTATGTCCACATATAAATCTCTCGGTATGCTAAGCATATAACCGGTCT
Source organism: Saccharimonadales bacterium (SeqCode) (assembly GCA_036276755.1). Classification (GTDB taxonomy): domain Bacteria; phylum Patescibacteriota; class Saccharimonadia; order Saccharimonadales; family 2-12-FULL-41-12; genus JANWLD01. Next base: position 24,338 of record DASUOG010000023.1, on the reverse strand, counting down.
TTGATTTTTCGTCCAGGCTCATCACCATGATGGAGTCGGTCAATGCGGCTCCATCATGCCCGGGATCATCCGTGGAGAATCCTGCCAGCAATAGGTTAGTCCGACCGTCCTTGTTTTTGATGCTGTTCGGCGGTAGTGCGCTCCATAAATTCCCTGAACCGAACATCTTGCGGCTGGCTTTGGAATAATTGCGGTAATCCCAGACTCCGATCACCAGAACCGGAATCAGCAGTATTATGAACAACAGTAACAACGCCTTTTTCCAGGTCAGCCAGCGTTTCTTTTTTTCGGGCCTGTCTTTGGCAGATTTGAGTGTTTGCAGTTCGCCATAAGTCGGCGCTTTGTAGGTTCTGTTTGGGTTGGCTAAGGTTCTATGTACATCAAACTTCTTAGGCTGATGCTTCCTCTTGGATTTGAACATAGAATAATCATACCAAAAAGAACCCCAAAAACACTTACTTTAAGCTTATTCGCGGGCGAACAGGTTGACTACGCCCAGCAGTACCATCGCTCCCAGGAGCGCGATTAAAAAGCTCGTCAAGTTGAAGCCGGTAATCCCCGGCTCGCCGAATGTCCTGGCTATCGAGCCGCCGATAAATGCGCCGACTACGCCGACAATTATGTTTGCCAGCCCGCCCTGCTCTTTATTTGTGCCCATTATTATGGAAGCTATCCAGCCCACTAGGGCACCGAATATAACCCACAATATTATATCCATCATGGTTTAGTCTTGGTAATCGACGTCGATCTTACGCCGGGTCTGGATGTCTCTGTCTGATATATTTTCAAACATGCGCAGTTCAGGATATTGCCGCGTCTTGCGGCTTAGAAAGTCATGTATCCTGACATCTATATCCTGTTCGTGTATACCCCCCATATCGCCTCCTTTACAATCATCATGTTAACGTTAATCATCGGGTGATTCAGTGAAGTTATTTACAGGGCAAGTGTTAGATAAATTACAAACCCATGTGTAAATTCTCTTAGAATGACATATAGTTTAATCGGTAAAGGCAACCATATATGCTCAATCATTTACGTCCATTAATAAAAAATTCCGTAAGAAGGAAATACTCTCCCGGATCTACCATCTTTTATCAAGGTGAAGTTCCCCGTTCGGCATGCATCATAACGAAAGGCATAATACGGGTTTATAGTATTTCCCCGCAAGGCGATGAACAGATCGTAACTTATCATGAGGCGGGAGAATTCGTTCCCTCCTCCTGGATATTCGGCAAAACGGCGGGCAGCCTGTTTTTTTATGAAACGGTGGACAAATGCGAAGTGGCTTTTGTACCGAGGGATAAATTTTTGGATTTTTTCCGGGAAAAGCCGGAACGCCAATATGCGTTACTAGACTATTTCACTACCGCTTATACCGCTTCATTGGTGCGTATAAGCGCGCTGGAACAGGCCAAGGCTAGGGAGAAGCTTCTTTATACCTTGTATTACTTATGCCAAAGGCACGGGGTCAAATCAAAAAGTTCACTTACGGTCAGAATCAAGCTTTCGCTTACCCATCAGGCGCTTGCCAGCCTGATAGGACTCACCAGGGAAACAACAGCGACCGAGATGAACAAACTAAAGAATGAAAAGATTCTTCGCTATAAAAACCAACAGTATTTCATAAACAGAACCAGACTCCTTGAACTTATGGGCGAGGAAAGCTTCAAAGATATTGGTAACCTGGGCTAATCTTCAAGGGTATCGCGGACGAAGTTCACCAGCTCTTTAGGCGATGCCCAAGCCTTGAGCATATATTTATGCGCGCCCAGCTCATAAGCCTTATCGATCTCATTTTGGGCATCTAAATTACTGAATACAATAATTTTTACGCCGGGATGTTTTTTGGCCGGTTTGTACTTCTTTAGAAACTCAATGCCGCTCATTTTGGGCATCCTCAAGTCCAGCAATATCAGATCAGGCTCCTGCTTTTTGGTATGTTCTAACGCCTGCTCGCCATCGTATGCGGCATCCACGTCAAAGCCTTCTTTTTTGAGGACGATCTGGTATGCTTCGCTCAATGGTTTTTCGTCTTCAACAATAAGTATTTTTTTGGACATAAAACCCCTTGTGGTTAATAATCGCCCGGTTTTGAACGGACATACTATACTTTACTCACGGCATAGTAATGCCCTAAGCTTAAAATAACTGTGAAATATATTACACGGAATTAATATTATGCTCTAGCGGTATGGTTATAGTGCATCTGGAGCCTTTTCTATCGATTGATTTGAATTCTATTGTTCCTCCGTGGGCATCGCTCACCTTCTTAGCCAGATACAAGCCGATGCCACTACCGCTAACCGAACTGCTGAGTTCGTTAGGTACGCGTGAAAATTTACGGAAAAGCAAATGCCGGTATTTTTCATGGACTCCGACACCGGTGTCCTCCACCGATAGCCTGGCATTCTTTTTGAGCTCATTGAGACTTACCGTGATAGTGCCGCCCGGACGGGTATATTTGGTCGCGTTATTAAGGATATTTTCTATAGCCATCCTAAGGTAATGCCGGTCGGCTTCCGCATATACCGGCTTGGACGGGAGCTTACGTATAAGTTTCTGTCCATTTTGTCTGATAGTATCCTTATGCTCTTCTATGATGTCAGTAACCACAGCCAACAAGTCTGTCTTGTTGAAGTCAAACTGTATATCATCGGTATCGGTCCTGGCGACGAACAGCATATCATTGATAGTATTCAGTTGTCGTTCATTGCTTTCGTATGCCTTGTTGAGGAATGTTTTCTGCTCTTTTGTCAAAGTACCTCCGTACCCTTCCCTAAGCATACCGATATATTGCTTGACGCCTGTGGCCGGCGTCCTTAGCTGATGGGAAGCCAGTGCCAGCAGTTCATCTTTGGCGAACTGCAATTCCTTAGCCTCCTTGTCGGAAAGCGCCTTGGTCCGGTTTGCCAGCAGGATATAAATGAATAGTGCTAAAAACGTGCTGAAAAAAATACCGAACCACAGCGAAGTTATGGGCCGCCTGGTGTCTTGGGGCGGGGTTATGCCTGTGCCGGCTATACCTTGGATACTCCATGACAGATTATTGAGTCCGATGTTTCGATACAAGCTAAAAGCGTCAGGCTGCGCGCTTATATCATCGAACCCGGGGCTTTTATAGATGGTAGAACCGCTGGAACTGCCCTTGCTTTCAAGTATGCGGAAGGCAAAGCCCGGTTTTTCCCCGTCCACAAGGTGTCTTATTAATTTATAGCTTAGTATATCGGCATAAATGTATCCTTGGGCTACCTTGTCTTTGCTTCTTTGCCCGCCGGCCTGGTTTTTGGCGTATACAGGGGCAAAAAGTACTATTTCCGGCAACTGTCCGAATATACCCTTTTTACTCTTAGTGATTTGTTCGGTAAAAACAGCCTCTCCGGCATTTTCGGCTAACCGCATGGCTTCGCGGAACACAGGTTCCGAATACATGTCATATCCCAGGGACTGTCTGCTCAATCCGTTTTTAGGCTCCGCATAAATTATGGGGGCAAGGAGCGTGTTATCGCTTTTAGGATAGACTTCCAGTTTTATTTTTTCATTCGTCCTGGCCGTTTTGATAAATGCTTGCAGATCGCCGCTCGGAATTACTCTGGTATAACCTAAATTTCTGATGCCTGGGTAACGTGATTGCAGGTTAAAGGTATCTACGAACTGTCGCCATTCATCCCGGCTGACATAATCCGAGGCTTCAAACAGGCCTGTCCCCGAATTAACTACGTCAACGTAAGAGGCAAGTCCTTTCTCTATTGTAGTTTGGACTTCCTCGGTGCTTGCAAGCAGAGTTTCACTGCGCTTTTCTTGGAGCTTATTTTTCTGATCAGCCCAGTTCCATACTGTCAGGCTGCTGAATGCGATAAATACCACTAAGGCCGGGATAAGGTGCATAGAGGTTATATCCCGCTTACTGAACTTTAGGCGCTTCTCTATAAAAAACATAAGTTAATACAGCTGATTGTACTTAAGACACAGGTAATATATGTGAAAAATCTTACAAGTTATGTGGGCGGTAGAGGCTCTTCCGGATTGTCCGGTTCCGGCGGTCTTGGCGGCGTCGTAATCGGCGGCCGCGGCTTGTTTATATCTTGTTCATGCACCATGCCCTAAATTATACGTTACTTTTCGCTGGGAACCTCGTCTACCGGATCTTCTTCGGGAGTCTCTTCAGGAGTCTCTTCCGGCGTATCCTGTGCTTTCTTATTTTCATCGTCCGACGTATCTTCATCTGATAGTTTAGCCATTTTAACCTCCTCGTTAGTAAGATCATCATACGCTAATCCCCCGTATGCATGCAGTAAGTTTTTTTACGGCTCGCTCACTGTGAGAAATTTAATAGCCGGCAAAGCCCGATACTTTTATGCTTAAACAGCCTAATAATCACACCGAGGAGGTTATGATGGCGGACAGTTCTAAACGCGGCTTGGCGTCAACTGACGAGAGCACGCGCAAAAAGGTGGCCAAGAAGGGCGGTCAGGCAAGCCACGGCGGTGGCCGGAAGCCTGAAAGCTCTTAAAAGACCGATAAAGCCAGCTTTTTCATTCCCCGAAAGTTCCTCGCTTGAGACCGAGACATGACAATTCGTCCGGTTAGCGCAACGCTCAAGCAGAGGAACTTTTCAATTTGCTGTTTATCAGGCTGATTAATCCAGCGAGCAGTAAAACAGCCCCTGCTATTTAAGCAGAGGCTGGTACTGCCACTGGATGAGCAAGGCTTCAGTTGCTAGCGGGATCCGCCTTTTTTACCTGCTTCGCTTGCCCTCTGCGGGTCGTTCTTAAAATTGCCGCCGCTGGCCTTGCCGCCCTTGCTGGCGATCTTACGCTGCTTCTCTTCGTCCATTGAAGCAAAGCCTCTGTTACTGGTTCCTCGTGCCATAATCCCTCCTTATATTTAGATGATTGCCATGGCAGAGAGTATTTTATACATGACTTGAAGCCAGGGTCAGTAATTTTTTTTACCGTTGGGTTTTCGAAAAACTTTTTATACCTGGCTGTCAGACACGTCCGGGTTACCGATCAGATGTTCCTGAAAATATAGCCTCTTCTCCACAGCGCGATTATAAGGCCTTTTTCTTTTTGTCGGTCTGTCCTCGAAGTTTTTTCTTAGCATAAATTAAAATATATCCAAGCCATAACCTTTTCGCTGTGAGATAATTCACAAATTGAGACAGTGGGCTTAATTGCGGGTCGGGACGGGGTGTATGACTCCGAATTTCGATCGGTTCCAGACACGTTCATGTCCGTAATATAAGAACATTTTGGTAAATACCTCTACCCCGCCGATGACCAGTCCGACACTAAACTCGCCTGTTATTATCCAGGCGATAAGTATTGTGTCTGAAGTTGCTAGGATACGCCAGGTTATAGTTTTTGCTATGGACCTTCTGTGCTTGTTCATTACTCATATTCCAAATTAAATAAATTGGAACAATTTTAGACTAAAATGACTTTTAAGGCAACAGAAACGCCTCAATTTCAAAATGAGGCGTTTTTATGGAAGCTTTGTGACTCGCAGTGGACTTTTTAACAGACATAGCGCGGGGTGACCAATATAATTTTAAGAGCATTAGCACTGCGGTATAAAAGTTATAAGAAGAGGAGGAGTTTTATGGCAGATCCAAAGAATCCAGGCCAATTCGGTAATCGTGAAGACACCGAAGAGCAAGCAAGCAAAGGCGGCCAGTCTCAAGGTAAGGAAAACAATCCGGCAAACTTTGCCCGTGACCGGGACAAAGCAAGCCGGGCTGGCAAAAAAGGCGGCGAGTCAAGTGATAGCAGCAGCTAGAGCCGGTTTATAAGGCAAAAGGGTCCGACATATTTGCCGGACCCTTTTGATAAGAGGAGCTGATTATGACGAAATATGATAAAAAATCCCAACAGGAAGTTAAAAAAACAATGCATGAGCACAAACATGAGGGTAAATACCAAAACAAAAAGCAGGCTGTAGCCGTGGGCTTGAGCAAGGCCCGTCAAAAAGGCAGCAAAGCGCCCGAGCCCGACGACAAGGATTCTTAGCGGTACTGGTTTTGGGCAGCAGAGCCGGTTTTGGGTGTCTGGGGTGCCTGCCCGGCTTTGTTATGACGATTGCCCTTTGTCTGGGATAAGCGGTCTTTTTAATGTTTAGCCACTGTTAGGCTTTTCGCGGTCGGTTACTAAATTATATATCAGGGCTATCAAAGCGACGATCAGCAAAAGGTGGACCAAACCACCGCCTATGTCGCCTATAAAACCTAGCAGCCACAGGACTAGCAAAACTATTATTATTGTCCAAATCATCCGGCCTCCTTTATTAATATGGCTGGATTATATAGCTGTTTATAAACACTCGCAGGAAGATATTTAACAAACATTAAAGGTTCATATTTACGGATTCGTATCAGTAATTGTGAATTATCAGCCGCCCCAGAATATTATTCTGAAGAGCCATGACAGCTATTAAAACGAAGCTTAAGATAATTATCTTCGCCAACCTGTCTTTGCTTATAAATTTTTGATCGTTATTCTTTGATATAAGGAATCCCAATATTACCGTAGCCAGACCGGTCAATGTCATGTATACCGCGATGTCGGCCAGGTTTGCGGATATTCTGGCTACTACGGAAAAGCCTTCCACCTGGCTTTCGTTTATGGTGTCGGTATTTGCAGTACCCAAACTTACCGTATTTGCGACTGCGAACATCCAGCTTAACAAGGCGCTGACTACCGCTATCAGAAACGATGCTAATTTTAATATATGCAGAACTATAAATATATAGTTCGGAGATTTCGCTTTTGGTGTTTTTGCCATCCCCGTATTATAGCAGCTGTAAATTATTTTGACCTCGTATTCAAACGGGCTTGACGCGCAAAAATACCTATGAGAGAATAAGTCTTTCCCTAAAGGGAAGCCCGAAATGATTGGTTCGCGAGAAAAAATCAGACTAGGTGTATTTGACGTCAACGGGACCATACACACGGACGCTACTGGAATACCAGGTGAGATAAAGGCGGGCTTCGAAAACTTACACGAACAAGGAATCGGCACGACGATAATAACCGGCCGCGGCCTGTCAACGGCCCGGGCGTTGTTGGGCCATGATTGGCCTATCATCGTATCAGAAGGATTGCCTGCCAGTACAGAGAATGGTAGTCGTTTGATCTCTGCTGATGGAAAGGTTGTCAGGCATCATCCGTTAAGCGATGATGAGGTTGTGGCCTTGGCCGATGGGATTAAAGACGCTTCAGAGAGTATCCGATATTTGGCCTACCATCCCCTTGATACAGAAGCGGGTGCGGTATTATGGGCAACCGGCCTGAAACCGGTTGATGATTTTGCAAAAAGACATGGAAGTTATGAGAGGTTTCATTCTTCGTGGGAGAACTTAATTTCCGATCTGGTCAAAGACCAGGTATCGATGGTCATTATCGGAGGAGACAAATCGGCGGCCGAAGCCTTGGCCGGCTCAAATGTGATTATAAATGGTACGGAGCTAAACGTACTTTCCGCCGGCGTAGACAAAGCCAGGGGTATTGAAGACATAGTGGAGCATCTTGATTTGGATCTTAGCGAAGCTATAGTCGCCGGTAACGATCACAATGATCTTTCAATGCTTGCATTGGATGTCGGCAGAAGTATATTTGTTGAAGGTGCGTTAGATAAAAGTCCACTGGCCGAAGGACTGGAGGTTGTCGAGGACACTCAAGGCTTGGGGCAGTACCTTCAATCGTTTTGAGGGTTATCGTCGTCTCTTGTTTCCTCTAGCTTTTCATCGACGCTCGGCTGATGCTCCGCATCATCGTCCGTATCCGCAGTAACGGGATCATGCCGCTGAGCCGGACCGACACCGACCTCGCCGCTTACCGGTAGATGTCCGGTGCCGGTGGGGTTTTCCTTGGGGCTGGTTACATCCTCATCCATATTGGATATGGAACTACAAATTTTAAGGATTGGCTGTTAGGTTTTTTATATATAGTCCGTGGGATGGCGGTCAATCCCCCACTTTCTTGCTCGTCTATGCAGGGTATCTATCCCTAAGAACCCTCCGTATTGTCTTTCATTATCTGCGCATACGATGCTGCCATATCGCATTGCCATCAAAACGCGATATAAGCCGGAAGCCGTAAGCATTCTTTTGTTGGGACTGTCCGGTCTTGGTATTACACCTCTTGGAAGAGCTATCTCAAAATCAGTATCCACGCTCATGAATAATTGCGTCGCGCCCTCCGTCTTATGCACGGCAAGGCTGAATCCTTCCGACCGGAAATTTATTTTTCCATCTGCTTTTATAAGTTCTTCACCGGCAGGATAAACGCCTATACTGACGCTACTCCCGCCATGCAAAAGATGGTCCTTGTCTATATGGAGGTTGCAGAAATCATGCTCTATAGCGGCTCCGTTTGGAACAAAAACTGTTTCTTCCATCAGCTCAGGGTGCTTTGGGGTTTCCGGTTTGGCGGCTTCTCGTTCGTAAGCTGAACCCATTAAAGCAATGTCCTATTCCGGGAGGATGTCTGTAACTTTTGCTTTGCGAAATGTCATGACCTGTTCGGCCAATGTTTCACCGTCTGGAACGGTCAACCCTATGATCACACCGACAAGTTCCTGACGTGTTGTCTTCACGCCTTCTTCATTGGCAGCATAAACCAGCTCGTCCAACTTATCGTGTACGACTACGGGCCACGTCATGCTTGTGCCCCGTTTTCTTTCGTCTCTAACTAACTTCTCGCCGGATTTATCAGGCATAATTTCCTCGACTTTTTAGCGTAAACGAACACAATACCATAAATATTATATTAGGTCAACTCAATTTAAGTTTTAGACTTTTCTTATGAGTCTATAAGCCCGGCTTGGAGCATCATATCTCTGCCAACCGGTATCTGTTCGGCACCGGAACGGTCTTGACGATTAAACCACTGCAACTCTTTTAAATCCCCGCCAGGTAAAAATTCAAAACTTGATGCTATACCACCTAACCGAGCCATGAAGTGATGAAAGTCCATTTCCTGCCAGACTCTTTCTCCGTTTTCTAACGTTTTCTCGTGAGCGCCATGAGCTTTTAGAGGCAGCTCAGTCAGTTCATGCTTTCTTAAATCCAGGCCGATAACTTCTTCCCTGCCTTCGCGGACCATGGCTTCTTCCCGTGTTTCTCCCGGCTCTTTACCGCCGCCCGGAATACGCCATGCTTTAGGCCATGTTCCTCCTCTCTCTGGATCCTGCCTACCCATCAACAGCAAATCATCCTCGCTTAAGATATAAGCAGATACAATTGTTCTCCGAACTACTCTGAGTCCGTTTGGATTAACTTCAGTCTCGGCACTTGACATTTAGGACTTAAAATATCATAAAAACGAAAAATAATCAAAAAAACTTAGTTTTCTAGAATCTTCTTCAGATCCAGCATGTCTTTTAGAAATAATTTTTTAGTTGCGCCTGCGAAGAATACCATCATGACCGACATCAGTTTTGCGCCCAATGTTTGCGGTTGGCCTTCGAACGTTAGCGTTACCTTCGTACTTTGCTTTGTCGATTCAAAATCATATCGGGAGAGATATTTCGTGCCGTGGGCTTCCGATTCTACCTCGTAAAATTTGTTCGATTTGGCATCACTCACCCACATTTCTATCGTGTCGCTCTTGCCGAATTCTGTCCGGGTTTCCTTCCACCTGGTACCGACGAAGTCTTTAGTACTTTTTAATATCTCAATTTTCTGGATATTTTTTATATTTTTCTCAGCATTCTTGATGTCTGAAAATATTTTATAAACGTTCTCCACCGGTGCCTTGATATCTATATCTACTACAATTTTCATAACTTGATTATAGCAACATAAGCCGGAAACAATCTATTACTTGAAAACCGATTCTACGGCTTTTGGCAGCTCTGTCGGCATGCTCACAATCACGTCAGGGCTATAGGTAGCTAAAAGTTCGGGCTCGCTATAGCCCCAAGCTACTGCTACGGATCGGATGCCGACCTCTCTAGCTGCTGCTATGTCGCGTCCGGTATCCCCTATAGATACGCACTGTTCCAGATCAAGCCCTTTTTGTTCTATGGAGGCGGCAAGGCGTTCGGCCTTATTAAAATCAACGCCGCCTATGACATCCTCAAGTTCTATCCCATGCTGCGCCAAGATCGTCGTTATCGTATCTTCTCCGTTCGAGCTAAAGGCGAAGCGGTCATATCCCAGCTTCCTTAAATCTTCCAGGGCCTCAGGCATGCCGTCAAAGATAACAGCCCGTCCAATGTCTCGGGCGGCAACAAGCCGTCCCGTATTTAAAAGTCCGGGTATCTGTTCCGGTTTAATATCCAGCCTGTGTAAATTCTCTTGAAGGGGTAAGGAGCGTATATCTTGGATCTCGTCGGCACTTAGGGGCGGGCGCTGCAAAACTTCGGCTAAAATCTCAGTATATGACTCAAAATTATCAACTACCGTACCGTCAACATCAACAAAAGCCGCTCGCTCTGCCATAATCTATAATTATATAATATTAGTCATATATTACAAGTTTTGGATTTGTAGTTTTAATATGCCTCTACAGCTTCTAAATCGCGCCGTCTGGTTGCCTCAATTCTAGATGCCAGGTTTGGCGCTTCCACTACACGTTTGTATAACCCATAAAAATATGGAATACAACGTTCAATAACCACTGGATCCGTAGCTTCTACAAATTCTTGTTCTTCAGGCAATGCTGTTTTTATTGGACTATCACTGGGATGACCATGTTTTAACACGTCTGCAATCGCTAAGAAGCCTTCGAAATTACTTATTGAAGGTTTTTCACTAAAAGCATCATGGCCTAAAAACCAGCTGCTTTCATTACTCCGGTGTTCACCTATCGGGATATAATCAAAGAAGAGATGAAATAAACTGACTGACTGATCCGATAGCGTCAAAACTGCGCCATCGCCCCTGGCAAATTCCAGCTCTTGTATAGCTTCCTCAGTCATCTCGGTCACCCTCTGTATACTGAGGTGAGTCGTATGTACGCCTATGGTCAGGCCAAGCGGTTCGTCAAAGTCTGCCGTACCGGATGTCTCCAGATGTGCGATCCGGGTCAAAAAGATACGCCGGTCTCTTTCTTCTGGCAGCAGATCGTCACTTACGTCCCGGATACCTTCAAAAATCACGCTTCTTGCGTCTGGACCGAATAGTGCCTTTTCCGCGCCGGCTATTATATCGGCTCTTACTTCAGCGCCTGTTTTTTCAAGCAAAGCCGGGTTGCCCCCAACATAATCAAGCATGAAAAATAAATAACAGAAAAATGCTGTTTAGTCAATGTAATGGCAAGGTTAAAACTCGGCTATGACGAGTTTTTTCATCTGCATCATATTTGCGAAAGCACCGGGCTTTTTCATAAGCTCTTCTATATTTTCAGGTACGATCTGCCAGCTTACGCCGTATTTGTCCTTGCACCAGCCGCACTGCTCGGATTCCGGTACGGTAGAAAGCTTTTCCCAGAAATAATCAATCTCCGCTTGGTCTTTGCAGGCTACCGATAGCGAAACGGCCTCGTTGAATGTAAAATCCTGTTCCACGCCGGAGTCCATCGCGGCGAACCATTGCCTTTCCAGCATAAAATCACCGAACATCAGCGAGCCTTTTTTGGCCGGGCCGGTATCTTCTTCGTAATGGGCTAATATACCCTTCTTTGCATCCTTAAACACCGTTACGTAAAAATTTAGCGCTTCTTCGGTCCGGTTGGTATTCTTTCCGGAGAACATTAGCGAGGGGATAATAAACGGCCGCGGCTCGCCTTCCGGATCCGTCAGTATCAACTGCCAGGTTAGGCCGTAGCGGTCTTTGACCCAGCCATAACGTTTGCTGAAGGGGTATTTATCAAGCGGCATTAGCGCTTCACCGCCGTCAATAAGCTTTTCCCAAAGTTCGTTCAGGTGAGCTTCTGCCTGTTCGTCGCGGGACGGGTCGAAGTTGAGCATGAACGAAATCGAGGGGTTGAATTTAAACTCCGAACCGGCATTTATAGCGGTAAATTTCAGTCCGCCCAGCTCGAATTCCACAGTCAGGGGCTTACCGGCCAGCTCAAGCTGGAAATCTGCCAGGCCCTCTTCTTTGCTTTTCGGATAGTAGCTTGTTGAATTCACTTTCCCGTCTGGAAAAATTGAAGTATAAAAGTCTGTTGCTTCTTTAGCATTGCCGTCGAACCATAGATTCGGTGTAATTTTTTGCTGCATACTACCCCCTGCTTCCCTAATTTGCTTGTCCTTTTATGATAGCATCAATATGCCCTATAGCTTCGAATATTTTTGCAATATATGGATAAATATCGTATCATATTAATTATGACAGAAGCAGGACTTGCTACTCGTTCTGAAGTAGCAAATGTTGTTCCGAGTATTGACGAGAGCCAAACGGCTTCAAATTATGTGGGAAGTTTAAGCGTGCCGGCAATATTAGCTGAGCCAAGCGATGCCGTAGAAGGTCTGGACTTTAAAACAGCTCATGTTTTTAGCGTTGAAACTCAAGCTGATACAGACCAGCGGACGCTGGAATTAAGGTTCGGCGGCGAGCCGCTTCATGGCGAACGATTTTTAAGCTTACTAGATACAATTGCACCTAGCCCCCTGTCTTTGCGTCTAGGTAGGACGGATCGGCAAGCTGAGGATATATTAGGTGATTGGCGTATATATGAGAGAGATAATCCTAACTTAGGATATCTAGTACCTGCGCATAGCGGGCTTAAAGGCTGGGAGGAATTAGGCAAAGAATACCTGGACCTTAAAATGGCTTTAGGCCCGACAGAGGGTTTTAAGCTTCTTCCCTGGATGATGCCCGGAGAAGAAGATATAATCAAACCAGAGGAATTCATACAAAGCTGGGGGCACGCAGAGATGATAGGCCAGTACAATCCTCTGATTAGCGGCTCTGATTTTACTCAATTATTAACCGATGTTTATGGTACCGAAGAAGCTCGTACTCGCATCGTCGCAGCCATGCGGCACATTGATCCAGACAAGGCTGCAAAGCACGGACTTAAATTTAAAGGCCTTAGAGCCGATAAACTCTTAGGGCTTTTCTCGGATTTAGATATAGAAGTGCGCAATGACCTTATAAGCGTTTCGGATATTCAGGGTGAACTTCGTAGAAATGGTAGCAGCTGGAGTCGAAATGAAGAAACTGAAAGATTCACCGAGCTTTATCTAAAAAGACATTGTGTCACTTTTGAAACCGAAGATGGCCGGCTCATGTATGCTCATGGCATCAGTCCAGGTTTTGACATAACACAGGCGTATGCTGATAGAAGAAGAGTTTATTTTGGTGTTGATCGCCCGCTCATGCATGGATTCGACCGCGGCTTACCTTTCGAATATGAAACCATGGAAGTAGATACGATAATCGGCGCGCAAACTGCAATACTCCCGGGCTCTGTAAAATTCCAAGAGTTAGGACTTGTGCCCGCTGTGAGATGGTCGGTTGGACCAGACGGCAAACGTCAACGACAAGGTTTACCTGAACATAGTCCACTTACCAGCTATAAGCAAGATGTATTATCAAATGTCGCAGGGTTGATGGTCTTGGCGTACCTGCAACCGCAAAGGCGTAGGCACTGGCGGCAAGAGGCTCGATTGCCCGGCATTCAAGCCACGCAAGAAATGGGTCCGGCACAAGTTCCGCTTATAGCTATTCAGCAAAGCGCAAGGTTATTGAATAATAATTTGATGCGCGAAGCCGAAGATTTAGCAACTAGCTCCCTGTAGTAAAATAGAATTATGAATACGGCTAAAATAGCAATCTCGGAGGGAGTGGCTCATAAGTTGCCGGATGACCTAAGGAAGGCTCTGTCGGCTGACGAATCAGTTATTGAACGGTGGGAAGACCTTACGCCTCTGGCGCGCAACGAATGGATTTGCTGGGTTATAACTGTCAAAAAAGAAGAGACCAGGAAAGATCATATCAAGCGGACAGTCACAGAGCTTTTGGAAGGAAAACGCCGGCCCTGCTGCTGGATAGGCTGTATTCATCGCAAGGACAAGCCTATAAGCCCGTCAGTGCGGTGGGCTCTTAATAAACAATCCAAGTCTAAGTAACTGGGATATTTTCTAACTGCTTTGAGGGTTTTCCGGATTGAATTCCGGGTTCATCCAGACCGGTTCCCATTGGTTGCCGTCCGGATCCAGCACTTCATAGCCGAACATCATATCTTCGGACAGGCCCATGTCTACGCGGAAGTAGTCGCCGCCGTTTGCCTTGGCGGTGTCAGCAAATTTCTGTACGGCTTCTTTGGAGTCAAGCGTGAGGGCCAGCAGTACGCCGGACTGGGTTTTGGTGTCGGCAACGGACCTCTCTTGAATGAACTTTTTATAAAAATCGTGGGTTAGAATCATCACGATGATGTCATCCGACCACATCATAGCGCTGCCATTTTCGTCTGAGAATGTCGGGTTCTTTTTGAAACCGAGCGCCTCGTAAAACGCCGTCGACTTGGTCAGATCGCTGACCGGCAGATTGATATACACTTGTTTGCTCACATGCCCCCCCTCTTTCTAAAAGCTACTTTTAGCATAGCAAACCTGCACAATCCGGATAAGTTGCTTTTCCTCCATGGAGTTTAGTTAAAAATGTCTTTACTTGTAGTGATAGAAGTTAAAATTTCTATTATAAGATTAATTGAGCCGAGTGCCGGAGCCGAATAACTCTAAAGCATTGTCGTGGGACAGTTTGGCCCGCGTCGGTTCATCAAAAGCAGCAATAAAGAAGCGCAGATGTTTGATAATACGGTCAAAACTTTCTGGTTCGTAGCCGTAGGCTAAGTTCAGCTCAGTTCCAACCGTGACTTGATCCGGTACGGCCTCAACTAATGGCTTAAATCGTCTAATGGCTTCTAAGCGCAAAGTTTTTTCTAATCGGTCAAAGTCGGCATTAAACTTCGCAGACGATGCTTTCACCGATTTTTCGCTTGGCTCGATATCATCGTCCAATTCATCCTGGTATTTATAAAGCAGGCCGATTGGTTCGTGTCCGCTCCTATCGAACATCAGATGGTCGGCATCAATTGTGTAGGTAATATTCGGGTTTTCTTTTAGGAGTTTGATGATGTCGTTACTTTCCCGTTCAAAGTCATTTGCGAATAGATGGATAAGAAAGGTTGTACTTGCAAAACGCTTGGCAATTTCACCGACCGCCTCGGTCTGTCCTGGACGGACATGGAACATGACATGCATCTTTTTATCAGCGGCAAATTGGAAAAGTTCGAGCACCCGGGAGTCATTGTGCGGCATCGGCCAATCCTGGATCTCAACTTCGCCGATACCTTTTAAAAAGCCTTTATAGGAACTTTTATAAATACCAACCAGCTTGTCTTTTTGGGCAAGCTCGCCTTCCTCCTCGCCACCTACGCCGGTGCTATAAAAGGGTACTATACGGCCCGGAAAATCTTTTATGATCTGCTCAACTTGTCCGGCATCGCCTTTGTCCTCAATACTAAAATAAGCGATGGCCGTGGCTACACCGTTACGGTCCAGATTCTGGGCCCAAGTTGCCCAAGGGGCACTTTCCCCCACTTTTTCACCGGTAAGATAGAGTTTGCCGTTATAAGCACCTTTATAGGTAAGCTCCGGTTTAATAGTAGCTGGGTCAGTAACATGGGTTTGGATGGGGGCTTGATCGGAGTACGTTTTGGGCTTTATGCGTGTATATGCAAGATAGCCGACCGCGACTACAAGAACCGCTAATATAAACAGTATTAAGATGTGTCCAAAGCCACGATTGTCCTCTTGCAGATCCTTATTGCTCATGGTTATTCTGCCTACAGTATATCAGAAGAGAAAATGCGATTACGAGAAAGCAAAAAGGGCCCTGACTAATTTTAGTTGGCCAGAACTCTTCGTTGCCTCTCGAGGCTGGCCGAGGGATATAAAATAAGCCCACAAAAAGTGGGCTGACCTTATATGGCTCCCGGGGCCGGACTCGAACCGGCAACCTTGAAGTTAACAGCTTCCTGCTCCACCATTGAGCTACCCGGGATTAAAAAGACGGAGTCTTTAACGTACCTATTCTAGCTTTGAAAACGCTCCCAGTAAATACCGTTGTTGACAGATGTCGTATTAAACTCCTATTATTAGGTATAGAAAAGCTTAAGCAAAAAACATGGAAAACCAAAACACAGGTAACCAGACCGACAATCAGCCCAGCCTTAATGACGTTTCCTCTCCGCCGCCGCCCAACCAACAACCGCAACCGCAGCGCGCGCCTACTGCCGTGCCGCCGAACGTCCCACAGGTAATATCAAACAACCAGAAACCGAAAAGACGCTGGCCGAAAGTACTCATGGCATTAATTATTCTGGTTTTGCTGGGCGGCGGCGGTTGGTATCTCTATGGCAAGCAGAAAGACGATCAGCAACCTTCGGCTCCCCTCGTTCAAAGTAAGAATATAGATAAGCTGAATGTCGGGGTCATCTCTCCTGATTACGGAGGCATATATCCGGATATGCCGGTTGCCAACAGCTATAGTTATCTGACCAATGCCCAGATGTTCGAAGGATTGGTGCGATATGAAGATAAAAACAAGATTGTACCACTTTTAGCCAGTGATTGGTCGAACCCCGATGGTAAGACATGGGTTTTTAATATAAGGAGCGGTATCCAATTCCATGATGGTAATGAGATGGGTACGGACGACGTCAAATACAGCATAGATAAGATTAAAAATAACGGCACGGACTTTTCCGCTACCTTTACCGGCACTATAGAATCCGTAAAAATCTTGGATACAAACCAGGTTGAAATCAAAACTAAAATGCCGGACCCGACTCTGCTTAACAAACTGGCCTTTCTCTATATCATTGATGCGAATAAACCGAAAGATAGCGAATCCAGCCAAGCAGGAACCGGACCATACATGATAAAAGCCGGTACCAAGCCTTCGTCGTCCGAAGTTCAGATGGTAGCCTTTGACGGTTACCATGGCAGCAAACCGGCCACGCGGGAAATTTACTTTGGAGCTGAAAAGGACGATGAAGCCATGCTCAAGGCCTTCAACGAAGGTAAATACGATATAGCCGGCCCGATGCCGATCAATGACGCCAAGTCCGTGACCGGGGCTGCACAGTTTATATCTTCCGAACCCGAAGTAGCATTCCTGGGGCTTAATTCAATAAAGCCCGGTCCCCTGAAAAACAAGAAAGTGCGCGAAGCGATTCGCTATTCCATAGATGCCAGCTTGCTTGGACAGGCGCAGGGCGACAAGGTTACGCCGATAAGCCAGTTAATACCCGAGTCAATCCCCGGCTACAATCCGGCGATAACGGTTTATAAGCGGGATGTCACTAAAGCGCGGTCGCTGCTCAAACAGGCAGGATATCCCGACGGTGTGACGATTCGTTTTTCGCATAACTCGGATGAAAAATTTGTTGGCGAACTCACCAAGCAGCTCAAGGAAGCAAAAATTAATCTTGAGCTTGACCGCCACGAGGATTTCAGCGAATTTATAGATTATTTCTCCACCGGCAAGGCCGAGATGTATTATATCGTTTACGCCAGTGACATTTTAGACGGGCTGGATATTTATCAGACCACCCTGACGACAACCGACAATTACAAAAATGATAATCTGAATAAAACCTTGGACGAAGCCAACCGCACGGTCGATCCGGCTAAAAGATTAAAGCTCCTGCAAGAAGCCGCTGTCACTGTCGATAAAGACGTAGCCGTTGTTCCGGTAAGCACGAGAGATGCTATCTGGCTGATGGACAAGGATTACGACATCAGACAGGATATGCCAAGCTCGCTTTTGTCCGTGTATTTTTACAAAACCCGACTTAAGTAACGGGATGGACGCGCAATGCGCCTGAGTATCCGAACAAAAGTCTTATTGGTGGTAAGCTTATCCCTGATATGTATATTTGCCTTCATTGCTTATATGTTGGTCAGGCAAAATACCGACAGGTTGCGTTCCAGTCTCAATGAACAATCCAAATCCTTCGCATCCTTGGCTACTGAGCCTATCGGTGATACGTTCGCGCTTTATAAGGATTCCGGACATATTCGCATTACCCAGCAAGTGGATAGTTTTGTCGAGCTTGATCCGGATGTGACATCCATACATATAGTTTCGGTCCAGGGCGAAGAACTATACAGCAGTCTTGGCGAGACAGGACAACCCCTGGACGAGGAGCTATCCTCTTCCTTCAAGCCGCAATATGTAACCGATGACAAGGGCTATATAGTACAAGTAATCCAGCCGTTTTTTGAAGAATCCGGAGCGCATCGTTATTCGGTCGTGTATAACATATCCACCAAGCGAGCCGAACAGAATGTTGGCGAGATGGTAAGGTTGATTTTTTACAGCAGTGTGGGAATTCTGGTAATCAGTATCGCCGGGACCGGGTTTTTGCTCAACAGGTTCTTTGTCCGTCCGTTGAATGATGTCAGCAGGTCGGCCAATATAATCAGCTCGGGAAACTTTGACCATAAGATTACCTCAAGACGCAACGATGAGATAGGCGATCTGGCTGCGTCGGTGGAAAAAATGGCTGATTTCTTAAAGGCGGATATAGAAAAACTGCGCGAACTGGATAAGCTGAAGAGCGAGTTCATGATGATCGCATCGCACAATATCCGTACTCCGATCACGATAATCCAGGGCTATATTGACCTGGCCAGAAGCGTCGAATCATCCGGCGAGCTGAAAAATATCATCAATACCATACAGGAAAGCGTGGTCAGACTGCATTTGTTGGCTGAAAACGTATTGACTATCTCGACCTTGGAAACCGGCAAGATGAATATGCATATGTCGCCGGTGAAAATGGCGGAATTCATAGACGCTATCGACAAGGAATTCGGCTTGCTGGCCACTAAGAAAAACCTGAAATGGCAATTCGATAATGAGATTCCGGACGATACCTCGCTAAATATCAGCTCGACTAACTTGCGCAGCGCTCTCGGCAACCTGGTTGACAATGCGATTAAATTTACCAAAGCCGGCGGCACTGTAAAAATCAACGGCCGGATAGAATCGGGCCGGCTTGTCTTCAGTGTAGCGGATACGGGTATCGGTATCAGCGACGCTGAGAAGGAAAAATTGTTTACCAAATTTCATCGGGGGACTTCGACCATGAGCTATGATTATGAGGGCATCGGCATCGGGCTGTACCTAAGCAAGCTGATAATCGGCCAGCATGGCGGTAGCATGGACTATAAAAGCGAGCTGAACAAAGGTTCTACCTTCGTCGTTTCCCTACCTATCAAAGACGTTTAAATCAGTATTTTAAGTCGCGCTTGATCTGGCGTTCCTGATCTCGTTTTTTAATAGCTTGACGTTTGTCGTAGCGCTTCTTGCCCTTGCCGGTAGATATCCTCAGCTTGATGTATCTGCCTTTGTTGAGTATCTCTAGTGGTACTATGGTCTTGCCCTGGTCCTTGGCTTTCAAGAATGCGTCAAGCTCTCTCTTTTTGACGAGCAGTTTGCGCGGTCTGGTCTGTTCCTCGGGCGCTATCGTGTATCCGCTGGAACTGGTGATGGTAGCGTTTATCAACCAAAGTTCGCTGTCCTTTATCGTCACGTAAGCGTCTTTTAGATGACCATGACCGAGTCGCAAAGACTTGGTTTCCCTGCCGGTCAGGGAAATTCCGGCAATAAGGGAATCACCGAGCTCGTAATCATAACGTGCCCGTCTGTTGGAAATAATCTTTGCCGGTTTCTTTGACTTCTTAGCCACGACGTTAAGTATGAGCTATATTGCAATAATTTACAATATATGTCCTAGTATATTATTCTCGTGTGTTATATTGGGCGATTTTAACCCGGGCTATATCCCATAAGCTGGGGTCATGGGCCTTGATTTTGCGCCAGTACCACCATTCGACACCCCACAGGTCGACGGTGCGCATACCGGTGGCCACTGCATAGTCAAAGCGCTGGCCAAGATTTTCACTGTTCAGTGATTTGCTCTGTTCGGGTATAGAGCCGATATCATTCATCCGGTAATCGGACCGGTTAAACCCTTTGTTATCGGGGAGCCATGCCTCCGCCTGAAGTTCATGGATGAAAGTATCGCGTCCGGTGGTCAGTTCGGCTCCGCCGGCTAAGAATGCATAAAACCAGGCCGGTACAGGGTATTCGAAATAGCGGTTCGTTACCGTTTTGTCCCACACGCGCTTGTATATCGAAGCGCCGTTGATGTCTGATCTGGGTTGCCCGATCGGCCAGCTGGGCACGGCGTTGTTGCTTCGGGTGACGATAAGCGGCTTAGCAGGGTCTTTGGACTTGACGAAGTTGAATTCATCGACCAGTCTTTCCCTGCTGTGATCCGGACAATTACCAAAAACGCTTAGGAAATACTCGTTTTCCAGCTGGTAACTGATCAGCGCCGGACTGTCCTTATATCTGTCGATTACTTTGCCCATGTAGCTCTTTAGTTTTTCGGCCCAGACATCCTTGGGTAAGCCGGCCGCCCATGCCGGCATATGGCATTCCGGCCAGCGGGGCTGGCGCAGGCCTATGGCAAGGCTGATGTCAACACCGCTATTCTCGGCTTTTTTGAACTGCCAATCAAGATCGGAAAAATTATATTTACCCGGCAGCGGTTCGCCCTTGTCCCAGTAACTTACCAGACGGAGCCTTTTGATACCGAGATCGTTGATGATGGCATCCATGGTTTGCTGCGGATTCAGACCGAACCCGCGGGCATAATGCGGGCTGAAGGTAGCGCCGAAGACAAAAGGTTCATTCGCATGTTTAGCTATGTAATAACGGGCGATTCCGTACATGGTACCTAAAGAAACGAAAATAAGTATTAAAAAGCCGAGAAGCAACTTTTGAGGCAAAGACCTTTTCGGTATGCCAAGACCGAGCCAAGTCAGGATTTTCTGCGACAGATTGATGATCTTCGATCCGGTTTTTTTACGTTTCGACATTATTTATGGTTTTTTGCTATATTTAGACATAGTGAATAAAAAACAAAAAGCGTATGCGCTTTCGATTATCATACCAGCTTATAACGAGGAAAACTATCTAAGCGATTGCCTGGAATCAATAGCCCGGCAAACAGTCGGACCGATAGATGTCATAGTGGTCGATAATAATTCGACGGACGATACGGTTGAAATAGCGCGCAGATTCGACTTCGTAAAGATAAAAGCCGAAAAACGCCAGCACCAAACATATGCCCAGCATACCGGTTTTGACTCGGCATCGGGCGAGATAATCGGTCGGATAGATGCCGATACCATATTGCCCGCCGATTGGGCGGAAAAGGTGCTTGCTCAGTTCGCTAAGCATCCGGACATAGTGGCAGTCACCGGCAGCGGCGTGGCTTACGACATCGTACTCAAAGATTTCGGACGATACATACACCGCCGGTATTTCCGACTGGCGAACTCGTTTGCGGGGCACGCTCTGCTATGGGGTTCAAATTGTGCTTTTCGCGGTAGCTTCTGGCCCAAGGTCCGAAACGATATTTTGCTGCGTTCTGATATCTGGGAAGATTACGACTTGGGGTTTTGTCTGGCAAAACATGGAAAAATACAGAATATGATTGACAACGACGTACTTATCTCATACCGATCGATACATAAACAACCCATCCAGCAGCTGAAGTATCACTTCAGATCCGTCACTACTTTTTACTTGCGGCGCGGTCTGGCGGTATCCTCGATGTTCGGTCTTCTATGGAGCTCCATATTGTTGCTAGGGCCCGTAGTTGCGGTTGACTACTATATTCTACGGCCGGCCAAAAATGTTTCGTTGATAAGAACCCTGCGTAATAGACTGGCTGTTCTGTTTAATGCCTAAGCTCCAGGGCTTTTTTGATTTTTGTATAGCTTATAAGATTGCCATCTATGGTTATGGTTTGTTCAGTTTCTTTGGGAGGCTCGATTTCACTGATGAGACGAGCAAAAACTTCAGTCTTCATGTTGCCGAACGGCCGGTGCCTGGGGTGTTTGGGGGCTTCTACGGTGGCTCTTTGTCTAGCTGTTGGTTCGTCGGTAGTAACCCAAACCAGTCTAGCCTGCGCTCCGGTACGCTCGGCTATATCGTATTTTTCCTTGCGATGAGCATACCGGTTGAGGTTGGCATCATAAATCACACTCTTACCGCTTGATAATGTGCGCTCGGTGATATGGTCAAGCATTTCATACATGCGATCGTGTTCGGCATCGGTTATACCGAGCGGCTTATCAAACATATGAAGTCTGAACTGGTCGCTGTTCAGATGCACTGCGCCAGTCAGTGTCGCGATGTGTTCCGCGACCGTGGTCTTCCCTGCGCCCGGATAACCGAGCATTAAATATAGGGTCGGTTTGCTCATGATTATAACTATACAAAATTATCTTTTTATTTCTACGGGAAGTTCCGTGAGCTCTGCCGGACATTCCAAAGCGGAGATCGCATATTCTTCCAGCAGTAGTTCGATAGCCAGCGGCGGACCGTTGCGGTCGGTTTTTTGTCGTACCCGTTGTTCGACTTCGTATAAACTTTTCGGCAGACTGCGTGCAGGTTTACCGTCGATATAATCATGAAATTCATCCACAATGGGTTTTCGCACGCTCATGACATATCCGTCTACAATTCCATCGACCCGAGGATACCTGAGGATATCTTTGCCGGAGCCGTTTTCAATATAACCCCTGTCGAATATTTCTCCCACACCTTCGATATACATGAAGATATTATAACAAAAAATGTACAAATAGTCAATCTTATGTATTTTTACAGACTAAGAATTAAAATCTTCTGGACCTGGCATTTCATTGACCGGTACAGGACCTTCGATGGCTGATTCAAGGTAGGAATCGATTATCGCTTCGTAAATTCTGCCAACGTTTTCTTCGCTGTTGAAATCATCGATAATCCTACTGATCCGTTCCGCGGCTTCCGCGGCACTTTTCGGATAGTGGCCAACAGGCGGAATATCGCACTCACCCACTGACCTGTTAACCCTTAATTCTCTGCCCACTTCAACCAGCGATTCGTCCCGAAAGTCAAACAACCCGGCTATTCTCTCGGCAGCCTGCGGGTAAATATTCGGTACCCGGGAAGCTGAATTGTTCCTGACAGCTTGGGCCATTTTGCCATTTTCCTTAACCGGCGACCCGAATTCAAAGGCTTTCTTAATCTCTGACATAATATATATTATAACAAGAAACAGTCTAAAAGTCAATACCGGGGTTAGCTAAAAACCCTTGGTCATAGTGATGTTTAAGCTTGCTCATGTCGGTAGCGATGTCAACCTTATCCAATAGTTCCTTGGGGAAATTACGGCCGGTCAGGCAGATGCTGGTATGTTTGTGCTTTGAGTCGATAAGTTTTTCCAGATCCTTGACAGCTAAGAGTCCGTCATGCACGGCGTTGTTGATTTCATCGCAGATCACCAAACTGTATTCTCCGCTTGTCGCGGCCCGCAACGCTTCCTTGTAAGTCGTACGGGCGGCCTGCCTATGCTGTTCATCGGTAATATTCTCGGCGCTTAGCTCACCCGCATCGTAAAAACCTTTGCCGCCTTTATAAAAGTACAGCTGGTCCTTAAACAAACCCTGGATATCCCTGATGAATACGTGCTCACCTACTCCCCAGTATTTTATGAATTGAATGAAAGCGACGCTCCAGCGGTTACCCAGGGCCCTGGCCAACAGCCCGAGTGACGCGCTGGTTTTGCCCTTGCCGTCGCCGGTGAACACCAAAACTACGGAATCCTTGTTCTTAAAATCCTTATGACTCATACTAATCAGATAAGTTTCTTTTCGCGGAGAAACAGATCAAGATGCGGTCGGTTGAAGCCGATGATTATATTCCCGTCAAAGTCTATAACCGGTACGCCCAGCTGACCGGATTTTTCAATTAATTTCTGCGGTCCGTCGGGTATCTCGTCGACCTTGACCTCATCGAACTTGACTTCCAGATTGTTCAGATATTGTTTGGCGGCATGGCAGAAACCGCAAGTTTTGGTGGAATAGATAGTAATCATAATATTTTGATTATAACGCATCATTTGACGGGTATTTTGTGTTGATGAAAAACAACAGAGGCGGTATACTGTTAATAAATGACTCCGAAAGCCGCCGTGAAGGCGACTAATACTGATACTGACACAAAAGTCAAAAAAGCCAAGCGATTGTTCATAGTGGGGCTGCTTGACCTGAGCTGGCGTTTGGCCGTAGCGATAATCATCCCCGTATTGCTTGGCTCGCTGGCGGATAAAAAACTTGATAAGGAGCCGATCTTTACTATAATCGGTTTGTTCATCGGGCTCGGCATCGCCGTGGTGGTGATTAGGAATCTAGTAATAAAACTGCAAAAGGAGACATCTGAAAAATAATGATCAGTATCTTTGCCGCTGAAGAACCGCATATTTCCATAGCTCCCGAACATTTGTTTACGGTCGGCGGCTATGAGATTACAA
>DASUOG010000022.1:0-26084 GCA_036276755.1 Saccharimonadales bacterium (SeqCode) | reverse complement strand
TTGTCGTCTATTATCCTTAAGGATATCGAGGCCCGGACACCGAACACGTTCAATACGAAGTAACGGGTCGAAGGAACTACCGCGATAGCCGCTACTGCCGCTAAGACGGCGAGCAGGATTATGGTCCGCGCCCAGACATTGCGCCAAAGTCCTCCGAATACCCCCTTGATCCGGGCGAAGAACCCTCTGTCTATCTCTGCGACGCCTTCTGCCAATAGCTGCGCCTTGGCATCTTCGATGGCCAGCATGCGATCCGACTCTTCCTCGACTATCTCATCGACTGCGTGGGCGGTCGCTGGATCATCCAGGGCTTTATTGGCCGGGGACTCAGGTAAAGCAGGATTATCCTCGGCCGGATTGTCGCCGGTTGAAGAAGGGCTCTTGGTTATTGAAGCTGATGCGGAGGGAATTTCGGGTTTCGGATCCTTCTTGTTAAAATCCGGTAGTTTTTCGCCCGGCAGCAACGGCGCGGTCTGAGATTTATTGGACTCCGGCATCATCATCCTGTCGACCTTGGCTTCGACTTTGGGATCTACGCCCCTTAAAGGTCCGTTCTGTTTGTCTGTTTTCGGTTTGTTGTCGTCCACCATTTTATTTATTTTTCCAGTTAAGTGAATTATAACAGAAAGCTAGCCTAAACAGCGCGAAACTCTAAGGTGTCAAACGATTCATATCACGCGGGAATAACGTAGCTTCTTTGACACTGTTTAGGTTAAGTATTTTCTCGACCGTACGTTCCAGGCCCCAGCCCCAGCCGCCATGTGGCGGCATACCGTATTTATAAACGCTGAGCAGCGGCGCATAACCGGGATTCGTCGGGTCGCCGCCGGTCGCCTTTAACTGGGCGATCAGCTTATCGTAACGGTTTTCACGCATGCTTAGAGTAGCTATCTCCACTCCCCTGAATAACAGGTCGGCCCGATCGGCCAGTTCGGGGTTCTTCTCGTTTGCCCGGTGATAGAACTTAAAGGTCTTGCTCTTCGTTGACCACCCGGTGATAAACACCGCTTCGCTGCCGTGACTTTTTTTTGCATATTCGCAGATCCAGCGTTCCTCGGCCGGTGCCAGATCGTCCTCATCGGAGTGATTTTCCTTATTGGCCCGCGCGAACATCTCATGGACTTCGGTAATATCGTACCTCGGAATATCCTTGGCTGCCCGGGGCAGTTTAAACGGCGGCGTATTCCATGCCTTGAGTTCTTTTTTGCAATCTTTTTCGGTCTTGCTGATGACTGAGATAAGGCATGCGCCAGCATGCTCGAGCAGGTCTTCGAATTCGATGAAGCCGATCTCGGCATCGATAGTAATGTATTCAGTCATATGCCTTGTAGTCGCACTGGGTTCCGCGCGGTAAGTCGGGTTCGTTTCAAACACCCGCTCATAAACCCCGACCATTATTTGTTTGTAAAATTGCGCGCTTTGCGCCAAAGTTGCCGTCCTGCCAAAATAATCCAGCTTAAAGACTTCAGCTCCGCCTTCGGTAGCCTCGGCCAGCAGTTTGGGGCTGTTCATTTCCGTAAAATCATTGGCCGAGAAGTATTCGCGGAAGGCTTCCAATACCTTGGCCTGGACTTTGAAGATGGCCGCCTCGCGCAGATTGCGCAGGCCCAACGGCCGGTGTTCGAAAAGCGTATCCAGATTATCAGGCTTGTGGGTGAGCGGTTTGTCGATTTCTATCGGCGGCTCATCAAGAACCGGCACTTCGATGATCAGTTTGGGATGATGGATCTCCATGCCGTTCGGCGCCCGGTCGTCCTTCGCCGCTTCGCCCTCGATGCTTAGGACGGTGCCTATCTGCATTCCGCGCAGTTTCTCAACCTCGTCCTTGTCTTCTACCAAAATCTGCACCAGCCCGGCACGGTCGCGCACATTTATAAAATTAAGCCCGCCGAGCATTCGTTTCTTGTGCAGCCAGCCGCGGATTTTTACCTGCTTGCCGGCGTGGTTTACTACATCTGAACTTAAGATTCTTCTCACTAGGGGGTTACTATAACATGACTACCACTGTTAATCCAATGCACTGCCCTTGTGATATCTTCATCCGCCGGCTCAAGAATCAGTACCGCTAAATTCCGTCAGGATATCCTCCAGATATATTATGCCCACGGCCTTGCCATCGCTTGCCGCCAGCATCAATTCATCTCCCGACCCGGCAAATTTCGCTAACGCCGCGGCGGCCGTTTCGTTTTTATCTATCATGCCCACCTGAGGGCGCAGGACGGCGCCCACCTTACCGCCGGCCTTAAGCTCAGTGAGGCTATCCAAGCGAACTATGCCGATAATCTCGCCTGATTCATCGACGGCCGGAAAAGCCCTGCGGCGGCTGTCGTGCAGTTCACTCAGCAGTACCGGGCCCACCTGATCGCCGGTGCTCACCAGTTTAGCCTTTTTCTTAAGCAGCATCAGCTGGCTGACTTTCCGCTTGTTCAGCGATAGCCCGGCGAGAGCCAACGTCAAGTCACCGCGAAGTCCGGGTTCGGCCAAATCTTTTTGTTCGCTTAAGAAACTTAATAACGCCTGCCGGCTATACGGCTCGGGCTTGTGGAATTTCTTATTCATCCGTTCAACCAGGTTTTCAAAGCGGGTTACGGTTTTTTCAGTCCGCTTCAGCAAATATGCAAGCGGACGGCTCAAAGTTTCGGCGGCGTATCCGCTTGCCTTGGCATCGGCTATGCGTGGAGATACGATCAAAACACCGGTGAAACCGGCCAATATAACAAGTGCTGCCTGCCCGTTTGGATAATTCCGGCCAGCAATGGCGGCAAACAGGGCGAGCGATGAAAAAGCGAGCAGATCAAGCATAATACTGACGGAAATTATGTGCTTCAAACAAGTGTGCAGATGTGCCGGCAGACTTCTGCTACCGCCAGCCGGCGAAGTAGCCATCCGTCGGTAGGTATGTTTTAAGCCCGCGATCGCTATACTTATCACAAGCAGGATTATTGCCGTCATGTCTTCATTTTAGGCGCGTTTTTCCCTGCCGCCAAGCCAAATGATATTATATAAATATAAGTCGGAGAAAATCGTGAGCAAACAATTCATAGCAGTAGTAATAGTCATAATAATCGGTCTGTTCGGTATATTCGCCCTTACCAAGAAGTCTAATGACGGACAATCGGGTTCGGGGAATACTTCAGCGCAAGCCAGTGAGCACAAAAAAGGCGCCGGTAAAAAAGGTGCTACCTTGATCGAATACGGCGATTTCCAATGCCCTCACTGCAGGACTTATTATCCGTTAGTCAAGGAGCTTGAGAAGGCATATGGCGACGATATAACCATCCAGTTCCGGCACTTTCCGCTTACTCAGGCGCATCCTCATGCTTTCGAAGCTGCCAGAGCCGCCGAAGCCGCCGGCAAACAAAATAAATTTTTCGAAATGCATGATCTGTTGTTCGAAAACCAGGGCAGTTGGAGTCAGCTCACGAGCGTGAGTGATGTCTTCGAAGGATATGCCAAACAACTGGGATTGGATCTGCAAAAATTCCGTACGGACAAAACCAGTTCACAGGCTGCCGATACCATAAACGAGGATATTGAAGCCGGTCAGGCCATAGGCGTGAACTCCACACCGACTTTTATACTCAACGGCAAGAAGTTGGATCCGACCCCTAGCGGCGTCGAGGCATTCAAACAGGCCATCGACCAAGCCATACAAGAAGCTCAAGACCAATAGTATTACAGCTTGAAATCGCCTCAATTTAAAATTGAGGCGATTATTTTGGGCTAATAGACCAAAAATCTCTGCCAGTTCGGGCGTCTGATCTTAACATCGACCGATTTGGGCCGGGAAAACACCACCAATACTTTAATAGGCATTTTGTCTCTCGTTGTTTATATTTTTGTCTTTTAAGGTTTGGCTCCACCAAACAATAGGAACCGTATTATGTTCGCAAAAATCAATATCGGTGTCAAGAACTGTTTCTTAGCCTATGTAGGAGATCGTTGAGCTTTTCCGTCGAACGTCTGGCGCCGCTTTTTCTTATCTCGTGCTCAAGCTGAATCGACTGATGCAGTTTCTTCATCACTGTGCTTGCAGACTGTTTGTCATGTATGTCTCTGAAGTCCTTATCCAGTTGGGCCAGTTCTTCGTCGCTTAGATCTTCCAGGTCTACAAAAGCGTCGCGTGCCCTTGTCGCCCGGATAAGCTCGTCCAGCTTCAAGTGCATCGCCTTGCTGTCGCGATTCTGGGTATTCTGGATCAAAAAGACCATCAAAAACGTCACTATTGTGGTACCGGTATTTATTATCAGTTGCCAAGTGTCGGAAAAGCCGAAGACCGGACCCGTGGACGCCCATACCGCGACTACCAGCAATGCTCCGACGAACGCGTAAGCGGTACCGCTGATATAGGAGATCCTGGTGGCGATAATTCGAAAAATATTTTTCATTTTTTAGGCAAGCCCTTAATAAACCGGTTAAGTTTGCTACACTACTAATATTAGCGTGGAAAATATGAAAACAAAACCCATTAATGCATATGGTTCTATGGACGCCTCATTTGGTCTCAGAATAATATTTCTTTATGAGAAGTCGACTGAGTCGGTGAGGTGTTCATAGAATGGATTCCGTATTCAGTGAACTTAGTCTGGTAATCATCGTAACGGCCGCCGTGTCATTGTTCATGCGGCTGATAAGACAGCCGCTCATCCTCGGGTACATCTTGGCCGGTCTACTGGTCGGCCCGGCCGTTTTAGGCCTTATCCATTCTGAAGAACTTTTCCATGTATTTTCTGAAATCGGCATAGCACTTCTGCTGTTCATCATAGGTCTGGGCATGAATATAACCGAGCTTAAAAAACTCGGGCGCGTAGTCGGATTTGTTACCCTCGCCACCTTCATGACTATAACGACGGTCGGCTTCGGCACGTCTTCTTTGCTTGGTTTTTCCAAGTCTGAAGCGCTGATAATCGGTCTGGCCTTGTTCTTCAGCAGTACGATAATCATCGTTAAGATACTCTCCGATAAGAAGGAGCAGAACCGCTTGCACGGCCAGATCGCCATCGGGGTGATACTGCTCGACGACATAGTGGCTACCTTCGCCCTGTTGTTCGTCGCCGCCAACCGGGGCGGAGAAAGCCTCCAGCCTAATGAAATCGTTCTGCTCCTTGGCAAGGGAATATTACTGCTGGCATTCCTGGCGCTCTGTAGCAGCAAAATACTGCCGCGGATCTCCCGCTATATGGCCGAGACCCAGGAGCTGCTGTTTTTATTCGCCATCAGCTGGGGCTTCGGTATAGCCACTCTGTTCAACCTGTCCGGCTTTTCCATAGAAGTCGGCGCGTTGTTCGGCGGTGTTGCTTTGGCCTCCTCGCCCTATGTCCAGGAAATCGCTTCGCGTCTTAAGCCGCTCAGGGATTTCTTCGTAGTCATCTTCTTCATCACTTTGGGCGAAAGCCTTAATACCGACAATATGATCGCGGGAATCCTGCCGGCTATTATCTTATCCTTGATAGTCATGATAATAAAACCGCTGGTGGTAACAGCATCCATGGGCCTGCTTGGCTATACCAAGCGCGTGAGTTTCAAGGCAGCTATCAACCTGTCCCAGATCAGCGAGTTTTCGATAGTACTGGTAGTGCTTGCCATAGACAGCGGTGTCGTCCGGCCGGAGCTGGGTGCTATCATCACGCTGGTCGCCATCATAACCATCGCCACCTCGACTTACTTGATGCAATATGACGACGTGCTTTTCACCCGCTGGTTCGACCGCATCAAGCTCCATGTGTTCGAAAAGGAAGTGACTTACCGCGAGAGCAAGCACGGCAACGGCTATCCGATATTGCTTTTAGGCTATCATCACGGGGGGCATGAGTTCGTCCATATCTTCAAACAAATGAAGCACCGTTTCCTGGTCGTCGATTATGATCCCGAGATAATCGAGCTTATGCAGCACCAGAAGGTCGATTATCTTTACGGCGATGTTACCGACACCGAACTGTTGGACGAAGCGCAGATCAGCAAGTCGAAGCTGATAGTCTCCACCATATCGGACCATAGTACCAACGTGTTTTTAGCTAACCTGCTGGGCAAGGTTAACCCGGGTGCGGTGTTTATCTGCCATGGCGATAATGTCCATCAAGCGACCGAATTATATGATCTCGGCGTCAGCTACGTGATGATCCCGCATTATATCGGCAGTGAGAAGATCGGCGCTTTCATCAAAAGGGTCGGGCTTAAGAAAAGCGAATTCAAAAAGTTCCGCGACAAACACTTGGTGCACCTGGAAACTCACGCACCGATTACAAAGAATGATAGTTAATACAGACCGTGCTTCAAGCAGTAACGCAAGACCGCCGGATCTAACTCGACGTTCTTATCACCGGCAGTCAATTTATTGCGGATCTTAAGTGATGATACTTCGCCGTAAGGGCCGGTTTTGCCCCGCGGTGCGATAATCAAACGAGCGGTTCGGATCAGACCTGTCGGATCATGCCAGCTGCCAATATGCCCGGCTACGTCGTCGCCGACGAGTAAAAATATTTCAGCATCCGGTTCGGTTTTTTTTATGCCGGGCAAAGCGGAGGTTATCGGGAAATATTCGCCGGGTGCCTCATACAGCTCCGCCTGCGGTATATCCTTTATGGCCAGCCCGGCCATCCGGCGGCGATGTTCATAGTTCGCCAGGCAGGTCTTATATTTCGGCTTTTTCTCCACCAACACGTATACCTTGTCCAGGGCGTCAGCGGCGATGGCCTGCTTGATAAAGCCGGTATGCCCCAGGTGTATCGGGTCAAAGACTCCGGCGAATAATCCGATTTTTCTCATCAATCCAATTATAAGTTATTTACAAGTAACATCGGCGCCGCATTTTTGGCATTCCTCGACAAGCTTGCCGTATTTGCGTCGGTTATAACAGCCTTTTTTCGGACAGAAGAAAATTAGCGAGCCATGCTGATCGCCCTCCAATGAAATCAAAGCTTCCGATGCGCCGGCCAGCAGATAGGACTGGATGTCCGGCAGGGAAAGCATGGCTATCGGATTGAGCGCCGAGGGACAAGAGCCGGATTTGGCAGTCTTTTGAGCCAGTATCAACTGCTCTGCGGCTTGCTCCTGCTGTCCCGAGGCGTACATTTCTCTGGCACGCTCGATATGTGCGGCGCTGACGCTTCCGAATACCCGCGGATCGATCGAGCCGTCTTCGGTTATCGCCCGTTTGACCAAGCGGGCTTCGACCAGCTTGCCGAGCCGTTTGCTGGCTACGGCGGCCGAAGCAAAGTTACCGGCCTCGGCGACCAGGTCGTGATAAATTTCTTCCACGTTCTGCTCAAAATTTGTTTCCCGCTCGGCACAGAACCGTTTGAACCGCACATAATCTTCTACCGGCTTGTCCTGGCCGAAGAACGTACCACCGTTTATCTCATCCAAGGCCTGCACGACATCGACCGCTCCGTTCGGCAGCCGGTCCCTGTGGATCAGCAAAGGCATATCGATTATTTCCGCCGCGCCTTTGCCCCGGTAATCGATACCGTGCCGAGCTCCGAATTCTTCTACCATTATCCGGTCGTGACGGTCGCTGTGCTCATCGGTCACGCCGGCTACGAAAGCACTTTCCGTCTTAAGACCCTGCCCGGTTTCCGTAGTCAGCTGCACCGACATCGACTTGGTCAGCGAAAAGAAATTAAGCTCATCCAGTTCTTCGTCGCTTATTTCTTCCGGGCATATGGAAAGCACTACGAAAGCGTAGTCCTTGAGCAGTCCTCGCTCATAAGCATCTTTAATGCGGGCTCCGTTGTTCGCTTCGGCCATCGTCCTGGGCATTATGGCCGGGTGGCCGGAAGCCATCAGGTAGGCGTTGCGGTGTATATCATCCATCCGCTGGCCGTGTTGGTAGATGTTGCCGGCGGCGTCGGCCGACAAGTCGACCGTCAGGATGTTGCCCGCCTTGAACAACCGTTCCATCGCGTCCGTCCTGATGTTGGCCTTGGCCATGTATTCGCCGTCCTGGTCTCCCTCGGCGGCCCATAATAAGGCTTCCCGAATATCGCGGATCGGTTTACTTTTGGCTTCAACCGTCTCGGTCATTATCATGTCGGCGGCCGTCCTGATGCGCAGATTTCTTTGTGTTTGCCTTGTCAGCTCGTCATCGCCGGGGAGTTCGGCCACGTTGATAACGGCCGGTAAATCCTTATCGCAGGTCTCCGGCAAGCCATGGATATCTTCCAGCGTCCCGCCGAACCAGTCCGGCAAAGCTTCTGGCGGCTTAAGGATTTCCGTTGCTGTCTCGACGATTGTGCTGGTCATTTAAAAACCCCTCGCTTCCAGCAGAGACAAGGGGCTAACTTTCGGTATCTCTAGCTTCTGCTCGGAAGACTTTATCCGTATCGGGCTTTTACCGTTGCGGCACAGCGTAGGAATTCCACCTACTTCCGGAAATTTTGTAAAAATTTTTGTTAAAAGTAGATTTAGTGTAACACGCTATGTGTAGCGTACAAGACGTAATAATTACACCATATCTGGGCCTATCAAAGGACGACCAGTATGACCAGCCCGAGGACGATCCGGTAATAAGCGAATATCTTAAAGTCGTGTTTCGATACGTAATGTAACAGCCATTTTATCGTGGCGAAGGCCGTTAAGAACGCAGCGGCTGTCCCTGCCGCCAGAGCCGTACCGCCGCCCGACACCGTCCCTAGTTCGCCATAACCGGTGGCAAGCTGGTAGCCGCCGGCAAGAAGCAATATCGGGATGCTCAAGTAAAACGAAAAGGCCGTGGCTGTTACCCTGTCTAATCCGGAAAGCAGGCCGCCCATTATTGTGGCGCCGGACCTGGAAACGCCCGGTATCAAAGCGATCATCTGATAAAGGCCGATTTTTATAGCCAGCAGGATATTTAATTTATCGAGACGGGGATTCTCCCCGTCAGACTTGGCGGCTTTATGAAAAATTTCGATCAGCCATATCAGAACTCCGCCGATTATCAGCGACCAGGCGACAGTAGCGGCAACAGCCTGTTTGGAAATCTCATCCTGAAGGACAAAGCCCATCAGTCCGGCCGGTATCGTAGCGACTACCCAGTAAAGCCAGAACCTCATGGTCTGCTCGTCGCGGTTTAGCAAACCGGCGGCCTTACTGATAAGGTCATGGCGGTAAAACCAGATGACGGCAAATACCGCACCGGTTTGGATAACAACGGTAAAGATTTCCGCCGTATCCTTATAACTCAAGACATCTTCGGCGACTATCAGCTGGCCGGTGCTTGATACCGGCAGGAATTCGGTGAATCCCTCCAGGATGCCCAGGATTATCGCCTTGATTACTTCCATCGCTCTAAATTATACCTTGCCGGACACTATCTCAAAGGTGCAGGTCTTTTGGTTTACTCCGATAGCTGCGCATATTAAATGCGATCGCCCAAAATATACGCAGGTTTTACGGGCAAAGTCTATGCGGCTAAGCGGTCTTTGAGCTCGGAAAGCCTAGGGGTGAACGAATTGGCCGCGCCTTCCAAACCCAAGACCTTTAAAGCACCCACTAGCACTTCAAGTTCATCAAGCTCGTTTGCGTCCGGCCGGCCATTTTCAGCTTGAGCAAACCGGTATTCTATCTGTTCGACCAGCCATTTCTCTTCGCTGGGACTGACGACATTGCTTCTGATGGCCCTGGGCTTGTTATCGGACGAGGATACGACTTCCAACGAGCGGGCCGAACGGTCTTTTTTGCGCAAATGTCCCTTGTTTATCAAGTTGTTCACATGTAAGGCAACGGTCGCGACAGAAGAATAATTGCAGCCGGCCATTATCTCCCGATAGCTCGGTCCGTAACCCTTCTCAGACACGAAAGTATCGACAAACCTGAGAAGTTCATACTGCTTTTTGCTCGGGCGTTCGGCCGCCGACATCAGACGGATTTCCTATATGCACTGTGCCCGTGTGCGCGGTGGGCGACGATCCGCGGCAAAGTTTGTCGTTTCCGCGGATGACGCGCGAATTTCTCCGGAAAGACCCAGAATTTGTACCACAGATAGTTCCAAACCGTGAAGAACCCGGCAGCGATGAACTGGCCGATGTAAGGAGTAATCCCGATTTCTTTCAGCCAATAAACTATCAAAAAATCCAGCACGAAATCAATCAGTGTTATCACTGCATATCTGCCCGTAACTTCGGTCTGGTGTTTGGCCAGCTGGGGATTCTTAAAGACCCAGTAGCGCTGAAGCAGAAAATTTATGGTCCAGCCGGTCAGGGTAGAAACCGACTTCGCCCAGAAGAAGGTGCCGCCGAGAATCTTGTCGATGAACCAAAAGGTAAGATATCCCGACCAGAAATATGCACCGCCGCTAATCATGTATTCGACGATGCGGGTTATTTCGTTTTTCTTTTTCTTTTTTGCCATTTTCGAATTTTCTTACCAAGATTATAACAGCAGACCGATGTTATAATACCGCTGAATGAAGAATAATGCTTCGCTGATCTACAGAATCATCCTCGTCTTCGGCGATTTTTTGGCACTGGTAGCCGCATTTTCCGTTGCTTATATCATCCGTGTACAGTACGATCCCCGGCCGCTCATCCAACAGATTCCGGCCGATACTTATCTGCTGGCCATCCTGCTGGTGTTGCCGCTTTGGATAATCATCCACGGCGCCATCGGCCTGTATTCCCGGACTGTGTTTGAAAGCCGTTTTTCTGAACTCGGCAAGCTTATCTTAGGTTCTATCTTAGGTATCCTGGCGGTGGTCGGTTACGATTTCGTCATCAATGACAGCCTGTTCCCGGCCCGGCTGGTCGTCGTTTACGGTTTCGCGCTCGGCTTCGGATTCTTGCTCGTTTTCCGCACGCTGGCCAGAAAAATCAGGGCGATCCTGTTTTCCTATAACATCGGGATCACCAATCTCCTGGTAGTCGGCAGCGGCAAGTCAGCCGAGAGCGTAATCAACCAATTCGTCGATACCGCTTCGACCGGCTATAGGATCATCGGTATCGTCGGCAAACCCTCGGATAACCATCCGAAAATTCCCGCTTTTGATAGCTTGGAGCAAGCTAAAAAAAGGCTGAGAAAACAAATACATAGCATCATCCAGACCAAGCTTTACCGGGACGAAGACAAAAACACCGAAATCCTATCTTTTGCCCAGAAACACCATATCGAATTCCGGTTCATCCCTACGGGCAGCGAACTTTATACCGGCAATATAGAAGTCGAGTTGTTCCGTGAGATACCGGCGGTAACCGTGCATCAAACCGCACTGATCGGTTGGGGCCGCGTAGTGAAACGCATCTTCGACCTTATCTTCGGATCGTTGTTGCTCTTAATACTGTCGCCGGTGATGCTTCTGACCGCCCTGCTTATAAAAATAACCAGCCCGCGGGAAAGAATATTGTTCAGACAAATCCGCCTTACCCAGTTCAACAAACCGTTTACCGTTTATAAATTCCGTTCCCAAAGCCAGAAGTTCGACGGCACCACGCCGGAGGAAGCTTTTACGATGCTGGGCAGGCCGGAGCTGGCCAGGCAGTACCGTGATAACGGCGATTATCTGGAAAACGACCCGCGTGTCTCTTCTCTGGGCCGTTTTTTGCGCAAGGCCAGCTTGGATGAGCTTCCTCAGCTTTTTAACGTCATCCGAGGCGACATAAGCCTCGTCGGACCGCGCGCGCTCATCCCCGAAGAGTTGGAAAAATACCATCAGAAACACCATATATTAAGCGTCAAATCAGGCATGACCGGTTTGGCTCAGGTGTCCGGACGGCTGAACATAAGCTTCGAGGAACGCCGCAAGCTCGACCTTTATTATGTGCAGAACTGGAGTTTCTGGCTGGATATAGTCATCCTGCTGCGCACGCTCAGGACGGTTATTAGCGGCAAAGGGGCCGAATGAGCAAGGCTCACCCGAAAATAGCGATTGTCTGCGATTGGCTGCTTAAGGGAGGCGCGGAGAACGTGGTGTATGAGCTCCATACAATGTATCCGGAAGCACCGGTTTATACCTCTTACTGCAGCAAGGAGTGGCGGGCGAAGTTGTTTCCGGCCAAGGTCTATACCGGTTACTTACAGTACTGGCCGTTTTCGATGCTCCGCAAATTCGTACCGTTCTTAAGGAATATGTGGTTTTCCAGGCTCAAACTCAGGGGTTATGACGTGGTCATATCGGTAACCGGCGCCGAGGCCAAAGCGGTAAACGTTGCTGGCGGCAGGCATATCTCGCTGGTTAACGCCCCTACTCATTACTACTGGAGCCGTTACCAGGAGTATTTGCATAATCCCGGTTTCGGCGTATTCAACGGGCTGGCCCGGCTGGGGCTGAAGCTGTTGGTAAAACCGATGCGACGATGGGATTACCGTGCCGCTCAAATGCCGGACGTACTGGTAGCGAATTCCACCCATACCCAGAAGCAAATCAAAAAATA
The DNA here is from genome assembly GCA_036276755.1 of Saccharimonadales bacterium (SeqCode). Taxonomy (GTDB): domain Bacteria; phylum Patescibacteriota; class Saccharimonadia; order Saccharimonadales; family 2-12-FULL-41-12; genus JANWLD01. Next base: position 13,740 of record DASUOG010000022.1, on the reverse strand, counting down.
CTACGGACGGGAATCCATGGTCATCCACCCGCCGGTTGAAATTGAAAAGTTTAAAAGTTCCGCGAAGCCGCGCGGCAAGCGTTCCGGGCTGGTCATCGTCGGCCGGCAAACCCCTTACAAACGTATCGATCTGGCCGTCGCGGCCTGTTCCGAGCTGAAACTGCCGCTTACGGTAATCGGTACCGGACCCGAGCATTCGCGCTTGCGGCGGATGGCCGGCGCATCGGTGAAATTTTCCGACAATGTCGGCTCTAGTGAAGAACTGGCCGGAATAATCGGTGCGGCCGAGGGTTTCATCTTCCCGGGCATCGATGATTTCGGTATCGCGGCGGTGGAAGCTCTAAGCGCCGGCACGCCGGTCATCGCTTTTCGCGGCGGCGGAGCCATGGATTACATAAAACCCGGCCGGAACGGACAGTTCTTCTATCCGCAGACCGTGAGCGCGCTGATTAAGGCCTTAAAAAACTTTAACCCCGATAAATATACCCAGGGTGATATAAAAAAGTCCGCCAATAATTTCTCGATTGAGGCTTTTCGCAGTAAAATATCCAAATTGGTAGAAGATATTCAAATTTCCCGTACAATCTAACTACCGATATTCACTTTAGGTTTTTATTATGAACATAGCGACTACATATATTATCTTTGACTCCTCTGTTTATCAACCGATGGGCTTGGGGGCCTTTTAGATGTGCGGCATAGTCGGATATATCGGCAATAAGAACTCGGCTACCGATTTCGTGGTTAACGGTCTGCGGGCACTCGAGTACCGGGGTTATGACTCCGCCGGAATCGCCGTAATCGAAGCTGGCAAACTCACTTATCTGAAGAATGTCGGGCGGGTCAATAACCTGGCCAAACTTTTAGGCATCAACGGCCACCCTCAAGCAAAAACATCGGCGCGGAAGGAATTATCCTGCGGCATAGGCCATACCAGATGGGCGACCCACGGCCGGCCGACCAAGAAGAATGCCCACCCGCATACCGATACGGCTAAAAAAATCTTCGTTGTCTGCAACGGTATTATCGAAAATTATAAAGAGCTCAAGGATAAGCTTGAAGAAAAAGGCTATAGGTTCGTATCCGACACCGATACCGAGGTCGTGCCTCACCTTATCGATTCTTACTTGATGCAGGGCAAGGATTTTTTTTCCGCCTTCAAATTAGCCATCGGCGCCCTGCAAGGTGCCTACGCCATAACGGCCCTTTATGATGAAACGCCTGACGTCATTTATGCCGCCCGTCTTTCCAGCCCGATAGTCATCGGCGTCGGCAATGACGAGCATTTCGTCGCTTCCGATCCCAGCGCGCTGATTAAAAACACCAAGAACGTCATTTTTCTAAATGATTTCGAAGTGGCGAAGATAACCAGCAAAGAGGCGCAGATAGAGAGCCTGAACGGGGCCAAAGCGGCCGCGCGGCAGGTCGTGGAGCTTGATTACGACGCTGAAGAATCGGACATCGGCCGGTTCCCGCATTTCATGCTCAAAGAAATCCATGAAGCTCCGGCGACTATCGAGAGTGCTTCCCGAGGGCGCGTCAAACCGGATATCAGTACCGTCAAGCTCGGTGGTTTAGAAGGCGTAAAGCAACAGTTGTCGCTAATTGATCGGATAATCATCACCGCTTGCGGTACATCATATTACGCCGGACTTATCGGCGAATATTTGATCGAGGAGATCGCCGGCATCCCTGTAGAAGTGGAGTTATCCAGTGAATTCAAATACCGCAGCGAGCCGCTCTCGCGCGGTACGGCGGTGATCGCCATTTCCCAATCAGGTGAGACCGCCGACACCATAGCCGCGATCAAAAAGGTCGAGGACTACGGTATCCTTAAGCTCGGCATCGTCAACGCCACCGGCTCCACATTAGCCCGAATCACCGATGCCGGAGTATACTGCCACGCCGGGCCGGAACAATCGGTAGCTTCCACCAAGGCGTTCCTGGCCCAGGTCACCGTGCTGGCCGAAATCGCTCTTCATCTGTCTGACGGCAAATCAAAGCTGTTTTTGCCGCTCTTGCGCGAGCTGTACTCCCTGCCACGCAAAGCCAAGGAAGTCTTGAAACTGGAGCCGCAGATCAAAGAATTGGCGGAAAAATACTCCCGTTACCGCGACTTTCTGTTCATTGGACGCAATTATCTCTACCCTTGTGCGCTCGAGGGCGCCCTAAAGCTCAAGGAAATCTCCTATATCCATGCCGAGGGCTGCAGCGCCGGCGAGATGAAGCACGGGCCGCTGGCGATGATCGATAAGAACTTTCCGACCATCGCTTTAGCATGCGACGGTCCGCTACTCGATAAAACATTATCCAATATCGAGGAGATCAAGGCCCGCAAGGGACCGATAATCGCCATCGCTACCGAGGGGAATGAAAAAATCGCCGGGCTTGTCGATGACGTAGTTTATATACCCAAGGTCCGCGAACAGCTTCAGCCGCTGCTGGTTGTCATCGTCATGCAATTTTTTGCTTATTACGTAGCTGTTGACAAGGGGCTTAATGTTGACCGCCCGCGCAACTTGGCCAAGTCCGTAACCGTAGAGTAATCAGCTGGTCAGCTTAAGAATCGTCTCAATCGCCAGAGCGGTGTCCTTCCAGTCCCTGACCGCGATACTATCGATCCCCATTATCTTTATCGGGTAGTCATTTCCTCCTTCGTGCATCTTGTCGCCCATGAATAATATTTCGTTCTTGGTTATATTCAAGATATCCATCAGTTTTTTCATACCGTAGGCCTTATCAATGCCCTGCTTTGTGACATCTATAGAAGTCATACCACCGGCGCGTACTTCAAAATCCGGCAGGCGACCGGCTATAGCCTCTCTGAGTTTATATTTCTTTACATCTTCAGGGTCCCAGGCCGCTTTTGCCTCTACCGGGGCCTCCTGGCCCAATACCGATAAAGTTATCTGGCTTCCCCTGTCTTCTATCATTTCGCCCCAGAGTTTCTTTGAGCGAAAACCTGTCTCGTCTATACCCTCACTTAAGGCTTTGATTATCTTCTTCTTTTCCGACTCGCTGAAATCTTCGGCATACACTTGCTCCCATTCTTCATTGTCCCTATTAAAACGGTGGTATCTGGTCCCGCAGGTAGGCATAAGATGCAGGTTGCTCAGGTTGTAGCCGTCCTTGGTCGCATCGATGAAAGGTATCTGTTTTTGGAACTGCTCCAGTTTGCCCCCGGAAATCACGCAAACCTGGTATTTTTCCAGCAATTGGTTAAGGAGCTCGACCATCCTGTCTTCAGCCTGGGTTTTACTTAAGCTAAGGGTATCGTCCAAATCAAACGCAATTACCTTCTTCATTTTTTGTCTTTATCGTCCCACTTCTTCAAGAACCAGCTGCTGGACCACTTTTTCTTTTCGCCTACGCCGGTGATGATTTTTATGCCGTATTTTTGGCAGACCTTCCACTCGGGGATATTGGTCGCATCCGTCCTGTCACCCCCTTTGGTAAATACATCCGGTCTTAATGCTTCCAAAGCCTTTGATACGGTCTGGTCATCCTTTATTTCAAACGGCACGACATAATCCACGCCGGTTATGCCGCTGACGATCAGGCTTCTGGTCTCCAAATTTTGGAACGGCCGACCTTTCTTGGCGGTCAGGAACGCATCGCCGTTGACGATTACCACCAGCGTATCACCGTATTTCTTGCTTTCTACGATACAGCTGATATGCCCGGGGTGTATCGGGTCGTAGCCGCCGCTGGTAACGACGACCTTGCCCAGCTTCGGCCGTAGGCTGGCGAATTCTTCAAAAGATACTATCTTAGCTCCCCATTCTTGAGTCATGAAAAAAGTATACCAAACATTAGGCTCGTTCGGCCTTGTTTAAAACTTTCTGCCAAAAAGCTATAATTAATCTGATGCGACTTTTAGTAACCGGCGGCGCCGGCTTTATCGGTGCGAACTTCGTCCATTATGTTTACAGACAACGCCCCGACTGGCCGATAACCGTTATCGATGCCCTAACATACGCCGGCAACCCGGCCAACTTGTCCGGACTTGACGAATCGCGGGTCAAGTTCGTTCGGGGCGATATCTGCGACGTGGAGATCGTAGATAGGCTAATTAAGGATTGCGACGCGGTTGTCCATTATGCTGCCGAGACTCATGTGGATAATTCGGTCCACTCGCCCTGGCCGTTCGTGCAGAGCAACGTCGTCGGCACTTTCCAGCTTTTAGAAGCTGCCCGCAAGCACAAAAAACGCTTCCACCATATCTCGACCGACGAAGTTTACGGCGATCTGAAGCTAGGTGATCCACGGAAGTTCACCGAGGCCACACCTTATAACCCTTCCAGTCCTTATTCGGCTACCAAGGCCGGCTCGGATCATCTGGTCTATGCCTGGATACGCACCTTTGGACTCAGGGCCACCTTGTCCAACTGCTCGAACAATTACGGGCCTTACCAGCATGTCGAAAAGTTCATCCCGCGCCAGATCACCGAGATTATCGAGGGCCGCAAGCCCAAGCTTTACGGCGAGGGTAAGAATGTGCGCGACTGGATACATGCCGAGGACCATTCGTCCGGCGTGCTGGCTATCTTGGAAAACGGCAGGATCGGCGAAACCTACCTCATCGGCGCCGATGGCGAGCGCGACAACAAAAACGTCATCCGGCTGATCTTAGAGCTGATGGGCCAGGAGCCCGACGCCTATGAACATGTGAACGACCGGCCGGGGCACGATCTCCGCTATGCCATCGATTCGACCAAACTGCACAGTGAGCTCGGCTGGTCGCCGAAATACACCGACTTCAAGCAAGGGCTGAAGGATACAATAGAGTGGTACAAAGGCAATGAAGCGTGGTGGAAGCCTCAGAAGGCGGCCACCGAAGCCAAATACGAGGAAATCGGTCGATGAAGGATCTGAGAGTAGAAGAGTCGTCAATTCCGGGCCTTTATATCGTCGATCTGGTGCTGCACGGCGATGAGCGCGGCTGGTTCAAAGAGAATTACCACAAAGCCAAGCTGGAAGCGCTCGGTTTACCGGCTTTTGACATCGTACAGAATAACTTCTCATTCAACGCCGAAACCGGCGTTACCCGCGGCATGCATGCCGAACCGTGGGAAAAATTCATCTCGCTGGCAGGCGGCAAGGTATTCGGCGCCTGGATCGACTTACGCGCGGGAGCCGGCTTCGGCAAGGTATTTACTCATGTGATAACACCCGATACGGCCATTTTCGTTCCGCGCGGCGTAGCCAACGGCTATCAGACGCTGGAACCGAACATAACCTACACCTACCTGGTGAACGATCACTGGTCGCCGGATGCTAAGTACGTTTCCTTAAGCCTGTTCGACCCGGACACGAACATCGGCTGGCCTATCGGACGCGATAAGGCGATAGTGTCGAAGAAGGACCAAGCCAACCCCTCTCTCAAAGACATAGAAGCGGTGGAGTTTTAATGAAGACAAAGCATGCATACATACGTTCCTCGCTTAGATTAGTTTCGGTGCGTCCAAGCGAAGCGGAACGAATCGTACGTGGAGGTACGTTGAAGTGAGCATCGCAAATGGACAAGCCGAAAATAATCAAGAAGCAAGTGGCATTTCCGGCAAGCCGGAAAACAGACTTGCTGCCGAGGAACGTATGCTGATTATCGGCGCTCTCGGCCAGCTTGGCAAAGCCTTAAAAAGCGAATACCCCGGCGCCACGGCGGTGGATCGTGAAGATTTCGATATAACCGACAGCAAGTTCGTAGCGAATTACGACTGGTCAAAGGTGGATATAATCCTTAACGCCGCAGCTTACACCAACGTCGACGGGGCGGAAACAGCTGAGGGGCGCAAACTTGCCTGGCAGATAAATGCCACGGGCGTGGGCCACCTGGCAAAGGCAGCGGCGCAAAACGACATCGCGTTAGTCCATATATCCAGCGAATACGTGTTTGACGGCCATCAAACGGCTCATGACGAAGATGAACCGTTTAGCCCGCTAGGCGTTTACGCCCAGAGCAAGGCGGCGGGCGACATAGCCGCTGCGGTGGCAGAGAAACATTACATCCTCCGGACTTCGTGGCTGATCGGTGACGGGCCGAACTTCGTCCGCACCATGATCGGCCTGGCCGCAAAGGACGTTTCACCGACCGTTGTCAATGATCAAATCGGCCGTTTGACATTTACGCCTACCCTGGTCGGAGCGATCTCGCACCTTTTGTCTGTAGACGCGCCGTTCGGCACCTACAACGTCAGTAACGACGGAGAACCGGCCAGCTGGGCCGACGTCACCCGGCTTATCCTAAAGGAACTCGGCCGTGATGACTTGAAAGTTACCGGTACTACGACCGCCGAATATTTCGCACAAAAGGACGGTGCAGCGCCGCGGCCTCTGCATAGTTCGTTCAATCTTGATAAAATAAGATCGACCGGATTCGTTATGAGTGATTGGCGCGAAGAATTAAGCAAATATATCAAGGAGGAGGCATAATGCGCGGGATAATTCTGGCCGGCGGCAGCGGAACCCGCTTGTATCCGATTACCATGGCCGTTAGCAAACAGCTGGTGCCGATTTATGACAAGCCGATGATTTATTATCCTCTTAGCACGCTGATGAGCGCCGGTATCAAGGACATCCTGATAATTTCCACGCCGCAGGACTTACCGCGGTTCGAACAACTGCTTGGCAGCGGCGAACAGATCGGCTGTAACTTCACCTACAAGGTACAGGAAAAGCCGCGCGGCCTGGCAGACGCTTTCATTGTGGGCGCCGATTTCATCGGAAACGAGAAGGTAGCCATGGTGCTCGGGGACAATATCTTCTACGGCTCGGATCTGGAACTCAAGCTTCAAGCTGCTGGCGATCCTGATGGTGGAGTCATTTTTGGTTATCCGGTGTCCGATCCGGAGCGTTACGGAGTAGTCGAATTCGATTCCCATAGTAACGTGCGCTCCATCGAGGAAAAGCCACAGAGCCCAAAGTCCAACTATGCTATCCCGGGCTTGTACTTCTTCGACAACGACGTGGTAGAGATAGCCGGTAACGTCAAGCCGAGTATTCGTGGCGAGATTGAGATTACTGAGATCCACAACGAATATCTGCGGCGCGGCAAACTGACGGTCGTCCTGCTCGACAGGGGTACCGCCTGGCTGGACACCGGTACTTTCGCCAGCATGAACCAGGCCGCCCAGTACGTCCAGGTAATAGAAGAGCGTCAAGGACTTAAGATCGGCTGCATCGAAGAAATAGCTTATCATCAGGGGTTCATCACCAAGGACCAGCTTTTAGAGTTGGCCAAACCGCTTAATAAATCCGGCTACGGCCAATATCTGTTAAACATAGCCCGACATGAGTAAAAAACCCGTTATCACCGTCATCGGTACCGGTTACGTGGGCGTTACAACCGCAGCAATCTTAGCTAACGCCGGCTACCGGGTATATGCTTTGGACATCAGCCAGGACCGCCTGCAGGCCCTGCGCGAAGGCCGTTCGTTCTTCTATGAGGAAGGACTGAATCCGCTCATCCAAAACGCCGTCAAAACCAAAAATCTCATTCCGACATCTTCTTACAAGGAGTCGATACCGAAAAGTTCGTTCATCTTTTCCTGCGTCGGTACGCCGGATAACCCAGACGGCAGTTCGAACCTGACCTATATATTCGCCGCGGCCGAAGAAGCCGCTAAGTATACCAAGTCCGGCTCCATATTCATCCAGAAGAGCACCGTACCGGTCGGCACCGGCCGTCAGGTTTCCAAAATATTTGCCGGCAAGGGCGTGGATTACGTATCGAACCCTGAGTTTCTGCGCGAAAGTACCGCTTTGTCCGACTCGCTGTTTTTTGACCGGGTGGTTGCCGGTAGCGACAACAAAGAAGCCGTGGAGAAGGTATTAGGCCTATACAAGGACATGGAGAAATCCGCCAAATCCGTCGCCCGGTTGGCGGGGATAAGGGCCAAGTCGAGCAAAGGTTCCTACATCGCCACCGCGCTGGACAGTGCGGAGCTTATCAAGGTTACCGCCAACGCGTTCTTGGCGCTCAAAATCTCATTCGCCAACTCCATTGCCAAATTGGCCGATAAGAACAATGCCGATGTCATGGAAGTCATGGATGCCGTCGGCGCCGACCCGCGGATCGGCCGGGCGTTCCTAAGCGCCGGGCGTGGCTACGGCGGCGGCTGTTTCCCCAAAGATGTCAGCGGCCTGATCAGCAGTGCTTTAGAACACGGCGTGGATATGCCGATAATGGTCGCCGCGACTGAAGTCAACGAGCAAATGGCCGGTTACATCGCCGACAAGGCCAAAGCAGCATTGGGGGGCAGTTTCAAAGATAAAAAAGCGTCCGTGCTCGGGCTTTCCTTCAAGGCCGGTACCAGCGATGCGCGGAAATCTCCCGGGGTAAAATTGGCCAACATATTGCAGAGCCAAGGAGCGGAAGTTATCGTTTACGACCCCCAGGCTAACGGCGAGGCTAAGGACAGTCTGAACCGGCGGGTCAGCGTTGCCGGCTCCGTGAACGAAGCGGTATTGCAATCGGATGCGGTATTCATCGCGACCGACTGGCTCGAATTCAAAGAGATCGATTTTGATAAATTAGCCCACGATATGTCGGGCGACCTGGTAGTCGACGGCATGAACTGCCTCGATCCGACCAAAGTGGAAGAAACCGGTCTGCGCTACATCGGCGTCGGCAGATATTAATCTATTGTTTCTTCCGGCAGTACGTATGTCTCGCTCCAGGAGGCATCGGTGTTTTGCAGCAAAAGCGCCGGCGGGAAATGTATGGCAAAAAACAGCACCAGTATTATTATCCAAACCGGGCCGAAAACTTTCTTACCGTGCGCCGAACGGTTCCTGTAAGTGTTCACTATTATCAGGATGAAAAAGAAATAAACCAGTCCCAATACCGGCAGTAAATAGCGCCCCTGAAAGGCGAACTTCTTGCCCATCGATATATACGTATTCATGTTGAACAAAAACAACAGCAGGACATACGAACCGCCGATAACAAGTGCGTACCAGGCAGGTCTGCTGAACCTGACCTTCTTGCGCGATAAGAATAGAGCTATGGCTATCGCTGCCAACAGTAAGAAAGCGAAGATACGGTGAACGGTCTTGCTCTCGAACCGCCGATCGCCCAATTGGAAATACAGCGTGTTGTACATACCGTATATCCATTCGCCGGCAAAGCTCGTCGGATCAAAGTCCCCTATTAGCAGCCGCTTGTCTTCCGCGCTGTAATCACGCTGCTGCTTGAAATTGCGGTTGAACACATTGTAGGTACGGCACTCGTTCACACTGAAAAACTCCGTACAGGAAGGCTTGATGCTGTGATAGCGCACCAGGTTCATTACATGCCGCTCGATGAACAAACCACTGAACAACACTAGCCCCGATATGACGGTTATCGTGATCAGTTTGCGTGTCCTTAACGATTTCTTAAGCTGGCTTAGGAACACGGCCGGGCGGTAATTCTTCCGCCAAACGAACAACAAGGTTAACGCCAGTCCGACCAACATCGTCGGCAAAAATGTGTACTTGGTCAGTGAAACAGCAGCCGCGATGAGCAGTATCAGCATAAAGTGTACGGCATCTGGTCTTTTGATGAATCTGACGGAAACCCATACGAACAGCAAAAACAACATGTTGGCTAAATTATCGTAGTTGATCGAACCGGCCAGCCAGACCGCCATACCGGTCATCGCCAGCGCGAATATAGTAAAATTCTTCACCAACTTATCGTCAGATATTTCATCCAAGATTCTTTTGAGCACATACAGTCCGATGAGAGCAAAAACCGTACTGATGATTCTGAACGTCCAAACCTGCATGTACATGCTGAAGTTCAGTCCCTCCATCACGCGTAAGGGAAAGCTCAGCAAGTAAGGATACAGATAGCGCGGGTTCCGGTCGATTTCATGGACCGTGGACAGAGTGTCAATTGTCTGGCCCTCGGTGAACGGTCCGGTAGTTATGTCCTGGTGGGCGTAATACTGTATCGTGCCGAAATGGTAATTCTCATCGGACGGAATTCCGAAACCGATGAACGACGCGTAAACAACCGCTTGCAAAGCGAAGAATATGAACACCGCCGGTAAGAACGCTTTGGAAGTAATTATTCGCTTCAGCCGCTTCATTATTTTCTTTCCGCGGCCCGCATTATTCGTTCATACAGCTCGCCGTTGCCCTTCGCGGTCGCGATGAACAGCGGGTTTTTAATATTCTTATCAGGCTCATAAGCCAGCAGATTGCCGTCCAGCCCGCGAATTTCCCCGCCGGTTCTGCGCAAGATAGCGTCAGCGGCCGCGGTGTCCCACAGATAAGTCGGTACGAACCGCGGATACACTTGGGCTTTGTCTTCTGCCAACAAACAAAACTTCAGTGACGAACCTACGTCAACGGCGGTATGCCTGCCGATTTTAGCCAAAATTTTTTCCAGCTCCTTACCTTTATGGTTGCGGCTGACGACTACTCTCGGCGGTTCGGCGGGCTTGCCGGCCGGTTTCAGGCCTGCTTTGCCGGCGGGCGTTATTTTGAACGCACCATCCTCGTCGGCGGCGTAAAGTACGTTGCCGGCCGGTTGATAAACCACTCCCAGTACCGGTTCGCCGTCCTTGATCAGTCCGATATTGACCGTGAATTCGCCGTTTCGGCCGATGAATTCCTTGGTACCGTCCAGTGGATCGACGAGCCAGAACGTCCCCTCTTGCTTATAATCCCCTGAGCCTTCCTCCGAAATCACCGGGTAATCGGAAATCGCTTTCAACTCCTGGGTTATTACCTCGTGTGAGGCTTTATCCGCCTTGGTCAGCGGCGACACGTAGCCGGCGTCATCTTTGTCTTCGATCTCGAACTCTTCCGGCGCTCCGTAAGTCTCAAGGATCGCTTCTCCAGCCTGCCGGGTAATCTCTATTACCTGCGTCAATAAATTTTGCATCGTCTTATTTTAGCAGTAACAAGCAATACGGCGCATAAAATAGCTCATAATAATCGCCTCAATTCCAAACTGAGCCGTTTTTTTATACTACGATGAAGCTTTGATGTAGCCTTCGTGTTCCAAGTGCAGGATTACCTGGTTGGCCAGTTCGTCGGCGCCGTGCTTGGTCGTATCCAACGTCAGATCGGCATCTTGCGGTGGTTCATACGGGTCGGATATACCGGTAAAGTGTTTTATCTTGCCGGCCTTGGCCGCCGCATACAGCCCCTTCCGATCCCTTCGTTCGCACTCCTCAAGCGGCGTGTCGACATATACCAGGATGAATCCGCCGCCGACGGAGCGGATGTTCTGCCGGATTTCCTGTCTGACCCTATTATAAGGCGCTATCGGCGCGCAGATGGCTATGCCGCCATGCTTGGATATTTCCGAAGCTACGTAACCGATACGGTTGATGTTGATATCCCGGTCCTTCTTGGAAAAACCCAGTTCGCTGGACAAGTTTTTGCGCACGATATCACCGTCCAGCAGGGTTACCGAGCGTTTGCCTAGCTCCATTAGCTTGACCATCAGCGCATTGGCGATCGTGGACTTGCCGGCACCGGATAAACCAGTGAAGAACACGGTAAAGCCCTTCTCAAATCTCGGCCGGTGCGTCTTTTGCAGTTCTTCGGCCACTTCCGGATAAGTGAACCACTCCGGTAGGCCTTTGCCGTCATTGAGCAGTTCTCTCAGTTGCGTGCCGGAAAGATGCAGAGGCTCCATGCCTTGTGGTACCTCTTCCACCGGCATATATTTGTCCAGCTCGCTGACATAAACCATCTGTTTGAATGGTATTACTTCGACGCCTATCTCATCGGCGTGTTTTTTGGCCAGTTCTTGTGCCTCGTAGGGGTCATAAAAGTTTTTGCCTTGGGAATCTTTGCCCGGACCGGCGTGATCCCTGCCGATTATAAAATGCGTCGCGCCGTAATTTTTGCGGATAAGCATATGCCAGAGCGCCTCGCGGGGACCGCCCATGCGCATCGCCAGCGGCAGTAGGGCTATCATCGCCGTACCCTGCGGAAAGTTTTTCAAAATGTGCTGGTACACCCTGACTCTGGTGTAGTGGTCGACATCGCCCGGCTTGGTCATGCCGACAGACGGGTGTATCAGCAGATTGGCCTCGGTTTGCTTGGCCGCCCGAAGCGTCAGCTCGACGTGCGCCCGGTGCATCGGGTTGCGGGTCTGAAAGGCTACAACCTTGTTCCAGCCCATTTTTTTGAAGTGTGCGCGCAATTGTTTGGGCGTATAACGGTGTTCGTTGAAATCATAGTGCGTCGGCAGTTGTTTGGTCTCAAGCCTTCCGCCGACATAGTATTCGTTTGTCTTGTTCATCAGGTAGTTCACCGCCGGATGAGCCTCGTCCTTGGTGCCGAATACCGACGTGGCCTCTTGGTCCTTATCCGGTTTCCAGACGTCGCCGACATTCAGCACCGCCAGCACCACGCCCTCCTGATCGCGCAGATTTACCCTGTCGTTCTTACTCAACGATTTGGCTGTCTGCTCATCCACATCCAAGGTTATCGGCATCGGCCACAACTTGCCGGAGGCAAGCCGCATATCCTTGCAGACCGACTTATAATCATCCTCGTTCAAAAAACCCGCAAGCGGCGCAAACCCGCCACTGCAGATCATCTCCACGTCGCATATCTGCCGCGGGGTCAGGTTTATTTCCTTGTCTATCGAATCTTTACTCAAACTACCCCTTCCTTTGTTGTCAGCGACTTTTTTAGTTTAGAATTCCGAGTCAGGATAAACAATGCGAACAGCAGGATAAAGTGCACGCCGCGGTCAATTATCGCTATCTGGACTATCTGGGCGCCGCTGATACCGATGGTCGTTGATACGATAAGCAACATAGCTTCTCTTATACCGATTGCTCCTGGCGTCAGACTAAGCAGCAGCGAAGCCGTTACCAGCGTAGTATAAAGCCCCAGTGCCGGCAGGCTGGTCTCGATATTAAGGATCGAAAATTCCACATACGCCGCCAGGAAACTTCCGGCGAAGCTTAATACGGATACGAACAACAGTTTCAGGAGTAATCTTTTGTCTTGCAGGATGATGTTCCAGCCGTCTTCGATTTCCTTCAGCACTTTTACGACGAACCGGCCAGCCTTGTTCTTTTCAAATAATTCCAGCTTTTTATCCGACGGCAATCGCACGAAGGTCAACCCCACAAGTACTACCAGCCAAGCGGTAAAGAACGTCAGTAATGCTCCAGTCTGGTTGGTCTCATCCAGCAGGAGCAATGAAACTATCGCTACCAGTGATACAAAAATAAACAAAATCAAGTAATACCACATCAGGGTAGAGGTAAACTTGCTGTAGCTTAAGTTGTGATACTTCTTCAAATAAACGGCGCGGATGCTGGTGCCGCCGAGCAAAGGGCCGAAAAAGTTGCCGATGGCCGATAAGATACCGACGTATATCCCGTCGCCAAGTGAAAGTCTTTTGGTAAAGGCTTCCGCCGACCATTTGGTAAACAGTCCGTTGGAGAAAAATACTAATAGTTTCGCCGCGGCGACCAGCACCAGTCCGGCAAGCGAAACGTTCTTAAGCGCCTCAAACGAATCCCGGTTCGCGACAGCATACCAGACGAACAGAGCCAAAAACCCGAAGGTAACCAAAGCGGAAACATACTTTCTCTTCATCTATCAGTTAATAATTATCGCATGAAAGCTCTGCTTATATCCACCGGATGGTTTAAACTACTATATATGCCGAAGAACAATGATGGGGCACCCTGGTTTTTGAAGCTCATCACGCCCCTGTTTTTTCTAAGAGATATAAAGCGGTTCGAAACGAAAACCAAGCCGGTCTTCATA
>DASUOG010000021.1:0-4358 GCA_036276755.1 Saccharimonadales bacterium (SeqCode) | reverse complement strand
GAAAAAGGTATTTTGAGCTTAATTAATTCTTTAGATGCTATGGAGTTGGGGTATTTATCAAAAAACGTAACCGGACGCAGACCGCTTTCTTGTCTCTCATGTAGATAAAGCTTTGTATAAACATTCCATTTGGCCTTCTCGTTAGTTTCGCTCAAAAGTGGTGATGTATCAGTTTTTTTAAATACAACTCTTCCATCATTTTTATTTCTTAGAAAGGTTTCTTCTGTCCAACGAAATACCTTACCTTCAGGAGTAATAACTTTGCTACCATCTGGAGCCTCAATCCAATATCTTTGGTTAGGCCGCACATCAAGACTTGGCATATATAGAGAAACTTCGTTGTATTTGCCCCTATCATCTTTAAACTTAAAAAGTTTTAAATAGTTTGGATCGTTTTGCGCCTCTATATCATTAAATTCTGCTAATTCACTGGCTTGTCTTGCGTAAACAAGTATATACTCATGTGAAGGAGAAAAATGTGTCCCTTTATTTGATGTTAGTTTTGTTTTTCTAACCATTTCGCTCAAAAAGTTTTCTTCGCCAAAAATTTCATTCATTATCATGCGAAGGTTGTGAACTTCATTGTCATCAATGCTGATAAATATGACTCCGTCTTTTTTTAACAGATTTCGAGCCAAAAATAACCTTGGATACATCATATTCAGCCAATTACTGTGGAAGTGCCCGCCATCTCTACGATTAGGCTTTAGACCATCCGTCCTCGTGATTTTTCCTTCTTCATCGCGAATGCCGGCTTCTTCCTCGTATTCAATTTTAGATTGGGCAAATTTATCGTTATAAACAAAGTCATTTCCCGTGTTATATGGTGGATCAATATAAATCATCTTGACCTTGCCATAATACGAACGCTGAAGAACCTTTAGAACTTCTAAATTATCGCCCTCTATAAATAAGTTCTCTGTTTCACCAAAATTTACAGATTCATTGCGAACAGGTTTTAATGTTTTTGTTGTCAGCTCTTGAATAGCACGAAAAACATTACTCTTCCCTTTCCAGTTCAACCCGTAACGTTCCTCAAGATCAACTTCTTTTCCAAGGGTAGACTTAAGCTTATTCCAATCAATCTTATCTTCAGCAAAAACTTCTGGGAAAAGTTCTTTCAGTTTTGTTTTTTGGTCCTCGGTAATATTCTCACTCTGGCCATCTAATTTTTTGAGACCCATATTTTCTCCAATTCTAGAGATAGAATAGCATTTTTTAAGGGGTTTCGCTATAAGAGCGAACAGGTTTTGTGGGTTTAATTCTGTTTTATAGCGCGGTAGCGCGATCTGGTCATATAAATACCGAATAGTATTAGCCAGAGGGTCTGCGGATAGGACACTACCCTCTCCATGCCGCCCGGGCCTAAGCCGAGATTATTGTCGGTTACGAATAATATGAAAGCGACGGTCGAAACCGTGCCGGACAAAAAGGTATAGATGCGGAAACTCGGGCGGACACGGTGCAAGGCCAGTGCTAAGACCACCAGGCTGAGGTTGCCCACGAACAGAGCTAGAAAAGCACCGATGGCGTGCAGTTCGCTGATGGTGTTCTCCGGAAACAGACCGACCAAAAACGTGCCGAAGCCGGCCAGCGCCATCATGCTGAACCCGACCAACGAAGCCTGGTTGCGCTTGAAACTCTGGTAAATAAGCAGCGAACCGAGTGCCATGGTAAACCCCAGCATGATGAACGAACCGTTCATAATAAAATTATCGGGCGAACAGACATACCGGCCGGCATATTGGCCGCACTCGGTATTGCCCAGATCGCTGATAAGATGGTTCTTCCAGTCATAAGGCGGATCCCAGGACAAGGTCGCGACCAGCTGGAATAGGAAATACTGCACGCTCAATACCCAAACTATAGGACCGACGAGCGGAAACTTATTGTTAAAGACGATGACCCTGCGCGGCGTCTTGAGCTTCATTTTCATTAAGTTAACACTAGCATTTTAAAACAGTTTTCGCCATCCGCGGGCAGGCTCTAGACTGAATTCATAGCCTTTTAGCAGGCAAAGAACATTTTTTAAAAAATTGATTTTTGCCTAAAATCATTTTACAATTACCATCTTATGTCTGAAAGAAAAGAACTGGTGGGTTTTAATCCTTGGTGTAGTGATATTCAGGTAGAGCGGCTTGAGGCAGTCAGTTATTTAGTAGGCAGACCTAGAACTAGACTTGCCGCTGATATCGTAATTCGATCACTGCTTGAACCTCCGAGTCAGGAAGTTATCCAACGTAGCGAGACAGGGCCGGTAAGCCAAAATAGAGTGTTTTTTTATCTTGGCAGTGAAGATGCGCAAAATTTGTATAAACTGGCGGGAGAAAACGGTATCAGGCCGAACACTACAGCCAGGAGATTAATAAACCATTCTCTTAATGCCCTCGTGGAAGAACTGCCCCATATAGACTTGGTGGCGGACTTACGTAGAGGCTTACAACAGAGGCTAAGCCCAAAACTCGGCAAGTAGCAGCTGTAACACCCTGAGGACTTCGTTATTTTAGTCAGGATAATGTCTCAGGACCAGCTGGCCGACCTGCCCGCTAAAGACTAATGCTGGATTGGTGTTGCTACCTGCACGGCAGTCGGGTCGTTCGGAAAGTGCCAACGCCCGGCCGCGAACGCGGCTACGGTTTCTCCAGCTCGGTAAGCCTCTGCGGGATCCAACGGTACGCCATCGCGTTGTGGAAAGTAAACATGCTCCGGCGCTACCCCTAAGTTGATGGCTATGTCAAAACGCAGCTGCTCGCGCGGTAATGCCCTGTCAGGCTCATCGACCAGCTCGCCGCCGATCAACGAGTCGTCAGAATCATGAATGCCGGCGGCTGCAGTGACCGCGAAATCCATTCTTTCCACCGAAGGTAAAGTTTCGTTCATTATTCATAATTATAACATAAAAGCATATGCTTTGTAAATAGCTTGGTTCGACAAAACTATCGATTTGTGGTATTATTACCCCTAATGAAAGTAGTGGAGATCGGTTGCGGCCCTGAAGCAGGCCCGCGCTTTGATGGCGCAGATGAACACTATATCGTCGATACGGACGAGGTGGCTTTGGGATCAGCGTACTTCAGGGATATCAGGCTGACACCCATGATTGCCAGTGCCACGGATTTGGATTTCGAAGATGGCAGCGTGGATACGGTACTTGCCCGCAATGTATTCGGCGATAATGCATTGACTATAAGTAATCCCCAAAAAGAAGAGTTAGCAGTTGACCTGCTGGCACTCGACAGAGAGGGCAGACACTGGGAAATTATCAGTGAACTAACGCACTTGGAGTCAAAGGCATTTTATTTGAAACTTGACATTATGCGCGAAGCCGCCCGGATATTGGTCGGCGGCGGACAGCTTGTGGCAGTAGAGCGACTCAGCCCGAAGGTCGCCGGAAGATTCTTTGATTTCGCCGCCGAGTTTAGCAGACTTGACGGGAGGCTTGATCTAGATACGGTCTTTGACATCGAACAAGGGTTGCCTTTGGAGGATGTTACCCCGCCGAATTATGCAGAAACCCACGCCAGCCCGAAAACTAAAACGTGGGTCGCCACCAAAAAATAACTCTGATCCGCTTGTGCTTGTACATCAGGGCTTTTTGTAGGATGATTTGAGCGATGTCTGAACAATTAGAGCAAACTGCCCGGGCAGAATCCCGGGGGCTTTTAAATTACGTGTCCGAAAACCGCGCTCAAATAGGCGGCGCGGCGGCTCTAAGCGGTATTGCCGTGGCCGCCACCGCGGCAGAATACACAGGTCTTGGCGCGTACCTGCCGGAAGCGGACCGGGCGGAAATGCTAGTCACCAGCGGTCGGCACCCCGTTGTCGGCTACCTTGGAGCCTGGGCGGCCAGTTCGTTCTTGGGAAACCGGGTGATGGCGGTCAAAGCGACAGCAGCCGGAGTCGGAGCGACCATGACCAATTTTTTGGCCGAAGGCGTACAAAGATTATCACCGTTCATCAGACCGGAATACGTCGCCTTTTGGTCGGAGAGTAACCTGCAGGAAACCGGCAAGGACTATATATTGGCTCTCGGCGGTTTCGGCCTGTTCTTATACCTGCAAAGCCGCGATAAATGATATTGGCTGAAGATTTACTTTTCCGGTTCCGGGCTTGCCGCCGATGCCACGACGCAAAATGTCGTCCCGACTCCGGCGGCCATAGCGTTATAAGCCGGTGCGACGATATCTTCGGATGTCCATGCTAAAGGCCGGTGGCGTTCCTGTTCCATCGCCAGTTCATGAAACCGCTCTTCGTCCGCTTCGCTTAGCTTACCGTCCTCTTCTATGACCGATCCGGCATCTTCCGGTAAATAAAAGAGCGCCGATTTTGGCGGTAAGTCATCGACTTCCGTGAACGGA
>DASUOG010000020.1:0-6245 GCA_036276755.1 Saccharimonadales bacterium (SeqCode) | reverse complement strand
GGCGGTTTCGTAACACTATTGATTTATTGTGGCGCATACTGCGTTATCATTGCGCTCCTTGCTCACCGTACCGTTAAGTACGCCTCACCGGAGTTGCTCATTGCTGCCTTGCACTGCACCCACAATAAATCAAGAGATAATGTAGAATGGTAATTAAATAATGAGTGAACCGAATAAAGTGCATGATGTGGTAACTGTCGGTGCCGGTCCCACGGCGTTGACGGCGGCGATTTATACTACGCGGGAAGATATCGAAACCCTATTGCTAGACAAAGGGGTAATAGGGGGCCTGGCCGCGATTACCGATTGGGTTGATAATTATCCGGGTTTTCCCGAGGGCGTTGCCGGTTTGGAATTAGCCGAAAGGTTACAGAAACAGGCTGAGCGATTCGGTGCCAAGATTGACTTTGCCGAGGTTACCGCACTGGTTAAAAAGGACAGGCATATCGAACTTGACACTACCGACGGTAAGATAAAAGCCCGGACCGTGCTGATAGCCACCGGCAGCGACTATAAACGCCTGGGCATACCAGGCGAGGATGAATACTACGCCCGCGGCGTGCATTTTTGCGCTACCTGCGACGGGGCGTTTTACCGGGATAAGAGATTGGTAGTCGTCGGCGGCGGCAATTCCGCGGCGCAGGAAGCGATCTTTCTTACCAGATATGCGAGCCATATAGATATGCTGGTTCGCGGCCCAAAGATGCGCGCATCGGATATTCTGCAAAAAGAACTTACCAAGCACAAGGATAAAATTACCATCCATTTCAACACCACGACCGATAAGGTAGTCGGCAAGGAGGGCAAGGTCACGGCCGTAGAAGGCACCGAAGCCGGTAAGAAGAAAGTAGTATTTGAAACGGACGGGGTATTTGTTTTTATCGGGCTTAAGCCGAACACCGCGTTTTTAGATGGCAGCGGCGTAGAGTTGGACGAAATAGGTCTAAT
The DNA here is from genome assembly GCA_036276755.1 of Saccharimonadales bacterium (SeqCode). Classification (GTDB taxonomy): domain Bacteria; phylum Patescibacteriota; class Saccharimonadia; order Saccharimonadales; family 2-12-FULL-41-12; genus JANWLD01. Next base: position 5,297 of record DASUOG010000020.1, on the reverse strand, counting down.
CAAGACTGACGAGACATTAACCACCAACGTCCCTGGAATCTTTTGCGCCGGCGATGTGCGTTCAGGGGCGACAATGCAAATAGCCAGTGCGGCCGGCGAAGGGGCTACTGCCGCACTTTCTATCCGTAAATATTTGGAAGAACTGGAAAGATCGGCGGACTAGCTTTACAATTAGGTTACTAAATCAGGAGAGTGATAATGAACAAAGCAATAATAGCCGTCGTAGCTATCATTATTCTTGCCGGCGGGGCATTTGTATTAAGCCGCGACAAAGAAGATAAACCCGCGCAGGATACGGCTTCTTCCGGGCAAACGTCTTTGGCACCCCCGGAAACCGTCCAGAACACTGAAGAAACGGTTCCAGCCGGGAACGAACTGGACCCGAATAACTACACCGAGGGCGCGAATATCGGCTCCACCGTCAATGCGACGAATAAATCTGAGGTTGCGGTAAGCGCCGATGATTTTGTTTTTAATCCTACGTATCTAAAGATTAAGAAAGGCACTACGGTTACCTGGACCAATAACGGACAGATAGTCCACACCGTAACTTCGGCCGACACCAGCCCACAAAAAGGTCTGGATAGCGGCAACTTAAATAATGGCGACACCTATGAGTTCACCTTCAACGAGGCCGGAACTTACGAATATTTCTGCGTTCCCCACCCGTTCCAGATGAAAGCCGTCATCACGGCCGTAGACTGATTTTTATCAGGCACATTCCATCCGGGCCGGGCAGATAAGTTCTGCCGGACTAATCGTAATTATGGAAAAAGTCAGTCCTTAGCTGCAGATTATTTATACCTTTTGCCAGCAAATCTTTCCATAGAGCTTCTACCATCTTTTCGGGCCCGGAAAGATATACGATGTGGTTTGTGATATCGCCCGTATGATTCAGTATTTTCTCGGCGCTCAGACTGCCGATATGTTCTTTGAAATTTATATCGGTTTGACCTATAAGCTGACGAAAAGCGATCTCATCCGGTTCATTAACGGCATATATAAGAGTTATGTCTCTTTTCTGGTTCGTGTCCGACAGATATTTCAAGATGCTGCGGTAAGGTGTTATGCCTATGCCGCCGGCTACGAAAATAATCGGCAGGGACGCATCCTTGGGCAAAACGAAATCGCCCATCGGTAGCTGTGCCGAGATGATTTCGCCGGCTTCAAGTCTATTAAGGGCGGTTTTGAAAGTGCTTTTGCGGTCGGGGTCAAGTTTGGTGGTAACAGACCAAAGATTTTCGGTAGGAGAACTGGATACGGTAAACCATCGCTTGGTTCTGCGTTGATCAGGATCAGGATGTGGGATATCAAGCTGTGTGTATTGTCCGGCAATCCGATGTACGGGCTTTTCCGGTTTGAACCAAAAACTGACTATATTTTTGGCTTCCGGTTGTTTTTTAACGAACTTTAATTTCATCGCGTGGTCCTTCGTTTCTTGGGGGTGAAGCGGTCCGGGAAATCGGTGGTTATCAATGCCTCCGGATATAGAAAGTGTAGAAACCAGGCATAAACCGGCCGGTTTACCGTGTACATTGTCATTTTTAGGCCATAGCGCTTGGCTAAGAAGTAAACCAGCGGATTATACATGGAATAAAGCAAACATATGCCCGCAAAGTCCAAGCCCTTAGCAGTCTGTATCGTCTCAAACGGCTTTGTCAGCTCCGACAGATAACAATTGATATCCGGCATTTTCTGGCTAAAGGCGAACAGTCGCCGGCTGTTGTCGGAAGCCACTATCGGCTTCGGTCCTTTGAAGTTCCTCAAGGCTTTTATCAGCGGCGCCTCCCACTCATCGCCCTTGCAGTCGACCAAAAGCGGCGTATTGCCGGCAGCATCGAATGCCTCCTCCAGCGTCGGTATTTTATATTCCAATGCGCTGTTATTTCTGATATCGGACAAGGTGGCGTTCTTGATCTTTATCTGCTTGCCGGATTTCGTGCGGATGGAATCATCATGAAACAATACGAGCTTGCCGTTCTTAGTCGCTTGGGCGTCGACTTCTATGTACTCCACTTTGTACTGCCGGGCGATTTTTATGCCTAAAACAGTATTTTCCGGCGCGAGCCCGGCCGCACCTCTATGACTAATTATTTTCATCTATGCTACATTATAAGGGATTAAGCTAATTTTAAGAGGAAAAAATGGCAGATTTCAACAAAGTTCTAACGCCCGGCGATATTGAAAATGGAATTGTGAACACGGTGGTGGAAATTCCCGAAGGTTCCCATCTTAAGATCGAATGGGACCGTAAGCGCGCAGCTTTTATGCTGGACCGTGTGGAGCCGTCGATATTTGCCAAACCTTGCAGCTATGGCTTTATTCCGCAGACGCTGGATGAAGACGGCGACGAACTGGATACGCTCATAGTTTGCGATGAGCCGCTGCCGACCGGTATCTGGCTGGAAGCAAAAGTTATCGGGGTTATGAATTTTGAAGACGACGGCGAGATGGACCACAAGGTGGTGGTTGTCCCGGCTGATGACCGAAGTACCGGAGATAGCATCGATTCACTGGACGATTTAGGCGAACGCTGGAAGCAGAAGGTAGAGCATCACTTCAGCCATTATAAGGACATGAAAAAACCCGGTAGCACGAAAGTACTAGGTTGGGGCGACATTGAAGATGCTAAAAAAATTATCGCGGAATGCATAAAAAGATACGGCCAATAGTTTATTTGCTTGAAACACTTTAAATATAAACGTTATACTGTAGAAAAATCTAAACGAGGGTAATGATGAATCCCGTAGTGAGTTTCCAAGTTGTCCTGCAAAGAATAATGCTGATTTTTCTAAAAGGTTATGCTTAAATAGATCTGTACAAAATATAAAATTATAACGAAATTTCTTGGAGGTCTACTACGGGATGAAAACACGTATTGCGATAAATGGTTTCGGTCGGATCGGTCGTAATGCCTTTAAGGTAGCTTTTGATAGAACAGATTTAGAGGTCGTGGCGATAAACGATCTCGCAGATAACGCCACACTGGCTCATCTGCTAGCGCATGACAGTAACTACGGAAAGTATGACAAAAAGGTAGGCCATGACGCAAAAGGTCTCATCATCGATGGGAAACACATCCAGGTGCTGGAAGAAAAGGATCCGGCCAATCTTCCTTGGAAAGAATTGAAAATAGACGTCGTTATAGAAGCTACAGGCTTGTTTACGAAAAAGGAAGGTGCCGAGCTTCATCTTAAAGCTGGGGCAAAACGAGTGGTCATATCCGCGCCCACCAAAAGCCCGGATCTCGAAACCGTGGTGCTTGGCGTCAACGAGGATAAGTTAGAAAAAACCGGTGAAATCGTAAGCAATGCCAGCTGTACGACCAATTCCATCGCCATGGTGATGTCGATCCTGGATGAGGCTTTCGGAGTCGACAAAGCTATGTTGACGACCGTACACAGTTATACGGCAAGCCAGCGGTTGCAGGATGCTCCGGCAAAGGATTTGCGTGAGGCGAGGAATGCCGCGGAAAACATCGTTCCGACTACTACCGGCGCGGCGATTGCGGTCGGTCTGACCTTGCCGCAGCTTAAGGACAGGTTCGACGGACTAAGCATACGCGTGCCTACGCCGGTTGTCTCGATCAGCGATGTGACGGCCGTATTAAAGCGCGATACGACAAAAGATGAGATCAATGAAGTTTTCAAAAAAGCCGCCAAGGAGCCTTATTACCAGGGTATTTTAGGAGTAAGCGAAGAGCCGCTTGTCAGCAGTGATTATGTCGGCAACAGCCATTCGGGGATAGTGGATCTGCTACTGACTAACGTAGTCGATGGCAACTTAGCCAAGGTCGTCGTGTGGTACGACAATGAGTGGGGTTATTCCAACCGCCTGGTAGAGGTAGTTGCGGACGTCGGCAAGCTCCTGCATAATAAATAACAATTGATGAAGATTGCACTTAGTACCGACCATGCAGGTTTTGACCAGCTTAAGTTGCTGGAAAAGTTCTTAAGCGAGCAAGGGCATCAATGCGTCAATTTCGGCCCTGAAAAGTTCGATGCCGAAGATGATTATCCGGACTTCATCTTTCCGGCCGCCGAAGCGGTAACCAACGGAGAATGTGAAGTTGGGATAATCATGGGCGGCAGCGGACAGGGTGAAGCTATGGCTGCCAACCGGGTAAAGGGCGTGAGGTGTATGGTTTATTACGGCCCGGCTCAGGCGGCTCAAGCCATTGATGCCGAGGGTAAACAATCTGCGGACGAATATGAAATTTTACGGCTTAGCAGGGCACACAACAATGCCAATATGATAAGTATCGCGGCTCGGTTCGTATCTCAATCGGAAATCGAAAAAGCGGTTACCATCTGGCTTGAGGAGCAGTTCAGCGGTGCCGAACGCCACGAGAGAAGAATCAAAAAATTGGACAAATAAATGAGCGTAGTCTGCCCGACGGTTTTAGCTTCCGATAAAGATGAATTTTCCAAACAAATAAACCGTGTAAGTTTTGCGCCCAGAATTCAGCTGGACTTCATGGATGGCGAGTTTGCGCCGACCAGATCAATCGATCTTAAAGACGCTTGGTGGCCAAAATCCGTCAGGGCCGATTTCCATCTGATGTATAAGAAACCGGCTGACTATTTGGGTGTTATTTTCAAGCAAAAACCGAATCTGGTGATAATCCACGCCGAGGCAGACGTTGATCTGAAGGATTTCGCAGCAAAACTGCACGATCATGGGATAAAAGCCGGCCTTTGTGTTTTGCCGGAAACCAAAGTCTCGGATGTGGCAAATGTGCTTAAAGATTATGACCATTTATTAATATTCGGCGGCAAACTGGGATACTTCGGCGGCAACGCCGATTTAACACAAGCTGAGAAAGCCCAAGAAGCTAAAAGATTGAACCCTGATATAGAAATCGGCTGGGACGGCGGGGCTAACGGTCAGAATGCCAAGCAGCTGGTTGAGAATGGCATAGATGTTTTGAACGTCGGCGGTTTTATCCAAAAGGCCGAAGATCCCCAAGCTGCTTACGAAGAGTTAAAAATTTCTATTGCTTAAAATATTTTTGGTGCTATAAATAAGCATAACCGTTAAATAAGGAATAAAAATGAAAAAACTAAAAAGCCAAAAAGGTTTCGGGGCAATAGAAATACTGCTTGTATTAGTGATTTTAGGAATGATCGGCGGGATAGGGTATTACGTTTATAAAGCCAATCAAAGCGAACCGAAAGTTTCCGACTTTTCTATACCGAAGCAAAAACAAAAAACTGAAGTTCAAGATGAAACATCGGCATGGTTGGAAGTCGAATCCCTTAATAAAGAATTTAGTTTGCGTATACCGGACGGTTGGA
>DASUOG010000019.1:0-10728 GCA_036276755.1 Saccharimonadales bacterium (SeqCode) | reverse complement strand
GCTATTATCTTCTTTATCACGACTTGGGGTTTGCTCCGCAGTTCGTTAATTTCGTAAACATCGTAAGAAGCTTCAAGGCTAAATAGCCTGTGGATAACTTGGCAAAAACGGATACAAATGTTTGCAAACCGCTAAAGATTATGTTTATAATCAGGCGAGTTAAACAGCATTAACAAAATAAAAAGGAACAGAAACCAAAATGAATTTACTTGCAATAAAATGGCCGGTCAGGTCGCTGTTGGTATTTTTGCAGATAAGCGTGCTGGTATTAGCCGCCTCGACGCCGTTTCTGAATAACCCTAATGCATCCGCGGCTCAGCTTACTTCCCGATCTATGACGCTTTCATCAGCCGTACCGGCAGCCAGCTCGGTAACCCACACGTTCGGATTTACCGTGCCTACGGCTACTACAATCTTAGGTATTAAGTTCCAGGCCTGCAGTGCTGCTATCGGAACCTGTACCGCGCCAACCGGACTTAGCTATTCCAGCCGTGTGATAGGTTCCCCCACCGGTTTTACCGGTACGGCCTTTGCCGTTGACACTACGGGAGCCAATGACTGTACTCCCGGAGCGGCGGTCATTTGTATAAACAGGGCCAGCGGTACGGACACGAGCGGAGCGAAAACAGTACCGTTTACCACCATAACCAACCCTTCTACCACTAACAGTACCTTCTTCGTAAGAATAACTACGTATAACGACGACGACTACGAGGCAGCGGATTCACTGGATAACGGTACGGTCGCGGCCGCTGTTACGCAAACCCTTACCATCTCGGCCAGGATTCAGGAAATACTTAACTTCTGCGTGGGCAATACTACCGTAGATGATGCTACGACTTCGCCGGGCGCTACCTGTGCTGCGGTCAGCGGTACCACCGTAGATCTAGGTACCTTGGATGCGTCTACCGTCAATACTTCGCCGGTCGGTACGGGCAATGACGGTAATAATACCAATGGCATAGCAATGCTCAGAACCAATGCCTCCTCGGGCGCTACCGTAAGTTATAAATCCATCCAAGGTTCGGGCTCCGAACACTTGGGAGCCCTTCGGGTATCAGGTGCAACCTGTAATGTCGGCGACGTAAATACCGACCAGTGTGTTACCAGCGCCGGTACAACCCAATCTGCCTTTGTCGCCGGAACCGAAGAATTCGGTATGACCATCGGCGGGATTAACTGTGGAAGCACCACCGCTTATACCTGTACGTTCGCCAGCGGTACCTATAATCTACAACGCGATACACAATATGACGGTTTGGGTTCAAACACTTACGGATCAGATAACAGCAACGGTTATGCTTGGGATGAGACCGGTACGCTTGATCAGGTAGCTTCTTCTTCCGGTGCGGTAGATGACGAGGCGTTGATCCTGAAATTTGCCGCTACGCCCAATGCCGTAACGCCTACCGGTAGCTATTCGACCCAGGCGGATTTCATAGTCGTAGCAACTTATTAAACAGTCCGGGGACACACTGTTATTAGCAATCCGATACTCCTTTAGCTTACAATAAGGTGAATATGGCAAAGGAAAGTAAAGGGCATCCGTTAAAAAAGCTCTTACCTGCGGCTCTGATAACCACGGCATTCTTTATGTCCTTTTATACGGAATCGGCCAAAGCTGCCAGCCTGGATGAACGATCGATAACGCTCTCGAGTGTTACGGCAGGAGCGATTGCCAATCATAAATTTCAGTTCAACTTGGCTGGCAGCGGTTCCTTGGGCTCGATAGCCTTTCAATACTGTGAGGACCCACTGATATCCGATCCGTGTGTCGCTCCCGGTGGCATGGATGCTTCAGGAGCGGACCTGGATACCCAGACCGGCCAGACCGGATTCAGCGTCCATCCGAACACCGTTTCCAATCGGATAGTTATTTCAAGGCCGGTGGCGCTTTCCGCGCCCGGTACCCTCAGCTATGACTTTAGCAACATACTTAACCCAGATACACCGAATCACACTACTTATGTGCGGATAACCACTTATTCAAATATTGATGCCACGGGTACGCATGTCGATGACGGAGTGGTTGCCTTCAGTCTGGCACCTTCTCTGGGCGTTAATGTATTCGTGCCGCCTTATCTGACCTTCTGCGTAGGCATCACGGTAGGTCCGAAGTGCCAGACTGCCACCGGCCTGAATATCGACATGGGAACACTGGAAGCAAACCGCACAGCCTTTACCACTACTCAGTTTGCCGGCGCGACCAATGATAATACGGGCTATAGTGTGTCAATCTTAGGGACGACCATGACGTCGGGCAACAATACGATTGACCGGCTTTCATCGTCTCAGACTTCCCAGACCGGAACCGCCCAGTTCGGCATAAATCTGCGCAATAATTCCAACCCCGATACCGGCCGGAATCCCGAGGGGGGTGGGTCGCTAACACCGGCTCCGGCGTACAATTCACCTAACCTGTTTAAATTCGACCCCGGCGATGTTATTTCATCGACTACTTCAGCTACAGAGTTCAACCGCATGACGGTAAGCTATATTATGAATATCAATGCCGGGCAGCCGCCAGGTATTTATTCGACAACCCTCACCTATGTGGCTGTGGCCAGCTTTTAAATTAAACTGCGATATATGCTAGAATTATCCAAAAGGGAGAAAAAATGAACAAAGCTATTTCAACCAAAAAATTTCTTTTGGGGGGTTTGTTAACTTTATTGGCAGTTTTGTTAGTAAGTTTTAGCCGTGGCATCGCCCAGGATCAGCCGGATCCGGCCAGCGGTCTGCAGATTTCTCCTACCCGGACCGAGCTTACCGTTAAGAAGGGCAGCAGTGAGAATGTATCATTATCGCTAAAAAACGTTACCGGCGGTACTATAATTGCCAAACCGGAAATAAACGATTTTATCTCGGATAACGATACCGGCACGCCACGTATAATCACTGATGAGAACCAAAAATCGCCCTACACTATCAAGGATTTCATTTCCGGCATACCTAACATCAGAATGAATTCCGGCGAAACTAGAAAGCTGAAGATCCCGATAAATGTACCGGCTGATCAGCCCCCGGGAGCTTATTTCGGAGTTATCCGTTTCATTGCCGAACCGGTCTCGACCAATACCGATACCGATGGCCGGCAAATAAACCTGACGGCCAGCCTGGGCCATATCGTCTTGGTCGACGTGCCCGGTGACGTAAATGAGCAACTTCAGTTAGTTTCTTTCTCGGCTGAAAAAGACGGTAAAACCGGCACTGTCTTCTCCTCTTCGCCAGACGGCATAGCCTTAGGCTTAAAGAATACCGGCAACAGTTTTTCCAAACCGTTCGGCACGGTGACAATCAAGGATTTTCGGGGCAAGGAAGTCCATCGGTATGAGATTAACAATACCGATCCCCGGGGGAATATACTGCCGGATAGTACCAGGGTGTTCCATGACAATATTAAGAATCTCGGCTCCTCTCCCGGCAGATACAGCGCGATAGCCAGCGTTTCATACGGTACGGGCGGCGACGTGTTGGTAAGCGAAACCCATTTTTGGGTAATTCCCGGTTGGCTCCGCATATTAGCGGCAGTAGTGGTTCTGCTGATCTTGCTGATCATCTTCTTCGTTTATAAAAAACTACGCGGGCAAGAGGAAAAGTATAAGTCGCGTAGATAATTAAGGCAGGGGTTGTGGGCTTAAAATTATTTCTCAGCCGAACGCCGATAGCGATTATCATATGGCTGGCAGTTTTTGCGGTGCTTGTTGCACCGCTTACGGTATCTGCCGCAACCTCGTCCGGGTCCGTCGGCATAGAAGCCAAAGTTGCCGGTAATCCGCCGAAAAACGCGCCGACCATAACTTTTCCGAGTAATAACTCGAGTTTTACGACGTTACCGATCAGGGTTACCGGTCTTTGCCAGAGCGGCTTGCTCGTAAAAGTGTTCAAAAACAATGTGTTCGGCGGATCGGCTGTGTGTCAAAATGGCAGTTATTCGGTAGAGATTGATCTGTTCGCCGGCCGGAATGAATTAACAGCCAGGGCTTATGATGATCTGGAGCAGTCCAGTCCACCATCCAATAAGGTCATAGTCAACTTTCCCATTTCTACTTTTTCCGGCACTAACAGGGTTTCCTTATCCAGCGCTTTTGCCAAGCGCGGCGCCAGCCCGGGTTCGAAACTGAGTTGGCCCATTATACTGAGCGGCGGCAACGGCCCTTACGCTATAACTGTCGACTGGGGTGATGGGAAACGGCCGGATGTCATTAGCCGGGAATTCGCCGGTACCTTTGACATCACACACGTCTATGATTCCGCCGGGGTATATAACATCCTCGTCCGGGCTTCGGACAAAAACGGCGAGACCGCTTTTTTACAGCTGGTCGGTGTGGGCAATGGTGAGATAGCAGATACCGGAGCAACCGGTACGGAGCAACCTACCAAAGAAGTCATCAAGGTAGTATGGTGGCCGGTCGCAGTATTCATACCCCTGGCTTTCATCGCTTTCTGGCTGGGCCGCAAACACGAACTGTTCTCTTTGCGCAAAAAGCTGGAACGCCGCTAGGTAGCTGGCAAGAGCAAGATTGATTGCCGGTGCCGGGTTTTTATTAGATAATACAAAGCTATGCCAAAGAAAGTTTTCATCGGAATGAGCGGCGGCGTAGACTCTTCGGTCACAGCCGCGATCTTAAAAGAGCAGGGATATGATGTAGTCGGCGTCTATATGAAGAACTGGACTCGGGATATCCCCGGTTTCGTATGCCCTTGGGAAGATGATTACCGGGATGCCAAGCGGACTGCCGTAAAACTCGGTATAGATTTGATCGTGTTTGATTTTGAAAAAAAATATAAACAAAAAGTCGTCGATTACATGGTAGATGAATACAAGACCGGCCGGACGCCGAATCCGGATATCATGTGCAATCAGGAGATCAAGTTCAAACTCTTTTTACAAACTTCGCTGGAAAACGGCGCAGACCTGATCGCCACCGGCCATTATTCCAGGATAAAAAACAAAAAATTATACACGGCCAAGGACAAGAACAAGGACCAAAGCTATTTTCTATACCGGGTGACCGAGGACGCTTTATCAAAAAGTCTGATGCCTGTTGGTGATTTCAAATCTAAGGATGAAGTCAGAAAGCTGGCCAAAAAATTCGGTTTGCCGACAGCGGACAAAAAAGACAGCCAAGGTATTTGTTTCGTCGGCCAAGTCGGTATCAAGGAGTTCTTGCGCCAATACGTTAAAACCGAACCCGGACCGATAGTGGATAATTCGCTGTCCAGCGAAGGCAGGGTGATCGGCGAGCATGACGGCGCGATTTTCTACACCATCGGCCAGCGCCACGGCCTAAACGTCGGCGGCGGCCTGCCATATTATGTATCCAAAAAGGATATGAAGACCAACACGGTTTACGTAACCACTGACTTGAACGATAAGAATTTATGGTCAAGGACTATACGCCTCAGTGATCCCCACTGGATAAACGAACAACCTGATGAAGATAAGAAATATCGGGCTAGATTACGTTACAGAGGACCGCTTGTAGAATGTCGAATCAACAGCGAAAAACTGCTATTGGATGAAGAGCAAAGGGCAATCGCCGCCGGCCAATCAGCTGTTATCTACGACGGCGACCAAGTTTTGGGAGGTGGTATTATTCGCTAAATTTGATAATATATAATAATCCTTTCATAATATTAATAAATTTAGCCGGGTATTTTTAACATGGGTGATTTACTCACCGCTCAACACAATATATTTATAGAAGACAGGGTACAGCGCGAGGTTCTCGGTCCGGAAGTTGAAGATTTTTTGGCCGGTCATGAGGGCAGTTATGGCCCAACCTTTTCAGGAACCAGCGAAGCGGTCTTAGCCGAAGAAAGAGAAGCCAACGGAAGTGCCTATTTTGTACCGGGCGTACGTTTTTTGGTGAAGTCTGGGTTAGCTATGCTAAACCACGAGGAAGTAAACTACCAGATACCACGAGAAGTAGAAGACAGGACATTAGTGGCCTACGATACATTGAGATATACCGCAGCGCTCAAAGGCATAAGCGATGTATTACACGCGGGTTATGAAGGTGCTGATGTCCCCCGTCCGCAAGGCGCTAAACGGGCTCGGCATAACCCGGGTAATTTAGAGCAGATGGGAGGATTATCCACGGCTGTTTTCGGAGACGCCAGAATGCTTGCCGGCGGAGCGCTTAAATTACTAAGAGATAACGAACCTCCGGTCGCGAATGCGACGGAAGTTATCCAGCGAAGCTACGGCTTGCTCAAACTGGCGCATGTCGTAGAAGTAGTCTTACCGGCTTTGCATGAACAGCTCGGTGCGCCTTATGCATATACCGGAAACTTGAGGCTAAGTGGAAACTCCGATGGTATGACGGTCAGATTCACCCCGAACATTTTCAAACGGTTGAAAGGGTACACTCCGTATAGGAAGGGCGGCGGATGTCCGGTAGCTAAAATGCGATCCGTCAACATGGCCGGAACTATTCTACAGGAGGATTGGCAGTCGGTAGTGGAATACCTGATACTTCCGGATGCGACAATCAATAACCATGCTGAGTACAGATTGCAAGCACAATCAGCCTAGCTTTTGTTACAATACACAGATATGACAACACAAGAAATACGAAAAGCTTATATTGATTTTTTCGTAAAGAAAAAGCATGTGCAAATTCCACGGGCGCAGTTGGTGCCGCAAGATGATCCGACGACACTTTTTACCGGTTCGGGCATGCAGCCGTTGTTACCCTATCTGTTAGGCGAGGAACATCCGGAAGGTAATAAGCTGGTGGATTCCCAGACCTGTCTCCGTGCGCAGGACATAGAAGAAGTAGGCAACAATCGTCATACGACCTTTTTTGAAATGCTGGGCAATTGGAGCTTGGGCGATTATTTCAAGGAAGAACAATTGCCATGGTTTTTTGAATTCTTGACCGAAACGGTCGGACTTGATGCCGACAAATTGTACGTTACTTGCTTCATCGGGGATAAAAAGCATGGGATACCGAAGGATGAAGACAGTGGAAGGATTTGGGAAAGACTTTTCAGATCCAAGAAAATAAATGCCAAAGAAGTAGAAATCGGATCCGAAGAGAGTGGTTACAAAAAAGGCATGCAGGAGGGGCGCATATTTTACTATGACGCTTCAAAGAACTGGTGGTGCCGGGCCGGGAAGATCGATGATATGCCGGCCGGCGAGCCGGGAGGCCCGGACAGCGAGGTGTTTTATGATTTCGGCACAGAGCATGATGAAAGATACGGCAAAAATTGCCACCCCAACTGTGATTGCGGCCGGTTCATGGAGATCGGTAACTCTGTCTTCATGGAGTACATTAAAACAAAAGCCGGCTTTGATAAATTGCCCAAGCAAAACGTGGATTTCGGCGGTGGCTTGGAGCGTATAGCCGCGGCAAAGCTTGATAATCCGGACGTGTTCAAAATAAGCCTGCTTTGGCCGATCATTGAAAAGTTAGAAGAGCTTTCCGGCAAGAAATATGACTCGCACAAGAATAATATGCGGGTCATTGCCGATCATTTACGTGGGGTGGTATTTCTTGCCGTCGACGGTGTAGCGCCGAGCAACAAAGAGCAGGGTTATGTGGCGCGGCGGCTGATCCGCCGAGCCATTCGCTACGCGTTTGAACTGGGCATAGAGCAAGGGCTTTGCGAGCAGATTACACCGGTGATTGTAGATTTGTATAAAAATGACTTTCCCAAAGTCGCCAAAGCCGAAAAACGAGTGATAGAAACCCTTGTCCGCGAAGAAAGACTCTTCCGCCAGACTTTGCGGAAGGGTTTACGGGAATTTGAAAAAATCGTACTGACAACTTCCTTAGGTGATGGCGATAATTTTAGAAATGATTTTGCCAAAAGATTAACAGGGCAAATGCTATTTCGGCTATATGACACTTACGGTTTTCCGGTTGAACTTACAAAAGAAGAAGCCTTCAAACGTGGAATTGATGTTACAAAGGATGCAAACGAACAGTTTGAAAAACTGATGAAAGAGCAGCGTGAACGTTCACAAACTGCTACCAAAGGCGTGTTCAAGGGCGGACTGGTCGATCACTCGGACGAAACTAAGAAGCTCCATACTGCAACGCATCTTATGTACGAGGCATTGCGACAGGTACTTGGCGGCCACGTGGTCCAGCGCGGCTCCAACGTTAGTGCGGAGCGAACCAGGTTCGACTTTTCCCACCCGGAAAAGGTACCCCGGCAAAAACTGGACGAGGTGGAAAAAATCGTCAATGAGCAAATAGAAACAGACCTGAAAGTCGAGTGGAAAGAATATCCTACAAAAGAAGCTCTAAAGATGGGGGCTAAAGGCGCGTTTGGCGATAAATACGGAGACAAAGTAAAAGTCTATACTATGGGCGAACCGGGCAAGAAGCCGTTCAGCATAGAAATTTGCGGCGGTCCACACGTAGAACATACCGGAGTCTTAGCCGAAGGCGGCAAGAAGTTTAAGATCATCAAAGAAGAAGCTTCTTCCAGCGGAGTAAGAAGAGTCAAGGCTGTACTAGCTTAACGCAGGCCAGTTCCCTCGTTTCTACAGAAGAATCCGGTGGAGTTCGTAGGATAAAAGGGGTTTTAAAGTAGCTTTATTAATCATTATGCGGCGAAACCGCGACTTCTTCCGTAGTCACAATTGTGCCGTTTTGGCTCAAGAAACCACTAATAAGTTCTATGGCCCTTTCGGCCCGGTGCCTTCTGAATTTGCCGAAATGTGCATAAGAAAACAAGAATGAAGTATGATCGGTATCCCCTTCGTTGTTCAACCTCTTTACTTCGTCCCATCGATCATGATGTTCGGTGTGTCTGCGAAGCCTGGCCAGTACTTTCGGCTCCAAAGGAGGCACAACACCCACATGTATTTTTCCGCCTTCTTCACCAACCTTGATTTCAACCTTTGCTTTTTCAGGGTTGCTCAAATTCCAGACTCCTTTAGGTAGACTTGATATAATAATATAATTATTGCTAAATATCAAGATGTGAATAACCGGTAGATTGATTAAACGGTTATGTTAAAATATTAGTCGTACCATGGCATTCAAATTGTCAAAGACAAACATAATACTCTTCTTTGTGTTCGTATTAACGGCGGCGGTCGTGTTAGCCGTGCCCAAAATCGGTGCCGTTACCGCTCCGGCGGATGCCAAGCCGGGCAGTTCGTTATCGCAAAGAATTGCTCAACGTAAGAACGAGCGCCAGATCAAGCTGGATCAGAATAATATCTTGCGTATCCAGGGCCAATGTACATTTACTCAGAGCAAGGTCAGGACGCTGAGTGAGAGTTATACCGAAACCATCGATAACCGCGACAAAGTTTATCGAAGCATCGATGCGAAACTGTGGATAATCATCGGTAGCTTGAAACTTATCGGCAAGGATACTTTCAGCCTTGAGCAGCAAAGACTCGTCTATGCCAAGAACATCAATAAGTTTGACAACCTGGCATCGCAGTTCAAACAAACGATCGATGATGTTACGGCTATGAACTGCAAGGCTGATCCTAACGGATTCATGGCACTGATAGAAACCGCACGCCTGTATAACGACCAGATCAGACAATCATTTCAGGAAATCAAAAGCTATGTCATAGATGAGATCAAGCCGACCATAACCCAGCATGCTAATGATTTGAAGATCAAAACTACTACGGAGTAATTATGGAGCCCGATAAGAACAACGAACCACAGATAGTCAAGCCGGAAACCATGTTTAATCCTACCGTGTCGCCCCAACGGCCGGATACTCCGCCCCAACCCTCCGGACAACCTGCTCCCGCTCCTCCGGAGCCGCCGGAAGAACCATCATTTTCTGCGGGCGACGGTGGCAGAAAGAAAGTACTTACATTCATCGCCGCCGGTTTCGGTTTGTTCGTGATAATCGTGACAATCATTGCATTTGCCACATCAGGCGGCAATAAGACCAGTAACGGTACTGACGGCCAAGATGTCGAAACTTCGGGCATATTAGTCGAGCCGACAGCGGTAGATATTGAGAATGCCAATAATTCCATATCATCCGATATAACCGGGCTGAATGATGAAAATGATTTCCCCGAATCCAACCTAAGCGATATAAACTTGCAGCTTTAGCAAGCGGCTGTTATCTGTTAGCACCTCCCGCTACATGCTATAATAGACACGCTTATGCTCCGGAAAATAAAAAGTCTTAAGGATTCCGCCGTCGCTAAAAGAAGACAGGCCAAATTGTCTCAACATATAGTTGCATTGGATGTCGGTACGGAAAATGTCAAAGCCTTGATCGGCAGGATAACCGATGACAGTGTCCAGATAGTGGGTGTCGGCAGGGCCCACCAAAAACTTACCGATATGCAGGCCGGAGCGGTATCCGATATCGGCAGCGTGGTTGAGAACTGTAACAAAGCGCTGGCCATCGCTGAAGAACAGGCACAGGTGAGCGTGCGTACTGCAATCGTCGGTATCGCCGGAGAATTGGTAAAGGGCACGACCACTACCATCAGATGCACTCGTAAGGACCCGAATCTGGAGCTTGCTGTCGATGAGATGGAACACATAATCGAGCTGGTGCAGGAACGTGCGGAGAAGCAGGCCAGAAAAAACCTGGAGTGGGAGCTTGGCAGCCAACATATCGATGTCCGGCTGGTCAATAGCGCGTTGGTCAGCATCAGTATTGACGGGTACAACGTCACCAACCCGATAGGATTCAAAGGCCGGGATATATTGGTTCAGCTATACACGGCTTTTGCACCGATGATACATATAGCGGCGTTGGAAAAGGTCG
>DASUOG010000018.1:0-52700 GCA_036276755.1 Saccharimonadales bacterium (SeqCode) | reverse complement strand
AGTATGCGCCACAATAAATCAAGAGTGTTACGAAACCGCCGGAGCTAAGCGCGCCAGGTTATATCCAACGATGACTTCTTTGGTATCGTCGTCCTTGGTAACCACTGTTACCGGAACCGCCAATTGGCCGCTCAGCTCAAAAGCGTCTTTCTGTCGTTCCGGTTGCTGGTCGATATTGACTTCCTCGTACTGATGTCCCTTCGCCCCCAGCCATTTCTTCACCATTACGCAATAGGCACAGGTATTGCTGGTAAAAACAGTGATATTCTTTGTCATCGTCTCTTCCTTTTTTATTAATTTTATTGTTGATTTTTTGGGCGTAAGTCTTTGAACTTACAGCTTTATTAGTGAGGTAATATTTAGTATATATAGCGCATATAGATATTTCAAGACACTATATGTTGTGTTTTTTGCCCTATTATCACGCTATTTTATTTCCAGAAGTTCGATTACGAATACCAAGTCGGAATTAGCCGGGATTTCGCCGGCGGACCGGTTCCCGTAAGCCTTATCAGACGGGATTATCAACTGGCGGATTCCGCCGATCTTCAGATCCGCCAAGCCCTCGTCCCAACCGGGAATCACTTCACCCTTACCCAGAGTAAACTGCAATCCGTCCCTACTGTCGAAGTTGCCGTCAAACTGTTTGCCGGTCTTTGCCAAAGTCCCGTTATATTTGACCACCAGGCAGTCCCCTTCGGCAGCCGCCTTGCCGCTGCCGAGCTTTAGCTCCTTCTTTTGAAGCTTAGTGACGTCGGAAGTTATCTTTTCGGTCTTAGGAACGGCTTTTGCTTCCTTGCCCGGAACCGGAACCTGGATACTGCACTGCCCGGCGAGTTGTTCTTCAAGCTGTTTTTGTAGGTCCGCAGTCTGAGAAGATGAGTCCTGGTTATCTTGATTCAACTGCCAGATTACCAGCGCGCTGAATCCGACCGAGGACAACACAAAAGCCGACACTATAGTCATAATGATAACCTTCTGGCCTTTTTCTTTTACTCCCATACGATGGTTAGATTATATCAGCTCCCACCAACTTTTTTAACGGTTCCGCTGTTTTGTTAAAAATCGCATTCATGACTTCGCTGGTCAAGGTTCGCTCATAGCTGAATGCGGTAACTCTGAAGGTGGTTTGTTTGGATCGCGTATCCTTGCTGAATATATCGATGGTGCGGATTCGCACGGATACGTCGGCAGGCAGTTTACCAAGCAGGCTCCTCACAAGCGCGTCTTTAATGCGGGAATAAGAAATGTCCGCAGGTGTCCTTAGGCAGATATCCTGCTCGGTCGCAGGATAGCGGGAAATAACCCGGTACCTCTTACCTCCGGGTCCGCTCAAGGCCTGCAGATAAAGCTCGAAGCCAGCGCAGAATTCCGGCAGTTTTAGCCCGCTCGTAATTCTCGGGTCGTACTCTCCGATATGGCCGGCGAGCTGGCCGCCGACTTTGATGGCTGCCGCCCGGCCGGACTGGAAATAAGAACTCGGCGCTATCGGCTCAAAAGAAACCGTGTCTTCATCTATATTTAACCCAGCGAAAAGTTCGACCAGGTACTTGCGGGCGGTATAAAACGCCGGGGACTTGCGTGTATTCTTCGAGGCCACCACCAGACCTAATCTCGCGGACTCTTCCGGTAAGCCGCCGGACCTCGCGTCTTTTTTATGGACCCTTCCTAATTCAAACAGGGCAAATTCATCGAAGCCGGCTTTGATGTTTGGATGTACTTTTTCGAGCAGACTCGGAGTTATGCCCTGCCGGTAATATTGCAGCTTTGGGCTAAGTGCATTCTTCAATTTGAACGATCTTGCCTTATCCTGTCCGGCCTTGTCCAGCAGATCGCCATGGACAAAGCTGTAATTCAACACTTCATTGGCTCCCAGCGCCGCGAGCCTCAGTCTTATCGCCTGCTTCAACCGCAACTCATCGCTGACGTGCGATGGCGACACTGTTTTGACGGGAAGTCTAAGCGGCAAATTATCGTAGCCGTAAAGCCGGCCGACTTCTTCCACCACGTCTTCGGGGATACTTACATCAGTCCGCCAGAACGGTGCTGTAACGGTAAGGTGCTCACCGGTCTTTGCAATCTTGAACTCGACATTTTCCAGTAGCTTAGTGATCTTATTCGACCCCAGTTCGAGTCCCAACCGGTCGTTTACGAACTCCGGCTTAAGCCTTATTGGTTTGTTGGCGGGGAGGTTGCCTTTTAGGTCAAATACCCGGCCGGCGATTTTTCCGCCACTCAGCCCGGCTATGTCCTTGGCTGTTTTGCTAATAACCGCAAATGTCTGGTGCGAGCTCTGGTTTTTAGTAAAACGCATAACCGCGTCGGTGAATAACCCGTGGTGCATGCTGGTCCGCCGGATGCTGTAACTGTCAAAGTTCGCGCATTCGAGGATAATGTTCCTGGTCGATTCATCCACTTCGGTATCTGCGCCGCCGATAACCCCGCCGATGCCGATCGCGTGCTTATCAGTCGTTATCATGATAGTGCCTTCTTCGACCGTGACCTCCTTGCCGCCAAGCACCTTGAGTTTCTCGGCCTTTTTTGCCTGCCTGGTTTTTATCACCGCCCCGTGCCCGCTTAGCCTATCAACCTTGTCATAGTCATAAGCGTGCAGAGGCTGACCGGTGAACAGCATGTAAAAATTGGTCAGGTCGACTATATTGTTCACCGACTTGATACCGAATTTCGACAACATAACCCTAAGCCAAAGCGGGCTTATGCCGACATTCACATCAGCGATCGCAACCGCATTGAAACGGGGGACCAGTTTCGGTATCTCGTTAATTACCTCCAATTCGAGTTTGGCGCTTTCGGCCTTCGGTTCATCCGGCTTTAAATACCAATCAGGACTGCTGAACGGTTTGTCGTATATGCCTGATACCTCGCGGGCAATGCCTAAAAGCCCGAAGCAATCCGGGCGGTGCGTAAACATTTTGTTCTCAATGTCTATTATGTAATCGTCGAGTTTATAAAGTTCGGTGAACGAATCACCCGGTTGGGCCGATTTGTCGATCTCCAGCAGACCGCTATGGTCGTCGCCGATGCTCAACTCGCTGGGACTGGCCAGCATACCGTTGCTTACCTCGCCCCTGATTTCCCGGGATTCCAGTACGAGCGGTTCTTTATCGGACGAGGCCGGAACGACTGCGCCGGGCGGCAACCAGACAACAAGCATCCCTTCCTTGACATTGGGCGCACCGCACACGACCTGAACCAAATCTTTGCCGGTGTCTATTTTGCAAACCTTGAGTTTATCCGCATTGGGATGGTCGATGCATGAAACAACCTTAGCCACCAAGGCTTTTTCATATCTTTTGCCAAGATCAATAACTTCTTCAATCTCACCAAGCTGCGCGCCAATGGTGACGACGATATCATCTATGTTATCCGGCAAAGGATCGGCCATGCCAACCTGTTTATAAACCTGTTTCAACGCGTTTAAGCTAACCCTCATCAAAACTGCCTCAGGAAATTAAGTTTGCCGCTATGGAAATGCCGGACATCCTCTATGCCGTATTTCATCATTACCAACCGATCAATTCCGCCGCCCCAGGCAAATCCGGTATAAACCGCCGGGTCGATCCCGGCCGCTTCAAGAACACTAGGATGAATCATGCCGCAACCCAACAGCTCCAGCCATTCATGGCTGCTGTCGGATGGTTTCTTTAAGCTCTTTGGTTTTTCGATTGCGAACTCAAAGCTCGGTTCGGTGAACGGGAAATAAAACGGCTGGGTTTTTATCCGCAACTTTTGAGCGAAATATTCTTCCAAAAAAGCTTTGAGCGTAGCTATCAGGTGGCCGGTGTTAACGCCCTTGCTAACATAAAGCCCCTCCAGCTGATAAAAGGTATGTTCGTGCGTAGCATCGATATCTTCGTTACGGAATACCCGACCCGGGATCACAAACGCTATCGGTTCGCCTGCCGCAAGCAGATGCTTGTTTGCTTTTAACACCCGGTTCTGCATGGTGCTGGTATGCGCCGGTGCTACCAAATTATTGCCCTGTTTGTCCTTTTCATCTATGACAAAAGTGTCATAATCATCGCGCGCCGGGTGCCCTTTGGGAAAATTCAAGCTCGTGAACATGTTCCAGTCATCATCTATTTGGCGTGATTCTATCGCCGAAAATCCCATGCGGGCGAAGATGTCGATAAGCTCCTGCATATCCCGCATCAAAGGATGGACACTGCCGGCTTCGGCCCGCAAGGTAGCCGGCCGGTCTTTCTCCGGCGTGTTTACCTGCCAGGGCGCCGTTACGTCTATCGGATCCTTTTTGAGCTTGGTTTTTGCCTTGGCGGCTATGGCGTTCTCCAGTTTTTGCTTTAACTCATTAAATTCCCTGCCGTAAACCGCCCGCTCGTTAGGCTTCAGGGTTTTTATTTGGTCGAAAAGCGATCTAAGCTCCGTGCTTTTCAGCACCGATATGTCGCCATTCTCGGCACGTTTTAATAGCTCGGCAACTATCTTTTTATCAAGTGGCATCTTATGGATATTGTACCAAAGAAGTCGGCTAACCGCCTTTTATTGTTATGACTACCTTTCCTTTGGTTGCTCCGCCTTCGCGTGCTTCAAACGCTTCTTTTATTTTCTCAAGTGGGAATACTTTATTGACTTGCGGTACCAACACGCCTTCTTCGACAAGCTTGGTTAACAGATTAAGCTTCTTGGTATTCACTCTTGTGCCTTGCCGGACAACGGTAACGCCAAGCTCTCTTGCCTTGGCTTCATCGGGCTGGGCAATCATCGTAACTGCGATGCCGCCTTTTTTGAGTATGGGGAACGACTTGTTAAAATCATCACCGCCGACGGTATCAAAAACAGCGTCAAACCCGTTCAGAACTTCTGAGAAATCCCGCGATCTGTAATCGATTATTTCATCGGCTCCCAGGTTTTTCACCAGGCTGATGCCGTCTCCGGTGGCAGTAGTCGCCACATATGCTCCGAGGTGCTTTGCAATTTGTATCGCGATAGTGCCGATACCGCCGGCTCCGCCGTGGATGAAGATCTTCTGGCCGGGTTTTAAATCTATATGCTCACTAACCGCCTGCATGGCACTCACGCCTACCAAAGGCAAAGAAGCCGCCTGCTTAAAATCCAAATTACTCGGTGATTTAGCTATTTGTTTCGCCGACGTCGCAGCAAATTCGGCGAACGCACCGCTGTTGCCGGCAACTACACTCGCTTGGCCATATACCTTATCCCCTACGCCCAGACTGTCCACATTGTCGCCCACTTCGGATACGACACCGGCAATATCCCCGCCAAGCGTAGCAGGAAGTTGAATCGGCATTGAGTCTTTCACATAACCGGCGCGCACAGACGTATCAAAAGGATTAAGACTTGCCGCATAAACTTCCACGACTACCTGCTTCGGCTTAGGGACGGGTTTTTCAACTTCGTTTATCTGCAAAACCGAAGAATCGCCATATTCGCTAATCTGTGCTGCTTTCATACCTTGCCTCTTAGGTCATGATAACATGGGCTATATGGCGAATTTCTCATTCGATATCGTGAGCAATTATGACAAGGCGGAGATGAACAACGTGTTCGACCAGGCCAGAAAAGAGCTGGCGAACCGATACGACCTCAAAGACACTTCGGCCGGCCTGCAGTGGTTGGATTCGGACAAAAGCGGCCTACTGATAACCGGTGACAATGACTATCATGTCCAGGCCGTAACCGACATCATCCGCAAGAAACTCGCTGCTCGTAACCAAAGCCAAAAAATCCTCGATACATCCAAAGAGCCGGCCGCATCGAATCTGAAAGTCACCAAGGAAATAACTTTCAAGTCCGGATTAAAAGGCGAGGACGCTAAAAAGATAACCAAGCTGATACGTGATAAGCACCCGAAGGTCAAAACCCAGATCCAAAGCGAAGAAATCCGCGTAACCAGCCCTAAGAAAGATGAGCTGCAATCAGTCATAAGCCTGCTTAAAGCCCAGGACTTCGACTTCCCGCTGACGTTTATCAATTTCCGCTAAACCGCTGCAGCTTATATAGTAAAGATTATGAATTTTGATAACACGGATATCAGAACCGTTTGTCAAAAGGTACTCAACGATAATTGGCGCTGGGGCTATACCATACCATCAAGCGGCATGTATCCGCACCAATGGCTTTGGGACAGTTGTTTTACAGCCATCGGGCTTAGGCATTTTAATACCGAGCGCGCCCGGCAGGAACTTATGTCGTTGGCTAGGGGCCAGTGGCGTAACGGCATGCTGCCGAATATAATCTTCGCCAGCGATGCCCGTTATCATCAGGACCGGGAAGTATGGAAAAGCTCGATCAACCCTAATTCGCCCAACGGCATCGCTACGACCGGTATTACCCAGCCGCCGATGCTTGCCGAAGCGGTTGTGCGCGTCGGTGAAAAGCTTACGCCCGCAGAGAAGCAGGATTGGTATAAGCGCATGTATCCCGTCCTGGTGGACTATCACCAGTGGTTATATGCCGAACGCGACCCGCATGACGAAGGCCTGGTGCTGCAGGTCCATCCGTATGAGACCGGACTGGACAACACGCCGCCGATGATTGCCGAGATCTTCGAACATCATCAGCCATGGTGGACAAGCGTCTTAAGGTTCGTCCCTGCCGAAAAGATGATCAACTTTTTCCGGCGGGATCTCAAACATATACCGTCCACCGACAGGATGAGCAATACTGAAGTGCTGCTTTATTACGACATAATCAAACGGTTAAAACGCAAGCGATACGACATCGAGCGCGTTCTGCCGCACGCGAAAATACTGTTCGAGGACCTGACCTTCAACTGCATCCTGATCCGTGCCAATAAGCACCTACAGGACATAGCCCAGGCGATCAACCGGCCCTTGTCTTTATATCTGATCGAAAAGATGCAAAAAGCCGAATCGGCCATAGACAGTTTGTGGGATCCTTATCAGGAGGAATATTTTTCGCGGAATTTCATTACTCACCAGCATACCAAGATTACCACCCTTGCCTGTCTGATGCCGTTATACAGCGGAGCCATCCGCCAGGAACGGGCCAAGGCGATAGTCAAAAAACTGCACGACCATGACACCTTCGACGTGTCGTTTCCGGTGCCCAGCGTCCCCGTCAACTCAAAATGGTTCCACGAGCATAAATATTGGCAGGGTCCGACCTGGCTGAACACCAACTGGTTGATAATCCAGGGGTTGAAACAATATGGTTTTAACTCGGAGGCCGGGCGGCTGATTAATTCCAGTCTGCAACTGGTCAGGGACCATGGCCCTTACGAATATTTCTCCCCGCTGGACGGTTCGCCGTCCGGAGCCAGGAACTTCAGCTGGACTGCAGCCCTGGCCATAGATCTGTTTGAGGAGACTTCGTACTAATTGTCTTTTATCGTCTCGCGGGCGCTGTCTATAACCGGCCCGACGAATGGGATGGTGTCAAAAAGGGATAAAATCCACAATAAAACTGCTATAAGTACGGTCGCACCTAAGACGCCTCCGGCGCCGATTACCATACCACGCAGGAAACTATGCAGATAAAAGGCTTTCCTATCTAAGTATTCGGCCTTCATCAGTATTTCCGCCAGATGCGCCGCATCGATCTTCGGATTGTTCGTCGGTCTCGATTTGCTCATAGTTGCCATTATAACTTAGCGGGCTGGAATTTTTACTAACTCTTTATGATATAATTCGACTTATTATGAGATATCTGTTCTCGTTTGTGATTATCGCCGTCTGCTGGATCACCACCATAGTGATAGCCACGAGCAGGAACATCGAAACGATCGACAGGTTCGGCCTATATATCTGCATGATAGTGCTGACCCTCGGTATCTACATCATAGGGTTTTCAAAGAAATAAATCATGAACAAGATAAAAAGAATCAGTCAGATCACCGCGGTACTCCTCTTGGCGCTTCGCAAGAACAAAGCGGGCTCGGACGCGCAGTACGAGCTTTATGAAAAACTGCTTTCCATGGGCGGCTTGTATATAAAGTTCGTTCAGTTATTGTTGGTCAGGCTCAGCGAAGACCGCGAATACATGGATATCGAGTTCAGCTTCCTGCTCAAAAAGACGTATGACAGCAGTCCTTACGAACCCATAGATATAGCGAGATTACTCAGGCAGGAACTCGGTGAGGGGATAGAACAAATAAAGAGCGTCGAGCGCGATCCGTTTGCCGCCGGTTCGTTCGGCCAAGTATATAAAGCGACGCTAAAAAACGGTGAGACTGTAGCCATCAAGGCGTTGAGGCCGAGCGTGCTCCGCGACATCGACTTCGATATCAAGCTGCTGGGTTTTCTGGTCCGGATAGTCAATGTCGGGCATAAGGGCGGTTTTGACATATTGGATGTCTTTCGCAAGTTCAAGTCGACTACCTTGAAAGAACTGGACTACGAGCGCGAGGTCCATTATGCCGTCGAGCTTTACGACAGATACAAAAACCACCCCACGGTGGTAATTCCCAAGACATATCAGGAACTTTGTACGAAGCATCTGATAACCCAGGAGTACATCAGCGGTGTCATGCTGACCGACGTGCTCGCACAAAAAGAATTTGGCCACTCCCCCGAAGAATATACCAAGCAAGTGTTGGGCTCCAGTCTCAGCTACCAGATGACCGCGATCGGCCAGGTGATGTTGGAGTCGATGTTCACCGAAGGCACTGCGCACGGCGATCCGCATCCCGGCAATATAAAATTACTGCCAGACAACCGCGTGGCTCTGCTTGATTTCGGCATCTCGGCGACCGCACCGAGCGATAAACAGGCATTTTTCAAGCTCGTGCAACAATACCAGAAGATATATTCCGGTAACTTCGACATCGAGGGCTATACCTGGGCGATAGTCAACCTGTTCGTCCGGGATCTGAGCATGGCAGTACGCTCGCTTGATATGTACAACCACGGCCGGATCCAGAAACAGCTCTTTACCGCCATCACCGAATCCGCGTCCAGCATCTTTAAAAATTCGTTCAGCGATGTCGAGAACATGCTGCATAGCAACAAGTTCCTCCGAGTCTTCAGTTCGGTGATAAATGAGAACAACCGGTTCGGCTTCAATCTGGAAATCGAACAACCGGAATTCCTCCGGGCTACCTTCATGTACATCGACCTGGTCGGTTCGTTAGGCATCAAACAAAACGTACTCAACGAAGTCTACACCAGCGTAGTCAATAAGCTGGAACACACCGAGATGGCCAGCCGTAAAAACTACGTAACCCCCGAAGACGCCGTATCGATAATAGCCGAATGGCTGGAGAAGGTCGCCGCCAAGGATATATACTTATACCAGATGTTGTCTTCAAAAATCAGTATGAGGTCGCTAAGTGTTTAGAAGAATTCTTATGCATATCCGGCATCCCTACGTAGTCGGGATAGTCACGGTCGTCTGGGTCGGTACGTGGGCTTTTTATGATATCGACAACCAGCTGCCGGTAACCGCTATGGTAATTATCGATTCACTGCTGACGCTGGCAATCACCCGCCACGCGATGAATTCTTAAGTTTAATCTTCTATCAGTTTCTTGTTTTTGTTTTCAAACTGGGATTTGCTGGTGATTTTATCGACTACCTTACTCAGCTGGCGGCTTCTCGTGCCTTCCACTTCATTATAGGTCTTCTGGGTAGTTGCCAGCTGATTGCCAAGTTTTTGCAAATGATCGCCAAATTTTTCATATTCTTCCTGAAATTGCGAGACCAAGCCGAATATCTCCTGCAGATTCTGCTCATACCCGAAATTTTTATAAGCCTGCAAAACAAGCCTCAAAACGGCGGTGAAGCCGAAGGGCCCGGCTAATACCACTTTCCGTTTGTTGCAGTATTCGTTTATTTCCGGGAGTTTTTCATAGATAAAGCTAAAAATCATCTCATTGGGTATGAACATCACGACGAAATCCAGCGTATTGCTCTTAGGGTCGATGTAGTCCTTCGATGTGATATCCTTGACCTTATTTTTAATAGACGTGCGGAACTTTGCCAGGGCTTGTTTTTTTGCCGCCGGAGTCTTTGCCTCCTGATATTCCAGCAGGTCATCGAAAGGAAATTTGGCATCGACGTTCAGCTTGGCCCCGTCGGGCAGGTTAATCGTGATGTCCGGCCGGCCTTCCTCTGTTTTGGTCTGTTTCGTATAATTAACATTTTCGACGAATCCGGCAGCCTGTAATAATTCATCGGCCACCTGCTCGCCCCATTCGCCGCGGAGACGGTTGTTGGTCAACAGATTCTTAAGCCCGTCTGTCGATACCTGCAGCCCCTCGGTAGCCTTTGTCGCCATAGCCAGCTGTTCCTTGATGGCCGCGTTTTGATTTTTCAAATCGCCGACTTCTTTTCTGCTGATTTCCAGCTGTTTCTCGATATTCTTCGTTATTTCACTAAAGATGTTTTTAACATCCGTTTCTATCTCTTCCTTGCTGTCCTTTCTCTGCTCCTCATTGGTCTTCGTCAACTGCAAGGTAAATTTCTGCTGGAACAAATACATAAAGATAATCACAATCACCGCCGCTATCACCGCCCCAGCTAAGATTCCCGCAATTTCCATAAGTGTTATTGTAGCATCTAATGGCCGACAAGCTCGCCGCTTGCACTGTGCATTCCGCTCTCGGGGTGTTCGGGTTCAATATAACTATGCGCTAGATTGATGGCCAGGCCGACCACGACGACTCCGATCAAAAGCAACAACGGCTGGATATTAAACAAAGGCTTCTTAGAAGTTTTTTCATGGATGGTCGGTATGATATCGCTCATCGCGATATATAGCAGAAAACCGGCGGACAATCCTAAAAGCACACCGACCGGCAGCTTTTCCTCCGAACCCAGAGCAAAAGTAATGACGGCAGCCAAAAGCGTAGCCAGCGCGCTTATAATATTGACGAGCAATACCTTGGCCCGGCTCACGCCTTTGGCCAGCAGCAAGCCGAAGTCACCGATTTCCTGCGGTATTTCGTGCGCCGCTACCGCGAACGTGGTCACGATGCCGGTCGGAATGCTTATCAGAAAGGCCGAGGCTATCGCCACTCCGTCCAACGCGTTATGCAAGGTGTCGCCGGCGATGATCAGGCTCGTGTGCGGGTCGTGTTTTTTGTCTTCATGCTCATGGTGGTGGTGAAACCAGCGCAAGAAACGCTCAGCAGTAAAGAAGGCCAGTATGCCGATGAGCGAAGCTATCAGCACGGTTTCGGCCGGGCTTTTTTCCAAACCTTCTTTTAGCAGGTCTAAAAACACCGCAGCCAGCAACGCGCCGGCGGCGAACGGCGTGGCGTATTTGGCCAAAAGCTCCGCGCTGGTTTTACGGCTAAGCAAGAACACCCCGCCGATGAGTGAAACCACCCCGCCGATGAGCGAAAAGATAATTACGTCGGTGTATGTTGCCATTATTTCAACCTTTGCTGTCTATTATTTAACTTTATACGCCATGCTTTTGTCTATTCTTAGGTACAAACATGATCTGCCTTACTTGATATGGTTATTCAGCTGTGGAACTTTGTCGGATTACGGACAGGGTCCTTAAGCCGGCAGCATCTGTTAAAAGTCTATCAGCCCGTATTGTCTTATTGCAAATTTTTTGCAATAACAAAAACTAATAACAAGCCCGGTGTTCCAAACAGATGTAAATCGATACAACATATTGCAAAAGTTTTGCAATAAGGTTAATGTAGGGAAGTAATGACCCAAAATAAACAAAACGAACTTAGTACGGTCGATGAAATAACTTTTGAGGAAATATTAGACAAAAAACGGCTTCGGGTAACCCGTGAGCGAAGAAATTTATACGAACGGCTTGCCGGGCAGAACC
Organism: Saccharimonadales bacterium (SeqCode); assembly: GCA_036276755.1. Classification (GTDB taxonomy): domain Bacteria; phylum Patescibacteriota; class Saccharimonadia; order Saccharimonadales; family 2-12-FULL-41-12; genus JANWLD01. The sequence goes on along the minus strand of DASUOG010000018.1, from coordinate 40,943 downwards.
GGCCGGTCAGCATAAACCAGCTGGTCTCTTCCCTATCCACGCAGATGGATCCGGCGACCGTGTATCGCAACGTCGAACTTTTTGAAAAGATCGGCATCATCAACAAGGTTTACGCAGGTTGGAAATACCGGGTTGAATTATCCGAACGTTTCCGTCCGCACCATCACCACCTAAGCTGTCAGAATTGCGGCAAGATAATCCCAATAACCTTAGGCGTACGCCTGGAAAAGGCCATAGAAAGTTTTGGGCGAAAACACGGCTTTAAGATCACCGACCACGAAGTCGAACTCCGCGGTTTATGCAAAAACTGTAACTAATTTAGCCAAGGTTTAGACTAAAATTGATGCGGTGCATGAAGAGCCGGCAGATCAGCTTGCCTCTCCCTAAAGCATTCGGTAAATATCCTGCCGCCTATGAGTGCCCTCATACCTTGATCGTCAACCTCAATTGCGTTAACAGCATAGTCTTCACTTCCTGAGGCCGGATAAGCTGCAAAAGAAGCAACTGCCCCTTTCAAGGGATTAAATCGAACAGTAAAAGTAGGCACAAGGTCATCTCCCGGTGCATTCAGCGTATTTAGCAAGGAGGCTTCGTCATCAAATTCAAGTTCATCAAGTTTTCTTTCAAGTTCTTCTTCGTCATCATATCCGGAATCAAACATTCCAAGAACACCCGAATGATAAGTAAGGCTTCTTGGCGTCGAAAAGGCTTTAAAGTCTACATTAAGTACCAAGGGGTCTCTTTCTTCATTACCGGTAATTTTTAAAGGCAGATTAGGCAAAACAACATACCTCATGATTTTATCAGGTGGTGCCTTTTCCAAATCAGTCGGTTTGAGTTTGTGAATATCAATATGTCCTTTTTCCTTAAGTAAATTCTCATCCTCGATCAAATCTTGAGGGCTTAATCTCAAACTGGAGCCCTCCTCCATTGGTACATGGAGTGCTTCACAATGCTCCAACCATAAGACTGAACCTACGGCTTGGCTACCACCGTACATATCTATTTTTCGAGTCTCAAAATCTTCAAATCCTAACTCGGTCATTAATTATAATATAACAATAAAAGTATAAAATTGTCAATACTAGGTATGGTGTCTTCTTTTTAGTTCTCTCTTCAATCTATGTTTGTTCGCATAACTATATATTGTGTAGAGCGTGAGGATGACGATAACAGCTAGGGATATAAGTAGAAAAAACGCTGCCTGATTGCCGAAAGTCTCGGCATTTGAACTGTCCATGAACGTAAGCAACCCGACCATCGCTATCACGCCATACAAGCCGATAGCGTTTTTGGACTTAAGCCAAGAGAGGATCGATGATTTTTTGAGTTTGATCGGGTTCTTCGCATCACCTACATGAAGCTGCGCCTGGGTTTCATGCGCGAAGATATCGCCAGATTTCAGCTTGCCGCCGATTTCACTCATCACTTCTCCTACGGTAGCGAAGGCATTCTCGTACTTTTCCCGTTTGGCTTCAGTATCCGGCCAATAAAAATATATCTGATTCTCGACTATCTCAATATCGCATAACGCCTTCATCCTCATCAGTGCTTCCATGGCGTCGGGAGCGATGATGCTAAGTGCTGAAACAGCGTATTTGTCCGGTACATACAGATTGAAATATTTGTGGAAATCGCCTTCCAACTCGATCTTTTGCGACCTGTCGAACGTAATGGGCAACGAAGAATAACCGTTGCTGTCGCTCTCGACTTCGCAATCTATGACCATGTGCGGCAGGTGGCGCGGCAGGGTCAGCCGCATGACCCTTATCTGATAATCGGTCCGGTTTTTACCATGTCCGGTTGCGTATTCATAATCCGAGATCTTCATTGGCAGACTATATAGCTCGCCGCTTATAATCCGGGTTTCTTTTTTGCTGTGTCCTCTCTGGTATAAACTGCCTTTCTCTACAATATGTTTGTTCGCTTTTTCAAATGTAAAGCCGTTTTGGCTTGCGAAAGCCAGTAAGACTTCGTTGTTTTTCTGAGCGGTTTTATAAGAAATGTAGATGAGATAAACGATGCCGAACAAAATCAAGGACATCAGCGCCAGTGTCGAGGCGGTACTTTCAGTAGTTACACCCCATACAAGGGTGATGATGAATAATACTGCGTAAACTACGGCTTGTTTAGGTTTTATATCCAGTCTGGTTAAATTACCGAGAGCTGAGAAATCAATATTCGTTTTGTCCACTAAAGAAATTTTACCAGAAATCAAGGATCCCGGCGGTGATGCCGGGATCGATGGAAGCCTCACACTTCCGGATTCAATTATAAACCCGGCCAACTAAAACCCGTCAATACTATTTATGTCAATCTGAGCGTTTACACTTGGATGCAAAGTGCGATTTCTTTTTGAGTAGCGGACTGAGTCGTATAGATGATACGTCGAGGGAGCAACGAAGAAAAAATCGTGCTTAGCGCCAAGAGGTTAGCAGTGCAACCAGCTATGCTGGTTGGCAGGCTAACCGGTGCAAACGCTTAGAGCCATTTTTTGTAGACGAAAAATTTAGTGACTGTAAATACCGATACCGCTATGGTTCCTAGAATAATGGCAAATCCGTACCTGCTCTCTTGCAAGGGCAGCGTCACATTCATCCCCCAAAGCCCGACGATGATAGTCGGTATTGCCAAAAACACGGCAATAGCAGTCAGGCGCTTAAAGATAGCGTTCAGGTTGTTGGTGGCGATGACATCATAAGCCTGGCGGATGTTGACCACCGTACGCAAACGCGATTTACATTGTTCAATAAGCTCGTTGGTGCTCAGCATAATGTCATCGGCCATATCGCGGTCGTCTTCATATAGGCGCATGTATTTGCCGCTTTCCAGAGCGTTCAGCACGAGTGCTTGCGGCTGTAGAGCTGATAAAAATTCATTCAGGTCTTCTTCGAGTTCAATGAACTTTATCAGATCTATGCTGCTGGCCTCGGTCCGGCGCATCTGGGAGCGGAAGCGGAGAATCTGTTTGGCTATGTATAAGAGCTGTCTGCGGTAGGTATGGTTGATTTGTTCGAAGATGTGCAAGAAGGTTTTGGTCTTTTGCGTAGTAAGAAATTCTGTCTTGCCGTTTATCATGCTTTCCAAAATGTTATCCGGATTGCGCATTACGGTAATGATGTTTTTTTCGGTGTAGACAATAAGCATGGGCTCGGTGGGAATGTCAGGGTCTTCTGGGCGGCAGTACCTACAGAATACATATACCTTGCCGTCGCTTACTTCCACGCGCGGCACCTCATGCGGGTCGGTAGCGTCCTTTAGGATGTCCTTGTCCAGATCCAAATCCTTGGCCAGCTGGTCCAGCTCGGAGTCCGTCGGTTCCACGGCATGCACCCAACTGCCGGCTTTGACCGTGTTGAGTTTGGCCAGTTTTCGGGTACGTGCTGAGTTGTGATAAATGTCAATCATTTGACTTAATTGTACCTTACAGAATATATTTCATGCCAATATTTATACTTATTCATCTTGGATTTTTTCCCAAGGCAGTCCGTCTTTACCGAAATGACCGTAAACGGAAGTAGCCGAATATATCGGCCGCCGCAGGTCAAGCGTTTCAATAATTCCTTCTACCGAGGTGTCTATTAATTTATGCATGAAGGCATAGAGCGCTTTGTCACTAGCCTTGGCCGTACCGAAAGTCTCGATAGTTTCCATCAGCGGTTTCGGCCGACCGATGACGTAAGCCAAACCGACTTCACACTCGTCTGCCAGGCCATGGGCGACGATGTTTTTGGCGATATACCTGGCTGCGTATGCGCCGGACCTGTCTACCTTGCTCGGATCTTTGCCGGAAAAAGCGCCGCCGCCGACGCGGGCATAGCCTCCGTAAGTATCGACTACGATCTTGCGCCCGGTCAGGCCGGCATCAGACTCCGGACCCGGTATGTGCCAAACACCGGTCCCGTTGATAATCACATCACCGCCAAAATCCAGATTGAAATTCTTCAGGGCGGGCTTGATCAGCTTGTCCGTGGCTTCCTCCCTGACCTGTTCGGGCCCGGTATTTTCATCATGGGCCAAAGCCAATACGGTTTTTTCCAGGCGAAGGGGCCGGGTACCTTCATATCTGACGGTAACCTGTGCTTTGCCGTCCGGGCGCAGCCATGGCAGCTCGCCGGCTTCACGAGCTTCATCGATCCGGCGGGTAAGGGCGTGTGCCAGCATGATCGGCAAAGGCATGAACTCACGCGTCTGTTTGCAGGCGTAACCGAACATCATACCTTGATCACCGGCGCCGCCCTTGTCCACACCGACAGCTATTTCCGGCGCTTGGCTATGCAGGAAGTTTGAAAACCGGGCTTGATCGGAAAATTTCCACTCGGGCCGGGTGTAGCCGAGCGCGGCTATCCTCTCTCTGACAATCCGCTCGTAATCAACTTCTGAAGCGATCCTGACTTCACCGAACAAGCTTATCTGGCTATCACCGACCACGGTTTCAACGGCCGTCCTTGCCTGCGGGTCCAGGCGCAAAGCGGCATCAAGTATCGCGTCGCTGATCCCGTCGCATATCTTGTCCGGATGGCCGGCGCACACGGATTCGCTGGTAAATAATTCGGCGCCGTCTGGCAAATTAAAAATCCTTTCTATGCTCTGGCACGGAAAGGATAGCATTGCAACGATATCTTTCCGCCATTCGAGCGGACTAGATGGAGCACCCTACCTTTAATACAAAGCGGGTTGCCGGCGGTTCATCGAGCTAGCTCTCTCCCCGCGCTCTTTATATCTTCTAATTGTTAACGCTCTTTAATTTACCACGTCCGACAAAACTTGCCAATCAGGTGCGGCCCCGGATCCACAGTCAGTTGATCCTCTCCGTGATGGACTTTTTATAGTTTTTATGCTATAATATACAGATGGAATCTGTGGAGACCCACGAGATCGAACGCGCACAGTTCATCGCTTATGAGATGAATGAAGCTTTTGATTTTGCCAGGGATACCGGACATGAAGATTACCGCGAGGATCTGATCGAACTAGCGAGTGTCCTAGCAGGTGTGGCCTTATTGGCCGGCAAAGAGGCGCCGTCTGAGGAAGAGTCCTTAAAATACTCATTGCTTAAAGCCGTCAATCATTACGACAGACGTGATAGTTCCGAAGTTAACCTGGAGATAATCGAGGATGCCATCGATAGGAATCTGGAGGGGGACCAACGTCATTACGCACGTTTTGACGCGGATTTCGAAGACCAGATGGTTGGAGAGCACAGGGGCAAGATACTAAGCAAGGCCTACTGGCATATCAAATTCCAGGATGAGGTCGATAAAGCGCGGCGCATGGGTTCAGACTTATCGCTGATTTTTATAGACTTTAACTTCGTCAAAAGGGTGAATGATCTTTACGGCCACCCCGAAGGCGACAAATTGATCCGCGACATTAAAACGCTGTTTGCCATGGTTGGGGATGAATTCCGCTTAAACCATAACCCGGGATATCCTGACCGGCCGGTTGACCTTGTAGCTTTTGGCAAGAAGTTCAACGGTTCGATACCCAAAGAGGAGCGCAAAGCACTGCTGGAAACCGGCCGGCTTGGCGGGGATGAGTTCGCCAGTATCTGTTATACCGATTTTGCCGGAGCCACCGTAATAGCTGAGAGAGTAAGGAACATGGTCGAAGAACATGTGAACAGTCCGGGCAATGAACACCTAAAGGAAATAGGCTTAAGTGCCGCCATCGGCGTAGCTGCGCTCGGGGAAAATATGACAGCCTCCGATCTTCTGGCGCTGGCTGACAGCAGGATGTATGAAGACAAAGAAAGGCAGAAAGAAACGCGCAAACCTCTTCTCAGCGAAGAGCAGGAAGCCGAAGTGGCAGAATTTGAACAACGGCTTGCTCGCGTCGGACTCAAACTTGAAGAACTGCCGAATTATCGGCGCAGATAGAGCATTAATCTGATACAATCTGGATATGAATAATGAGGCGCGGCGCGTTCAGCGTATCTATCTTACCCTTACGCTTTTAAATACTCTGGCGACCTCCTTGATATGGGGTATCAATACCCTGTTCCTCTTGGATGCCGGACTTTCCAATACCGAAGCTTTCGCGGCCAATGCTTTCTTCACTGCGGGACAACTGCTGTTTGAAGTCCCTACCGGTGTAGTTGCCGATAGCAGGGGCCGGCGTACATCCTTCTTGCTCGGCGCCTTGACCCTTAGCCTGTCGACTGGCTTTTATTTATATATGTGGGAAATTTCCGGCCCGTTTTGGGGCTGGGCCTTATCTTCGGTAGTTCTGGGTCTTGGCTATACATTCTTTTCCGGAGCGGTCGAAGCCTGGCTGGTCGACGCTCTTCACTACCACAAGTTCAAAGGAAATTTGGATAACGTATTTGCCAAAGGCCAGGTAGTCAGCGGCATCGCCATGCTCAGCGGTTCCGTCGTCGGCGGGATTATTGCCCAAGCCAGTAACCTCGGCATCCCTTACATATTCCGCGCGGCCATTTTAATTTTAAGTTTTATTGTAGCGTTTCTGGTTATGCGTGATATCGGCTTTAAGCCAGAGAGAAGCAAGCAACCCTTAAAAGAAGCAAAAAGGATTTTAAACTCTTCGATAGAACACGGTCTTCAAAATCGCAAGATCCGCTGGATAATGTTGTCGTCACCGTTCATGACCGGCATCAGCTTTTACGTATTTTATGCGATGCAGCCGTACCTATTAAAACTTTACGGAAACCCGGAGGCATATTCCATCGCCGGACTGGTTGCCGCTATCGTTGCCGGAGCCCAGATACTGGGCGGTTTGGTAATTCCGAAGATTATCAGCTTGTTCGGCAAAAGGACCAGTGTGCTGTTCGGCGGTTATGCCGTAAGCGCTGTCATACTTATTGTCTTCGGATTTATCAACAGTTTCGCTATCGCCATCCCGCTGATCGTGCTCTGGGCATTGATTTTCGCGACCACCATGCCAGTGCGTCAGGCTTACATCAACGGCGAGATATCATCCAGCCAGCGGGCCACGGTATTATCATTTGATTCAATGATAGGTTCGGGTGGCGGCGTCATCTTCCAGCCGGGTCTGGGTAAGGTAGCCGACATCTACAGCTATTCCACGTCTTATATGGTATCCGGGGTCATCAGTGCGGTTTCCCTGCCGTTCATCCTAAAAGCCCGGAGAGAACACGCGAAATCAGATAAGATAGATAAAATCCACCCGGCAGAAGAAAGACTTTAAGCCCGCAGGTGGGGCGTATAGAGGAAATCCTGATCCGGCACCAAATCGGATAAATCTTTGGCGAAACTTACCATCAGGATGTCGACATCCGCCGCACCTTTCAAATTAACCGGCGGCATGCACCTGACCTTAAGTTCTTCCCCCATGCGCCATAGCGACAGCGGCATGACATAAGAATCCGGATGGGCCATAAGTTCGGCCGTACCGGCCTTGACACCGCCTCCTCTGGTGCTTCCCGTAGGCGATATGACCACAAGGGAGTTACCGTCTGCCAGCATCTGTTTGATATCGGTGGCGACGTACTTATTATTACGGTTAATCTCCCGTTGCGGCAGCATCCTCAGCATGTCTTCGGATGAATCGGTCTTAGGCCAGGATAAGTGAGTGCGGTCCGCTATGGTTTTTACTACGTCTATCATCACGACCGGTCCCAAGCCGGGCACTTCGTATTCTCCCCACGCAAGACTCTTGCTAAGGTTCAGCGCGGTTTTATCGGGAGAATACCCTTGCTCATCAAACAGATCAAGGTAAAACTTCAAGGCGATGGCCGTGTCGATTATATCTTTGGCATGAAAAGTTATTCCGATGATACTTTTGCCTTGTTGCATCAGCTTGATGGCAGTTTGGATCGCCTCTTTGGAACCTTCGTCGGCGCTTAATTTTTCCATGGCTTCGGGGTAGCGTTCGTCGACTTTTTCTGCCATGAAATCAGTATTTTCCCTGGGTTGGCGTTCACCGTCTACAGAAAAACGCATCGGTCTTTGAGCCTCATATTGCTTAGGATCATCATCTAAATAACCTATCCTATTGCCCTCTGCCTCGACATGCGGTAAGAGCAATGCTTTGGCAGCGTCAGGCACGCCTTCCATATATGCTTTTCTGTCCGCTATAGCGTAAGCCGAGTCCGGACTCGGTTGTAATGCCTTGGGAACCATGTTCAAATTTTCCAGAACCTCATTTTCGCCTACAGGGTCCTGGCCGCCGAGCAAATAAGCTATTTCACCCCCGTAATATTGGATTGCATCATCATAAGTTACGCCCCATCTGGCGCACACGGTTTCCAGCTGCTGTTTCGGTTTCAGGCTTGGATCCAGTTCGCTTGGTGCAGCCATGCCTAGTTATTTATCCCCGCCGCTTCATTAGCGATTTCTTCGGCATGCGCATATGTATAACGCAGCTGGTCAAGCTGCGGCTCGACAAAAGTATCAAACATATACAGAGGAGCATACATAAAAATACCCGCGAATATGCTAAGAAGTAAAATTCTCATTTTAAGATACATTAACAGGTTCCGAACAAAATAAAAATTGCTTGTGTCAAACTGGTAACATATACACATGGCTAGCACCGAACCAAAGACCAAGAAAAACGACGGCGATGTAGAGAAATTTTTAGATAGCGTAGCGGATGAACAGCGCCGAAAAGACGCTCGCGCTGTAACAAAAATGATGGCCGAAATCACCGGTGAGCCGCCTGTTATGTGGGGTACAAGCATCATCGGTTTCGGCGTGTATCATTATAAATATGCTTCCGGCCGGGAGGGAGATTGGCCGCGAATGGGCCTTTCGCCCAGGAAGCAAAGTCTGACGCTATATTTAATGGATGGTTTTTCCGGTTACGATAAGCTTCTGGGTAACCTCGGCAAACACAAAACTGGCAAAGCCTGTCTTTATATAAATAAGCTGGAAGATATAGATTTAGATGTACTCAAAGAAATCATCAGAAAATCCTACGCATCGCCCGTCATGGGTGAAGTCTGATCAACTTCGGTGCTTGATTGACAAATATATATTTTTTATGTATAATACTCCAAAATCTTAGGGAGATTATATGTCCATCGAAAGACCTGGGAGTTTGATCGAAGTCCCTGCGTATCAGGAACAATTACTAGATGCTACCAAAAGCGACGGGGCAGCTGCCTTAGGCGAGTTGGCCGCAAGGACATTCGACCCGGAAAGCGGAGAAATCGCCGGGCATCTGGCTTTGGTCTCCAAAGAGGTAGAAGAAATACTTGATGAGGTTTATGGACGTGTGCACGGCGATCTACGACTGACTGAACAGATGGTCGAAGATTTTGCTGCGATGGAAGGGTTAAGCCGAGTGTTTGATAATGCACATGCCCAGCCGTCTCTTTATCGGGCGGTGGAAAGCATCGAACTTTCCGATCTGATTACCGGCCGTGGGGCCGAAGAACTTGCCCTTCGCTCCGGACTTAACAGAGTGGTATTGGACACCATGTTCGCCGCTCCCAGTTTATATAGAGGCGTCGAAGAACTGGACCATGCTACCCGGGGAGCACAGCCCGGCATGAGAGCCGGATTTGATATCCGGGTATTTCGCGAAGCCATGCAGCAGCGAAGTCTGTACCGGGGACAAGAAACCATAGAAAGTTATGCTAGCGCTGCCGCCGAACCGGCAATGCGCCGCAGCCATGACCGGCGTGTCAGAAGTGTGGCTCTAGGGACGTCAAATTTATATAGGGCGGTGGAAACTATTGATGATTACAGCTCAGAAGGCATGGACGAGCATATGCGCACGGAACTCAATGAAAAAGTGCGGGCTGAAGCCCTGCGCTCCAAGTCCGTCTATCGCGCACTCGAGACAGTACGGGACTATGGCTTTGGCGATGGGCGGGAAGATATGGAGCGAGAAGTCGCCGGCAAATGGTTACCGGAAGAACAGCAACGCTTGGCGGCATCATCTGAGCGCGTGGAAGAAATCGAAGAAAAAATTAAGGAATTCGACGAATTGCCTTTCCTCAGCCGTTTCTTCCGCGTAAATACAAGAACCAGTCTGAGAAAAGACCTGCGAGATACCCAAGCGGTCGTGGATATGTACCAGCGTTCCGTCGACGAACTAGAGCAGATACTAAGCACCGAAGAATAAAACAAGGTTTTAAACCGGACTGGCATAGGTTTCAATCTGTTATAATCGTATTTGACATTGGGGAATAGCCAAGCGGTAAGGCAACGGGTTCTGGTCCCGTGATCGGGGGTTCGAATCCCTCTTCCCCAGCCAATACTATATAATGTTAATAAATTATGGCCGATATTCCCTTAGGTAGGATTAAAGAAGTAAAGCTTCTTAATATATGGCCAAAAGAGGCTTATGACATACGATAATCCAAAAGTCTCTTTACTTGACGGTACTGACTAAGATGAACATTTTAGTTCTGAATTCAGATAAATCTTCTGGCAGTAATTTTGTATCTTGTTTAAAACATGCAGCGATTGATTGTAAAATTTACGGTACCTCGACTCATCGTATTCGATCTTTACTATCAGAAGTTGACCACAATATTTACGTGTCTGAAGCCCAAAATCAATATCCTTCAAAAGTAATCGACATTGCCAGAAAAGAATCAAATGTTGACTTTGACCTAACTTATCAATCTAAATCTGACTACTATATGCTTGATTATTCTAAGCATAGGAATAAATATCCTGTGTTTCTGCCGACGCATAAGCAAATTGTTATCTACGAAGATAAGTACCTTACTTATCGTCATCTGGTTGCAAAAGGGTTTAATGCTCCATATACCGGTTTACCAAATAATGTTGAAGAGCTGTACGATATTTCTAGAAATATAAGCTCCAACGAATTTTGGATACGAGCAAAAAGTGGACAAGGTGGGAAGGGGTCTTTTAGAGCAGATAGTGTGGCGGTAATTTCTAGTGTACTAGATGAAAGAAATGGCTGGGGCGATTATTTGGTGTCAAAAAGGATCGACATAAAGGAGTCCTACTCTTGGAAACAGCGTTTAAGCGACGACTTACTACCAGGCGAGATGGTTTCGTGGATTGCGCTATATAAAGACAATGAGCTTATTGCAAGTCAAGTAAGAAAGAGGCTTTACTGGGAGCATTCAGACCTAGCAGTGTCGGGAGTAACTGGATACACAGGGGCAAATATGACAGTATCAAATGATTATATTCATGAACTTTCTGACAAAGTAGTGAGGTCATTCGGGTCAGTTAACGGCGCAATGGGAATCGACTACTTAGTTGATGACAATGGACATCCTGCTGTTACAGAGATCCAGGCAAGCAGGTTTTTTACTTCAACTTACTTCTTAGCGCTTTTGGGCCTGAACTTTCCAAAATTGTACATCGAGACATTCAATAGCGCGCCTTCATTGAAGGATGCCGTTAATCCATGTAAGCCTGGGTACCTTTACGTTCAAAGATTCGGAGCCAAAAGCAAGCTGATTAAAAGAGATAAAATAATGAATCTTGGTTAATAATGAACAGAATCAATCGGCAAACAAATCCAAAAGCAATAGATTTATCAAGAAATGAGTTACACAACGACCTACCTTTCAGTGTCTCGGATCTTATAGAAAGAAATAATATAAACTTCAGTATTTACAACACAGAGCTAAGGCTGGAAAAGGCTCTGATTGAAAAATACAATTGTTCAAAAAGCGAAATCCATATATCAAATGGGGTCGAGGATTTTCTTCTATCCGCATTTTCTCGCACAATTGACGGCAATCTCCAACTCCTACTTCCAAAATATTCCTGGGGTTATTATCGAGTTCTATCTTCAAAATATGGTCATGAACCGCGATTCTACTCAGTAGATGACGTATCCGGTTTATTTAAACTAGACATTGACTCCCTCAAAGAGAACATAATAAGCATCTTGTCGAAAGGCAAACGACCATTAGTCATAATTAACAACCCATCGAATCCTACTGGTGGGTTTACAAACGTAAGGGCGGTATATGAAATCGTAGCAGAATTTCCTTCTGCACTATTCATCATTGATGAAACATACATTTGTTTCACTGATTCTGACTATAATCCGACAAAATTCATGAGGCGTTTCCCTAATATTTCAGTCTGCAGGTCCATGTCGAAGCTATATGGCATTTCTGCATTACGAGTGGGGTATACATTTATAGGACACGAATTTGCTAAGGAATTAAAGATATTTGACAATTATTTAGGAAATAATATTCTTACTGATCTTATCGCATCCGAATGCATAAGATACGATGAAGTTTTTTTACAAAAAATTACCAAAGTAATAGACTTAAAAAACCATACGCACCGAAACCTAACCCACCCCACTATTGCAAATAAAATAAAAGCGTATCAATCTAAAGCGTCGTTCATACTGTGTAAGACAGACCCTCGAACGGTTGAACCTATGTACGATTACCTTTTAGGCAATCAATTAATTATAAAAGTCTTTGACCGACATGATATGCCAGCCGGGTTCTTCCGAGTTTCGATTTCTTCGAAAGAACATCACATGCACCAACTCACTAAATTAATCAATAAATTTGTAAACGACAACTATGATAATATCCGGAATATCTGAAATTATTCAAAATTACGACTATTTGCTAATAGATCAATGGGGCGTAATCCATGACGGCAACAACTTGTATGAGGGTGTGAATGAATGTCTTGAAAACATTAAAGCTAATAAAAAACATTCAATTATTATCACCAATTCCAGCAGAAATAAAAGAACCAATCAAAATTTAATGGCTAATCTCAATTGCAATATTAGCTTATTCAGTGATGTATTTACATCGGCGGATATGCTGACAATGCATATGCAAAACGATGAAGAATTTCGCAAGGTGTACTTTGTGGCTGAAGACGAAGACTTGTCAGTAGTGGAGAATATAATTAACAGGCAAGTTGAAAATGTAGAAGATTCTGATGCCGTAGTGTTGTTAAGAGTTAAGCCAGAGAACGAAATTTCAGTCCATGACTACTGGATGAAAGCTGCTATAAACAAAAACATACCCTTAATAGTGCCTACTAGAGATAAAAGTACCGTACGAACAAATGGTATTTTTAAAGGCCTTGACAAAATATGTCACAAGTATGAGTCAAATGGAGGGCAAGTTGTTAATTTTGGTAAACCAGAAAAATACATATACGAGCATTGTATGTATAAATTCAAAATTAATTCCCCAAAAACGGTTCTTGCAATTGGCGATCAATATTTTTCTGATTGCGTAGGCGCATTTACCCAAGGTTTTGATACACTTCTAGTGACTACTGGCGCAGCTTTTGACAATTTTAACATGCTAGATAATAGTACGAACAAACTCTGCGAAACCATTAAGGGCAGATCCTTAGATATTCCTACCTATATATGTGAGTCTTTTAGATGGTAGATTACGATATTGTAATAGTGGGTACTGGAGCGTCTTCAAGTTCTTTCATTAATGAATATAGCAAATTACACCCATCTCATAAGATCGCAGTGATTGAAAATGGGTCAAGCACCCAAATGCATGTACCTGAATTTGAATTTAATAATATTAAACATGAGCAGAAATGGCTCAGAGCGGGAAAAGGCGGCACGACACAGGCTTGGCACGGGCATCTAGTGGAATTGTCGGAACTGGACTTTAATTTAGGTACTTTCAAGAACGATAGCAGAGTTTCGGGTGCGATTCTTGATAACTGGTGTGTTAGCTACAAGATATTTAATCGCTACTACCCTAAAGCATATGAGTTTCTTAAAACGCCGGCAATAAGTGCAACCAAGTTTGAATCGCAAATAGCTGAAAAACTACGCAAGCACAATATTAATACCGAGCATATAGCGACCTCGGAAGTTGATGGCAAACCTGCAAACTTGTATGGACTGGTGTCTACAAAAAATCAAGTTACAGAATACTTTGATACCCAGGTTGCTAAAGTGCAGCACAAGAATGGAAAAGTTACTGGTGTCTATTGTATAGACAACAAAACTGGAGTGGAGTTCAGCTTAAGCTCTAAAATTGTTGTTTTAGGATGCTCAACTCTCGAGTCGATAAGACTTTTTTTGCTATCAGGGTTAGGTAAGAACGGTTTGGTCGGGAGAAAGATCACCTTTCTAACGGATATGTATGTTCGGGCAATCGTAGACATAGACAGGACACCTCAGAAAAGAAATATCTTCACTTTGGCATACATGGATGAATACGAATCCTCAACGGCAACCACTATTAAAAGTGGTAAGTATAGCTTTTCTGACAGATTATTTTTTAAAGGTGAAGAACAAAGAAAAGAAGAAATAATAAAGTCTAATTTTTCTCTAGATAGACTTAATCAAGAAAAAAAGAAGTATGTTGTTCAAATCAATTTTAAAGGGGAGGCCATGCCGTTAATGGAAAATCGTGTAACCCTTTCCAGATTTGTTAATAATAGCGGTGTGCCTATTCCGGCTATACATTACAAACAGCATGTTCACGATATCGAGCTTAGAAAAAGAGCATTCAAAAAAATGTTATTTTTTTTAGAAAAACTTGGTTACGATAAGAATACATTGGAACATAGAGTTGATATTAGGAATTACCTCTCAACTCATGTGCATGGTGGCCTGCAGTTTGGGCTGGATTATAGTACCGGGGTTCTTGATCCAAATTGCATGAGTTATGACTGTGAAGGCTTATTTGTTATTGACGCGTCATTTATGCCTACATCAGGCGGAGCAAATGTAACATTATCTTTAGCGGCAAATGCTATTCGTGTGGCATCGAAAATTTAATTAAATATTCGACATCACCCTTCAGATTATTTATTAATAGTTTTAATATTTTTAGAAATCTTGAGAAGTATGAAGAATACAAAAAATATTAATACATAAGCAAAAATTTGACAGATATTAAAAAATAGTATAATATGTATTACACATCGATCTAAATTGTATGGCTTCAAAATAATACTTTACTTATAGATAGATATCGCTTCATAATAAATGAATTAAGGATATATATGAGTGCTCCAGCAGACATTGAACGGGCAAAGCAATTTGAAGCTATTGCTGCAACAGATTGCAGTTCTCTTCTAGGCGTAGAGGTGGCCAGTGCAGAACTTATACATGACGGTAGGCAAAATACCATTGTTGTTGTGGCAGATACAGAGGGTGGCAAAAGTTGTGTTCGCTATCGCACCGCAACAGAGTTTTGGTATGAAGAGTGCATTAAGGAACCTTTCATAGAAAGTCTAGGCATTGTTGATATCCCCGCTGTTTTATATGCCGATGATAAAAGACGGCCTCAACTACTTATATCCGAATTCGTTGAAGGTACACTTTTACATAAGTTAGCTTTAGATGATGAAATAGCTGAGAGTGTCGGTCGGCTAATGGCCGATGTTCATGTGCCATCCAACGGCGCGAGCAACTACCTCGACTTCGTTGAAGGTAAAAAATCCGACCCAGAAGTAAGCTGGTCTGGAAGTTTTGTGAAAGATTTCAAGTCAACCGCGATAGATGCAGGTTATGAAGCAGATAGTATAGATGCATTTCTTACGAAATACTTGCCTACTATAGAGGCGGCAGAGAGTTCATTGGTTCTGGTGCACAATGACGCTCATTTCAAAAATATGATACTGCGTCCTATTGGCAGGATTTGTTTATTAGATTGGGATTCGGCTGTAATAGCCCCTCCTGAGAAAGATTTTGTAAAGCTTATGGATTGGTCACACCATAATAAAGCCGTAGTAGATACACTGATACAAGCTTATGAAGAATCTAGAAAATATCAGCTAAATCCTGACTTATTAAACATTTTCCGCATTTATTCTATGCTTAGACAGATTGTATTCCAGTCTAAGGTAGCTCAAGAAGGACTCGATGAGTCTAAGCTGGTGCAAGGAGGCTTTTTTGCAGACAATACTGAACAGATGCAAAGGCTCGGTCAGTTATTAGGCGAAATGGAAATGCCAAGATGGGTCGAACGGAAATTATAATAATTAAACATAAAACCAATTGTTTTCGTATGCATACTTAATAAGTGTAAGTGGCCAACTGGTAAGGTAACGGCTGGTCCCGTGATCGAGGGTTCGAATCCCTCCTCGCCAGCCAAAGTTAAAAGCTGAGCCGCCCCTCTTTTCCAGCCAAAACGAACAAAAAGAGCCCTTTTTCGGCTCTTTTTACCTCTCAAAACTTCACGTTTCACTGCATTTTTGAACTGTCTCACAATCATCTCAAAAACGCTAAGTTAATTATATCATAAGTTTTTTTAGTACAAGCAATCTATCGGATTTTGCCGTTGTGGATTATTCAACGCCCATGTTTACCCCTGTAATTTTACGTAAAAAAATATATTGTATAATATGTTTTATGCTTGAGCCTTTCCTAATTTCTATAATCACGTAAGGCTCAAAGGCCGCTCGTGGCAGGGGTAAATCCGTAATGTATATGATGACCCCTGCCCCGGGCCCGTTTGTAATAAATTCCTATACGTCTTTCTTTCCCAGCCCAGTGCACCCCCGGAGCAAAATGTAAGCGTTGCGGCGTACCGTCTTCCTTAAGACTGTAGACTCCGCCATTGGCAAATTCCAAATACCTGCCCGAAGCTGTCATACCAAGTGCCTGATGCAGAAGTTGTTTGGTAACAAGTACTTCCGTAGTCACTACGGGATCATTCCGCTTGAAACACTCCATAGCCGGGGCGCCCCGTCGTCCGGAATTGCGTATACGAACGTCTAAAACAGGAAAGACCCATACTGTTCCATCCTCGGCGACTGCCCGTCCCCTTTGAAGCATGTCAGTCATAAAACCTTCCCGATCCGTTAGCTTTCTGCCGGGAGTTTTATAAAACAAACCTAAATCCATGTCTTTATCCTGTGTTACTCCTCTAGGATTTCTGATTAACCTGCCGGAGGCCTGGTTCTCGCCGGGAAGCCATAGCACGGAGTTATCCGGGTTAAGATTCTGCCTGGGGAACCCACGCGCCCGCTCGGCGACGGCTTTAAGCTCGCTTATGTCCAAAAGCGGGGTGGGTAAAACACGCCGTGCGGGATGAGATCGGACGGCTTCATCAAGCCTATCCATCTGTTCATCGTCCAGCTCAGGTACAAACCGGCCGAGGGTCTCCCAGAAAACGTCCATGGCTTCAAGTTGCTCTTCGACCCCGGCGGCACCGGATAAACCAACTCTACCCAGCCGATCGGATACCTCTTGCAACAAAGCCCCGTCCATAACCGGAGCGACATCTCCATCGGGGAAACCTTCTTTTCCCCTATCTTCAATACCAAAGCTCATATTAAGAAACTAATTATACAAGCTATTGCTTGTATAGTCAACAATAGATCTAAATTATACTTAATAAAACCTGGCTCTTTGTTATAATTACTACAAAGAGCTATGGATGAAACTCGTTAAAAAACACAAGAATAAGAATCTGGACCAATTGACTTACTTTATCGGTTTTATGATTCCCATCTTAACCATACCGCAGACCTACAATGTCATCATTAGCAAACAGACATTGGGAGTCTCACTGGCAACCTGGTCTTTTTATCTGTTCGCTTCCCTTCTTTTTGCTTGGTTCGGTATAGTCCACAAAGAAAAATTACTCATCATCACTTATGTGCCTTTGGCTATTCTGGAGATTCTGATTGTTGTGGGCTTGATTTTGTATTAATCGCTATGCTGCGGACTAGTACGCTATAGTTTAACTATATGTTTGATAAGATTTTTCCCATCTTTTTAGTCGGCATCAGCATACTGGCCGTTGCGCTGGCGCTGAACTTCCTGGCCGGTAAAGCCGGCGTGAACACTTGGTATGATTTTGTAAAAGAACCCGGCAGTACAAACCTCATATCCTACCTCTGGCTGTTCATAATTTACCCGTTTGCCCTTGGGCTAACGGCTTATTTAATATTAAAATTGTTAGATATTTAGGCCCGCCTTTGTAAAATACTTCACACTCCCGTTCGATAAATGGTGATAATTTTTATTCAACCTATGAGGGACTGCTTGCGTAATGGCCAATAAAAGAATTTTCTGGGTGTTTATAGCACTGACAGTCATCTATATAATGGAAGTATTACTTATCCCACCGGACTCGTCCGCGCTAGCTAAATTCCGCCTGAGCGAAACGGAAGCCAAATTATTGGCTCTCACCTTTGCCCTGCCGATAGCCTTCGTCTGGATGCTGGGGTCGTATGTATATATAAAGTTCAAGTCCTATGTTGACAGCATTTCAAATTACAAGGACGGACGGATTTTCTCGACCATCAGCACCGGTGTGTTGCTGCTTTGTTTATGGCTGCCGATCAGCACGATAGTTTCCAACTTATCCAATTATGCATACAGGGTCCAGCCTTCCTGGACGATGCCCCTGGTGATCATAAACAATTACCTCAACCTGCTCCTTGTTCTCGCCGCCCTTCTTTTGATTTATAAAGGTGCCAGCGAACTCAGCAGTTTGAAAGAGGCGAAAAAAGCTTCCGGCTGGAAGTATCTGGCGCTTATTCCGATTATCGCTATCAGTGAGTTTTATATATTTTTGACACTGAATAATCCCGCGCGGCAATTCCCTACGGAAGACGTTAAGACAGCCGGCTATTATATGCCGGATTGGCTAATAATCGGCACTGTGGTTATCCCCTACATCCTGGTGTTTTATTACGGGTTTTTTGCTGTACTCAACTTATATATTTATAGAAGGAAAGTACGCGGAATAATATACAAAAGCGCGCTTGATTATTTTGCCAAAGGTTTGTTTTGTATCGTAACTTCAATCGTATTTATAAGGTATCTAGCCAGTTCATCTTCCGCCTTCAGCGACAGTACATTGAAAACTATTTTACTGATAATCTATCTACTTCTTGTGATACTCCTATTGGGTTTTGTTTTAATGGTAAAATCCGTAAAAAAATTAGAAAAAATAGAAAAGGTTTGAATTGAGGGAAATATATTCTTTATACGACCAGATAATTGAAATAACCAAAGATTACTTAGGGCCTGCCGCTAAAAGATTCATAGACCGGCAGATAACGTCGCATTTGGATAAGGCGCCTGAGGATTTGAAGCCTTCGGATATGCCAAAGCTGATAATCTGGATTGAAGCGGTGATATCCCTGCTTACTAATGACGAAAAAATTATCGCTGAGTATATTGATAATCTCAAGAGTTTGTCCCAAGATGCTAAGCAAAATCGTTAAAAGCCCGTCGCTTTCTAAAAAGAACGTTAGCAAAAACGACCCTGAGTATGCTCGTGTCGAAGCGATGTTCGACAGCATTGGTACCGGTGCCATAATGACCGACGAGAATGGAATGATAGAGCGGGTTAATGATCGGGCCCTGGAAATGGTTGGCTTTAAAAGAGAAGAGTTAATCGGAAAATGGTTCCCGCAGGTTTTGGTAGCTTTGGATAAGCACAAGAAGGTCATCGAGACTATGGACCGGCCGATAACCCAATCGTTTTTAACCGGAAAACCGGTAAACACCCTCACTTATTATAGAAAGAAGGATAAATCTTTATTGGCAGCCAATATCACGGTTTCGCCAATCATCCTGAACAACAAGCCGCTCGGCGCGATCGAAGTCTTCGAAGATGTGAGTCTGGAGCTGGAAATCGATAAAATGAAAAGCGAATTCATCTCTATCGCCTCGCACCAGCTGAGGACGCCCCTTTCGGCTATCAGCATATACGCGCAGATGCTGGTAGAGGGATACAAAGGCAAGGTTAGTAAAGAACAACAAGAAAGCCTGAACACCATAATTGCTTCAACCCGACGTATGAACAAGCTTATCTCCGCCCTGCTTGATATTTCAAAATTGGAAACCGGTAAGATCAACATCAATTACAAGGACATGCAGCTGGATGTCGTTTTAAGGAGCATTGTCGAGGAGCTTAAGCAGGACGCGTTAAAAAAAGATCTAAAGCTGGCTTTAGATATACAAGACAGACCGTTCACCATTAATTCCGACGCTTTGTTTGTCGGTGAAATTTATAGCAACCTTATTTCAAACGCGATCAAATACACGCCCAGGGAAGGAAAAATCAAATTGAGCCTTTGGGCAAACAAGAAATCATATGTGTTCCGCGTGCAGGACAACGGGTACGGTATACCTAGAAACTTCCAAGACAAGATCTTCACAAAGTTCTCAAGAGCGCCTAATATCCAAAGTATCGATCCCAACGGAAGCGGGCTTGGTTTGTACATGGCAAAAGAAATCGCCGGCATCCTTCAGGGCCGCTTGTGGTTCACTAGCAACAGCAAAGGCACCCGGTTTTATTTCAGCCTGCCTAAGTAATCCTGTCCAATAGCACGCAAGACGGGTCTGATTATAGGTTTCCGCGGTTAGCCGTATGGTTAACTAATTTACCTTGTGCGCTTGCGCTGGTTATGAGTGTCATTTAAGCTAGAGATACATAAGAATACAGGAGGAGTTCATGGTATATAGTTTTCAACAAGGTTTAATTAGAAAAGGTATCAACAGGTTCGGCCTGTTTTTTGTTGCGCTTGCACTGGCAATAGCGGCAAGCTTGGCAATATCTTCAACGGCAAGCGCCGGACATAACGGTGCCGACATCTCGCATCAAACCGGTACGTGCGGTGAAACTACATTCAGTGCAGGTATCATAGACCCCGACGGAACACACAAAGTCGGTAATATGTACCTGGTGGTCAGCGCAGAGGGTGATACACAATTTGTAAACGTGCCTACTGATGGAAGCGTTGCGACTATCACAACCGGGCCGTTCTATGGTTCCGGCGATGACGTAACCATAAGCTGGAATGTGTTCGGCGGTGCAGAACGATCATATGACCAGCCGCTTTGGAATGGTTACGGGACGCCTACCTTCAGCTCAGACATCAACGCCTATGCAACAAGTCAGGGCGGATTTGGTTGGGTTTTGGACGGACCGGATGAGCCGAATCCGTTTGTAAACTGGAATGAGTTCAACGTAGAAAGTTGTGAGATAACCAAGGATTTTTGTAAGAAGGGCGGATACGCCGCGTTTGGTTTCCGAAACCAAGGCTTGTGTATCCAATATGCGAATACCGGCAAAGACAGCAGATAGTACACAAAAACGACTGATTAAAACGGCTCACCTTAAGCTGGGCCGTTTTTCATGCAAGCGGAGCTTCGGTGGCAGCGGTGTGAGACGGGCTCAGCAATACGAAAGGCGTGCGGGCTATAGTTTTTAAATCGCCAGCAATGGAAGCATTGTTGAATGATTCTATATCTATTTCCATACGTCTTTTCAGCACATCCGGCGTATGATGCGGGAACCGGTTGCTATAAAGCTGGCCTTCACCGGTCAATCCCGGGTTTTGACGGTAGCATTCGAACCATTCTTCAAACAAATCTTCCGAAGCAAAGCTTCGAAAATAGTCCAACCGTTCCTGCGACTGCGGGCGTATGCCGACCAGACTTATATCGCCCCTGATGACATGTATTATTTGTGGCATCTCATCCATGCCCGATTTTCTGACCAGGGTTCCGATGATGCTGGCACGTTTATGTTTCGAACCGCCTTCCGTCTTGGAATTCGGCCCGGGACTTAAGGTCTGGAATTTAAAGTTCGTATAGCTTCCCTGTCTACCTACCCTGGTTTCGGTAAAAAACGGGTTAAAGTTCTTATGTTCTACGATCGTTTCTATCGCCAAGGCAACCGCCGCAGGGGAAAGGCCGGCGCCAATAGCGCTGCCGCCTACGATATCCAGACATCTTTTTGCAGGGCTTCGGATATACTCCGGACCGATTTTTTTCATTATTAATGTAATTATATAATATTTATTGTTTTAATTCAACACGCTGCTGATTTGTAAAAAGTTTCACTGCGGACAGCCGGTTAGAAGCCGATAATATAGGATTACGAAGGAGGCAGCAATGAATATAAATTCAACAGTAACACTTCACACGGGGAGGAAAATGCCCGTATTAGGGCTAGGTACCTGGGAGCTGACCGATCGGACGGCAGATACCATAGCCAAGGCATTGCTTATCGGTTATCCGATGATAGACACCTCGGGAGATTACGGGACCCAGCCCGGCATAGCTGAAGGCATAAAGAAAAGTCAGATACCGCGCGACCAGTTTTATTTGGTGACGAAAGTAGAAGAAAGCGATGATGCTTATAGGGCGACCAAGAAAAATTTAGAAGAACTGCAACTTGATTATGCCGATTTGATGCTTATCCACCGTCCGCCGGATAACGGTGTCGGACAAAACTTATGGGAGGGCTTGTTAAGGGCACAGCAAGACGGTCTCACCAAAGATATAGGAGTCAGCAACTACAGTAAGAAGCAGATAGAGGAGCTCATTAACGCGACAGGCGTAGTTCCCGTGGTCAACCAGATAGAATGGAGCCCGTTCGGACATAGCATGGAAATGCTGGAATACTGTCGGGACAACGGGATCATCATACAGGCTTACAGCCCGCTTACCCGCAGTGAACGCCTCGATGATCCGGAGCTTAACGACATAGCCGAAAAATACGGCAAGACACCAGCGCAAATCCTGACCCGCTGGAATTTGCAGATTGGGACGGTACCGATAGTCAAAGCCAATAAGATAGAGCACCTAAAAGAAGATCTGGATGTTTTCGACTTTGAATTAAGCGGGGATGACATGGAAGAACTTAATGCGATGAATGAAGAATATTCCGCGCTGGGCAGTACGCTTCAATACGTATAAGGAGGTTCATGATGGGTTTTCGCGAGCTTATCAAAACGGTACAAATCAAATCGGGCTTTTCGGACAAGGAGTCCAAGGAAGCTCTGGAGCTTATGGTCGAAAGTCTGGCAGTTCACCTTACCGAGGGCGAACGCAAAGATTTTGCCAGCCAGCTGCCTCACGAGCTCAAGGACATGGCACTTTCCGTTTATGCGACGAAACAGAATTCCCGAGAGGGAATAATCGAGCAATTTATGCGGACACAGGGCATCGAAGAAGACCACGCCAAAAAACAGATACATTCGGCGTGGGATGCACTTAAGGAAGCCCTTACTAGGGGCCAGATAAATCATATCCGGGCACAATTACCCGATTCCATGGTTAATTTTCTTCATTAATAATCGCCTCAATTTTAAATTGAGGCGATTATTCTTCGATTATGGATAAGAAATTGCCGGCCGGGTCCTTGAACCAGGCGATATCAGGGCCTTGATTCGCGCTCCGACCGCGCATTATCCCCTTTTCGTCGGTTTTCGCATTTTCGCCAAAACTTATTTCTTCAAACTTTATGCCCTTGGCTTTTAGTTCCTTTACTTCTTCGTCGATATTTTCTACTACAAAATTTAAAACAGTGAAGGTCGCCGGCTGATGATCCTCTTTTTCGTAAATAAAAAGCTGCGTGCCGGCAGGCAGTTTGATAGCGAGGCCCATATCCTCGTTATCGAGTACAAGGCCCAATTTGTCTATATAAAACTTTTTGGCTTTGGTCAAATCATCGGTCGAAAAACTACTGAAAATCGCTTTGGAATTGTTTAACATTATTTTTCCTTACCGACTTTTTCCAAGTCCGCAATTACTATTTTATGCATCTTTAGCATGGTGTCTATCTGGGACTTGGTTTGAAGCAATTCTCCCATGTTCTTCGGTATTATCTGCCAGCTCAGGCCAAACTTGTCCTTCAGCCAACCGCACTGTTCGGACTCCGGGACCGCGGAAAGCTTGCCCCAGAAATAATCGATTTCTGCTTGGTCTTCGCACTCGACATAAAGCGAGACGGCCTCGTTGAACTTAAATATCGGTCCACCGTCCAGCGCATAAAATTTCTGGCCGGCCAACTTGAAGGTCCCGTTTATAACCTTGCCTTCCATGCCGGCCATCGGGCCTTCGTTGTAGCCTTCGGGATAACGTGTGATCTCTGTGATCTCTGAATCCTGCGCTTGTTTGGAAGGGGCTCCCTTGAACACATCCACATAGAAATTCATCGCTTCCTCACACTGTTTGTCAAACCACAAATATGTAATTATCTTTTGCATAAAATCATCCTTTCATTCCAAACTTTACCGTCACCCGCCGCCATCATAACCCTCCTCGATCGGCTACTTTATAAAAATAGTCTGACGCAAACTCAAACGCGTTGTCAATAAAATTTAATACTGGCCTAATACGGCAAAGTTCATTAATATAGTTGAAATGGCAAATAAATATCCGATACAGGCAAAAAATGTCCACAAATCCTTCGGCAAGCTTAAGGTGCTCGAAGGTATTGATTTGCAGATTGAGCGTGGCACCATACAGGCACTGCTCGGCCCGAACGGGGCCGGCAAAACCACGATGGTGCGCATCCTTTCTACCCTGCTCCGTGCCGACCAAGGTACGGTTAAGGTTGATGGTTATGACGTAATCAAACAGGCGGATGACGTGCGTTCGCGCATAGGGTTGACCGGCCAGTACGCAGCTGTCGATGAATACCTGACCGGCCGGGAGAATCTAAGGATGATGGGACGGCTTTACCATCTGAGCAAAGCAGACGTAGCGCGCCGGACCGAAGAACTTTTGGAGCAGTTTGATCTGACGGATGCGGCTGACCGATACGCCAAAACTTATTCCGGCGGTATGCGCCGGCGGCTGGATTTGGCAGCCAGCCTGATAGCTACCCCGCCGATTATTTTCCTAGACGAGCCGACCACCGGTCTGGACCCCCGCAGCCGGCTCGCCATGTGGGAAATGATAGAAGACCTAGCTGCTCAAGGTACCACTATCTTGTTAACGACCCAGCATCTCGAAGAAGCCGACCGGTTGGCTGATGGCATAGTGGTAATCGACCATGGAAAGGTCATAGCCCAAGGTACTTCCGACCAATTGAAAGGAAGAGTCGGCAGGGAGCGAATCCAATTCGGTTTTGCAAGCGACAGGGATCTGAGCAAAGCCGTCAAGCTGGTCGACGGCGATTCGCCGGATGTCGATAAGAAGCAAAGAACTCTTTCCGTAAGCAATGACCGCGGCGTTTACAAAGTTAAAACAATCCTGGAAAAATTTGAATCTTCAAAAATTAAGGTTACGGCAATGTCATTAAGCAAACCGACGCTTGATGATGTGTTCTTGAAACTTACCGGACATAAGGCCACAGACGGGGAAAACCAGAACGGAACTACGGCAGCAAAGGTAAAAAGGAAGAAAAAGTGAAACGAGTAACTCCGGAAAAACGTAGCAAATTATATTGGGCCTTCAGCGATTTTGCCGTTTTAATCAAGCGCAGCATGGTTTATATCGTACGGAACATGGACCAGGCGCTTTCGACTGTATTTATGCCGATAATGTTCCTGCTCCTGTTCCGATACGTTTTCGGCGGCGCGATTAATACGCCGGGGGTTTCTTATATAAACTTTCTTTTCGCGGGAATCTTGGTCCAGACCGCCGGTTTCGGCGCCACTTATACCGCAATCGGCGTTACCACGGACATAAGGCGCGGTATAATCGACCGGTTCAAAAGTCTGCCGATGATAAGCTCGGCAGTTCTGGTAGGGCACACGGTAACCGATATGGTACGCAATGCGATTTCTTCCATCATCATGGTATTGGTGGGTCTGCTGGTCGGCTTCAGGCCTACGGCCAGCTGGTCGGACTGGCTCTTGGCATTCGGAATCTTAATGCTGTTCACGTTCGCTATCTCCTGGATGAGCGCCATCATGGGTTTGCTGTCCAAGACGATAGAGGGCGTGCAGTGGATTACTTTCGTATTTATCTTCCCGCTGACTTTTATCAGCAGTGCGTTCGTACCGACAGGCAGTATGCCATCGGCACTTCGGGCATTCGCTGAAAACCAGCCGGTGACCCATGTCATCGAAGCGGTAAGGTCGCTCACGGTAGGCACGCCTATGGATAATCACGGCTGGCTGGCCGTCGTCTGGTCGCTGGGGCTTCTAGTAATTTCCTACATCGTCGCGGTCAATATGTTCAAGCGCAAGACAGCGAATTTTTAATCAATCCATGATCAAACAAAATCTTTGGGATAAACTACCACTTGTGGATCGGTAATTGAATTTAGTGTTTCGGGAAATCCTTCTTTGCCCAGACCTGATTTGCCAAAACCACCGAACGACATGGATTCATCGCGATAAGTCGGCAAATCATTAAAGATAATTCCGCCCCATAATAGATTTTTTATGATGTTATCCGCCGAAATTTTGTCAGCTACGTAAAAGGACAATTGCAATCCCGAGCGCGTATAATCCCGTTTGAGCGCGGAAAGGATTTTTTCGTATTCGGCCTGTGAATTATAAAGATGAATGAAGGCTACGGGCCCAGGAATATCAAAATCAAAGATGTTACGGATGAAAGGCTCGTCAATTTTTTTGATTGCATAAAGAGTGGGAAAAATATAATCCCTGCGTCGTTCCAATGCTATAAGCGTGTCGGCCTGATCGGTCAATTCTAAGATGCTCCCTACCTTTTTTGCTGTTTGTTTGGCATATTTTTCGGTGATAAGCGGACCAAGCTTGAGATCTCCGCCGTTATCCGGCCGTTCCCTGGTGTGGTTCTTCAGCCGTTCAAGCCGGCTTTGTAGCTTATCTATGAATTGCCTGCGCCCAGCCGGTATAAACAAATGTTTGACCGACACGCAACGCTGTCCGTTTTTAGCGGTTATACCGTCGACTATATCCCCAGCCAACCGGTCGTCATACCGATCAAATTCCGGTGCGAATATTATCGGTGAGTTACCGCCTGCCAGCTCCATATGGTACCGTTTTACGCCCCCGTTCTTGATAATTCTGCTGCCAGTGGAGTAGCTGCCGGTAAATGAAACGATCCCAATACGCGAATCGGCTACTATAGAATCGAGACGCCTCCGATCATCTTCAGCAGAAAAATATACATACTTTCCATCGCACGCTTTTTCGATGATCGTATATAATGCCCGCCCGCTTTGCCGGGCAAAAGGCGACGGCTTGAACAAAACGGACGTACCGGCTAAGATACCCATGCTTATTTTGTGAGCCGGCGAGCTGAAGGGGCTACTAAACGGTGTAATGGCTAGGAGCGGCCCCCTTGGGAGCCGTTTTTCGCGAGCAATTTTCTCATCGCCCAAGCTAAACGTGGATTCCTGGATAAGATCGGCCGAGTCTCTCGCCCGGATGAAGGTGTTTAACGCGCGATCAATCTCTTTGCGAGCATCTACGCGTGTCAATTTAACTTCGCTAACTGCCAAATCTGCCAATTCTTCACGACGGTCCCTAACGTCGGATACGACGGCAGAAAAAATGCGCCGTTTCTCGGCGGGATCCAAGTTAAGTGTCGCAAAAAAATCCTCGGCCGCAGCTCTTAACTGAGATTCGGCGTGCTCACTCATCGCTCACCCCCAAAAAATTCATAAATTGCCGTTTGTTATACCCGGGTCCGGTAGTCGGACGGCCAAGATCCGGTCGAGATCCGCTCCGCGAATATACAACGACGGCCGCCGGGCCTTTGATCTTTTCAAGTTCAAGGGATTTCAGAGCGTCCTGGGTGCGAATAATCAGAACCGTTTTATATCCGAAACCGTTGAATAACTTCCGCCACTTTAAGTTTTTGGCGACGGTCGGCTGGCTGCCTGTACTTTCATAAGCTCCGTTATCTATTACTATATGTATCAGGTTTTCCGGATTATAATGACCGATCGTGGCCAGAGTGCCCATTTTCATAAGCACCGCTCCGTCGCCGTCTATCACAAAAACTCTCTTAGAGGTCTGCCGGGCAATCCCCAGTCCGATACCTGCGGCACATCCCATTGAACCGACAGTCAAGAAATCCTGTTGATGTGATTGGCCGTTTTTTTCCCGTAGTTCAAACACTTCTCGCGAAGTTTTGCCGGTAGTAGTTACAAGGGGCGATTCACCGATCTTTGGCAACAGCAGCTTTAAGATTTTTTCGCGTTTCATAAACTTAGCATTTAAGATTCCGGGGGTTGCTTCAGTTTTTTCTATAAGCTTCGGACGGAAAATCAAAGCAACCGGCTTTTTCGCGGAAAGGGATTCGGCTTTTAAACGACGGACAGTTTCGGTGGTTTTGACAATATCCCTGTCAGCAAAACCATAATTTATTTCCAGGTCTTCCAATAAATCGGGCATTATGCGGCCCATCTTTTTGTGCTGGGGCTCATCGGGTTTGCCGGGTTCGCCGCGCCAGGTCAAAAAAAGTATGCCGGGAATGCCGTAAACCTCCCTGTCCGACAGCGAAGTCAATGGATTAATTGCATTTCCCAAGCCGGAATTCTGCAAATATATTACAGGTACTCTGCCGGTTGCCAAATGATAACCAGCGGCTATTCCTACCGCTTCGCCTTCGCTACTGGCCGCTACGTGCTGTAAATCAGTCCGACCATCCAGAGTGCCGAGCAATTCCTTGAGATAGCTGCATGGGACACCCGTCAGAAAAGTCAATTCTTCCTTTATAAGCAGATCCGTAAGCTCGGCAACTTTCATGGTCCCTACTCTGCCGTGGAAGACGGTATTAGTTCTAAAAGTTCTGATACCGGAATACACAATTTATCGGTTTCAAGCGATCGTCCGTTCTGCAGGATAAGTTTAGCAGCGGATGTCATAGCCGGATATGCGCTGCGTAACAACTGGTTCGCATAAATCACTACTTTTACGCCAGCATCTATCAACTCCGGCTCGGTTATGGAATTATAGCTGGTTGGAACAGTTACCAACGGTACCATATCAGAGAACTTTTTGTATTCCTTGCAGAAACTCAATATTTCTTCCGGATTCCTAGCATTGCTGTGGATCAGGATGCCGTCAGCACCCGCGTTTATATATGCTTCGGCACGTGCCAGGGCGTCAGCCAAGCCTTTTCGCAAAATCAGGCTCTCGATACGCGCGATAATCATGAACTCATCGCTTTGCTGGCTTCTTTTGCCAAAAGCTATCTTATCGCTGAAGTTTTCTATGGAATCCTGCTTATGAATCACATCGGCGGAGGAAAGTGAGTTGCGTTTTCTGCCTGTCTTGTCCTCTATTATGACCGCTGATACACCGATACGTTCAAGGCTGCGAACGGTAAAACCGAAAATCTCCGTCAACCCGCCATTATCCGCATCGACTACTACAGGCTTGGTCGTTACATCCATGATTTCTTCGATAGTTTGCATGCGAGAAGTCATATCTACTACGGAAATATCCGGCTTGCCTTTGGAGGCGGAGTCGGTAAGACTGCTTTCCCATATGGCATCGAAGCCTACGTCTTTGCCGCCTTTGCTGATTCTGGTGGTTTCAACTACAAGTCCGGTCAAGCCGTTATGGGCTTCAAGCAATCTTACGATATCTTTGGCAGCTATCAGCTCGCGCAATTTCCCGACCCGCGGATTCGTCAGGACTTTTCTGGTTTTCCGTTTCATGGCCGCAACTCCCCGATTATTTCTTTTGCCACTGCTGATACTGCCGAGCGATCAAGCGAGTTAAAAAGAGTAAATCCGGGCAATTCATTGGCAACCCGCTCACGGGTGGTAGTCGGATTCCTGCCTTTGGGCTCCGTCAAATAAATCGGCAGTTCGGGAGCATGTTTGCGAAGGTAATCGATAGCCCCCATCATACCCATAACGTCTCCCGAGACCAGTACCGCGGCTACTACCGGTTCCATCAGACGTTCGTCCCGCAGAAAAGTAGGTATATTGGCTTCAATCGGATCACCGCCGGCTTCAGCGACTATAATATCGGGGTTGTCGTCGTTGAGATAATTGAAAAGCGTATACATACTCGGGATATAGCGTTCCGGAGAAGTGTACGTGGTAGCCAAACCCACCTCAGGGAAATCCAATGCCGGTCGAGCACCGGCGTCGCGAAGACTTAATATGTCGCGCATCCGGCCGGTTCCGGAAAATTTCGTACCGGCCACCCGTAAACCTTCGTCTGCCAGGGCGCGTATAAGCCGGATCGAACTTGTTGTCTTCCCGACTTCTGCGCTGGTGCCACAGACAAGGATGACCGGCGCCGAAGTATCGGGTGCCGAATCATGCCCACCGCATATATCGATAAGGTCGACGGGGCCTTGTTCATCAGATACCAGTCCGAGCGATCTGAACCTCATCGGCTCACGGGCACCGGCAGGCATACCCGAATTTATACCGACTACGCAGCCGGCAGCCAGCAAATGAAGTTCGGTTTCTTCGGTAATCTCCAGACCTTCTTCAGGTACATACCCTGATTCGGAAGTGCCTGAATGCCGGTTGGCTAAAACAGTTACGAGTTTATCGCCTGCATAGATGCGTTCATCGCGTCCTGCCTGGCTTTCCACCTCGGTTCGGAAACCATCATCAGAGATCGCTTCCACGACGACCAGGTTACCTTCTCCGCCAAGGCCGGTTGTCAATTCATATGATTCCCAAGGAAGATCAGTCCGTCTGACATTGGAAGCGACACACTTTAAGGCGACTCCTCCGACAGTGCAATCAATGTCTGTCTGCGCTTGCCTTTCTGGAGGTAACAAGAGAGTTCCGGGTAACGAACCTTCCATGTCTATCCTTTTGAAACGACTGGTCTCCTAGTACTAAGGTTACTTAATATATCATAAATAACTTAATACGCAATAGTTGGCCGGTTATAACTACCCGTTAATTTAAGATTGCGGTTAAGCGGATCTCGCGTTCGCGCGGACCGTCAAATTCTATTAAAACTATTCTTTGCCAGGTACCAAGCTGAAGTTTGCCTTTCTCGAACGGGACCGATAAACCCGGACCGATCAGGCTTGACCACAGATGGTCGGGGAAATGGCCTGGGTCATGCGGATGACGCCAAGACTTATCGGGCGTCATCGCCGTTATCGCTTCCAGATAATCCTTGTCCGTGCCGCCCGGATCCAGATCGGCAGTGGTTACGGCCGCAGTGGTGTGTTGTACGAATATGTTTACCAAACCGCTGCCTTCCAGCCGGTCTTCTATCTTATCAGTGATATCCAGCACCTGTCTTTTACCGTCGGTATCGACTTTTAACACCATCTCAATCCTGCTGGCTAAGCACTCCTTCTTTTGGCTGCTTCCGTTCTTCGCTTATCAGCAATGCCAGCTCTGATGTCCTGGCATAAAGGTCGGCGCGGCTTTCGAATTCACCGCGGAATAATTTCAACAAATTGATAACTTCTTCGCTGTAATCCAACTCACGCGCTATGCTTACTATCTTGCGCGTAGCTATGGGAAAACGACCGACTTCCTGCGAAAGCCGTCCGAGCTCTTCTAATTTAGGCAACGGCTCGTTGTAATTCATGGTTCACCTCCTTGAGCAATGCCTTTACTTCCTCATCGTCTACCTGATCGAACAGCTGATAATGTGCACCTACGGCACCCAGAAACATACCCGGGTTATCCAGGACCACCACTTCATCGGCGAGCGTCTTCAATGTTTCGACGCTATCGGCGGGAGCTACCGGTACGGCCACTATGATCCTCTCGGCGCCCTGTTCACGCATCGCCCGGACGGATGCCTGCATACTCAGTCCGGTAGCTATACCGTCATCCACCAGTATTACCGTCTTGCCGTTTACTTCGATTGGTTGAAAGTCTTCATGGTAATACAAATCAACACGTTTTTTGATCAGTTCCCGCGCTTCGGCCTCGGCCTTTTTCAGCCAGGATTTATCTACCGCCGCCGATTCGTTGCGGTTATAAACCGCCGTGTTCTCACCGACTACGGCGCCAATGGCATATTCCGGATGAAAAGGGTGTCCGATTTTTCGCACACCTATTACGTCAAGCGTTACTTTGAGCGTTCTTGCGACCTCGGCGCCAAGAACAATCCCGCCGCGCGGCAAAGCAAGTACGACAATATCCCCGTCCCTGAAGCGTTTCAGGGCTTGGGCCAACTTCCTGCCTGCATCTTGCCGATCAACGTAGCTCATCTGCTTGTTCCCTTCGTGCTAGTAAGGCCTCCCGGCCTGCATTTATTATAAGTCCTCTTGGCAAATACTGTCTGTGGTTTAAGTTACTAACGTTGTTTATTTGGCAGTGGAAAATACGGACAAACCGGGCCCGATGCATTAAAATAATAGCTGTGAAAAGATTGAAGCGCTTACTTAGAACCAGGCGCCGCCGTTTGATTGCCGGCGGTTTGCTTTTAATCATCATCGCGCTGGCCGCGGCTTACGGCTTAGGAGCGTTCGACAAAGAAACACCTCAGGAAGAAGCTAAAACCGTTTATTATTCACAGCTTACCGGACTGGAAGTAGACCGTGAGCTTGCCGAGAGACCGATACTTGGAATTATGATCGAGAATTCCGAGCAAGCCCGGCCGCAGACCGGACTTGATTCGGCCGGTATAGTTTTTGAGACGGTTACCGAAGGCGGCATTACCCGCTACCTGGCCTTGTATCAGGAAAAGATGCCGGAAATAGTCGGGCCGGTCAGAAGCGTACGGCCGCATTTCGTTGACTGGTTGATGGGATTCGAGGCTTCAGTCGCTCATGTCGGCGGCAGCGCCGAGGCTTTGGATGCCATCGAAGACCGCGATGCCAAGACTCTGAGTCAGTTCAAATACACCGAGCCTTACTATCGCGACAATAGCCGGGCGGCTCCGCATAATATGTACGCCCGGACAAAAGACCTCAGGGAACTGCAGGAAAAGCTGGACCATGAAAAAAGCAGTTTCAGCGCGATACCCCGGAGCAGCGACAATCCAAGACAGGAACCTGATGCTACTAAAATAACGGTTAATTTTTCCAGCCCGTTATTCATAGCGGAGTTCCGATATGACAAGTCCAAAAATTCATATGTTCGTTACCTGGGCGGCCAGCCGCACATCGACAAGGCCTCAGGCAAACCGATAACCGTAAAAAACCTGATAGTCCTAAAGATGCCCACAGCAAAGATCAAGACGTTATCGAACGGTGAGGCCCTGGTATTTAAAAACGGCACCGTGCAAAAAGCCAAGTGGAAACAGACAAGTTACGACAAACGATTAATGATAATCGATGCAACCGGCAAGGAAGTACCGCTTAACCGCGGAGATAGCTGGTTTGCGGCTGTTCCGGCCACCGGATCGGTAACTCATTGACCGCGCAGGGAGACGGATTTGCATGCCCGGATTATTCTAATGATTGCAATGATGCAATAATCCGGTAATCTTTTAAACATACAAGTCTAACCAAAAAAAGTTATTATGGCAGATGAAACAGGATTAATGGGGTTCGAATTCATGAGGGAAAAACAAGCCGCACCGCAAGCTACACCGGAACTTGGATTATCATTACCTGAATACATGGCCGGTGTACAAGAGCGCGTAGGCCGGCGGATCGCTGACTATCTCGCCGCCTTACCGAGCGATATCAGAACGGAATTGTCCCATAGCCTGATAAGCAAAAAAGCCAATCGTATCCGGCCGGCATTGACTTATATGACCGGCGACACATTCGGTATTCCGCGGACCGAGCTGGACGATCTGGCGCTAGCGACCGAACTCGTCCATACCGCATCGCTGATCTTCGATGATCTACCGGCTCAGGATGACAGTGACATACGGCGTGGTAAAGAAGCGCTTCATAAAAAATTCGGCGAAGGCCTGGCCCAGAACGATGGCATAGCCCTGCTTGCTGACGCCGGTAATATACTGGGCGGCGCTGAAAGCCACCGCGAAATCAGTGGACAACTTAGCCGCTCTATCTGGAGCCGGCTTGGCAGCCGCGGAATGGCACAGGGACAGAGGCTGGATCTTAAGACTTTCGGCCGGGAACCGAACGAAGTTACAGAGAAAGAACTCGACAGGATAACAGACCTTAAAACCGGACAGGCCATAGCGATGAGTATAGTCGGCAGTGCTATTATCGGGGAATTACCGGACGAGATAATCGATATCCTAAAGGAATATTCTTATCATGCCGGAATCGCCTATCAGGTGAAGGATGACCTCCGGGACATAACGGCGACTACCGAGGAACTGGGTAAACCGGCCGGTCAGGACGTCAAAAACCAGCGGCCTACTTACTATGAGGTTCTCGGCGAGCAAGGCTGCAAGGACAAAATCGCCTTGCATGTCGCTGCGGCATTAGTCGCTTTGGATCGCCTTCCTAATGATTACAACCCGATAAAATTCCGGGAAATCATCGAGTATTTCGCAGCTAAATAGCCCGGACAAGGTTTTTGATACTACATTTATCCACAGACGGCATTGACATTGTAACTAAACGATAAGATTATATTGCCAGGCGTGGGAGAAAAATAAAGGAGGGTGCTATGGCAACTCAAGTAGATGCTAAGCGTGTGAGCAACGCTTTGGCTCTTCGCGGTATTGTCGCTATTTTATTCGGCATCGCCGCAGTCTTCTGGCCCGGTATTACACTGGTTACACTGGTGTATTTATTCAGCGCATTTGTGCTGGCAAGCGGCCTGGTAACACTAGTAATGGGCTTGATCGACGCAAGCCGGGAAAGGAATTCGGTACTTTCGCTGGTACTCACCGTAGTATTGGGTATCGCGGAAATCGGCGTAGGTGTGTATCTGCTCCGCCATATCGGCGTTGCGTTTTCTACGTTGATACTATTGATCGGTTTCGTGCTGATCCTGCGCGGTCTGGTCGAACTGTTCAACGGACTGTTCGAAGCGGATACGAGCAATATGTATAGGACCGCTACTACTTTGACCGGTGCATTGGCAGTCGTTGCCGGAGTAGTCCTGCTGTTCCAGCCGGAAAGCAGCGGCGTGGCCTTCGTATGGATCCTTGGTCTGTACGCACTTTTGGCCGGACCTTTGATGGTAGCGCTGGCGCTGGACATAAGCAAAAAATAACACCATAAGGTACCCGTTCAAACCGGCCGCCATGGCCGGCCAGCTCAGGAGCGGGTACTTTTGTTTTTATAAAGCTCGCTAATCTACAGGAGCAACCATTATTTAGATCGGTGGGACAAGAAAAAATCTTCCGCTAAAAACTAAAACATCGGGCACTTGTTTCGGTATGCCGGCCGGACAATGTTTTTTGATTTGGTTAGGCCGCGGCTTCCATTTCTTTTGTTCTGTACACGCATTCCTGGAGGCCATTCTTTACCAGTTTTAGTAGTTCTTTGTCGGATGATACTATAGACACGACTTCGCCGATTGCGACATAGGGCCGGCGCCTCTTAAGCAGGTTGCTTATCTGCCTTCCGGTAAATGCTAGCTTGCTTTCACCTTCTTTTCGACGCAATTTTCTTTCGTGTCTATAACGTATGTCTACAGGTATGAAAAAGAGTCTATCTTGGTTCTTGGTCCGGCGGGCCATCCTGATCATGCCCGTCTTGAGTTCCTGTATCTCATCAGGGTCATCTCCCCTGTGTCCCTCTGGGAATATCGCCAGATTTTCTTCATCATCCAAACTGTCCACGCACCGATCAATAAGTCTGGAATTTGCACCCCGCAAGGATTCCTCAGTTTGTTCTCTTTCCCCTTCAGGCATTTCCTCAAGCGGATAATCTCTATCACGAAAAGTAGGCAAGGCGATGAAATTATCCAGCACCACCCGCATAAGTTTATTGACTCCGTTTTTGACTATTGGCAGGTTCTTGGCCATGTTGAATATGGCCTCTTTGGCTGGAATTACCGTATTTTTGACCAAAGGTCTGAGAACTTTTTCCCTTTTTGCTATTGATGCCAGCACAAACGGATCATCAAGCAATCCATGGGTCGAGGTAAGCATCGCTATTCCATCCTCTCCAAAATGTTCTTTAATCTGCTGTTCGGCATCACCTATATACTCCACCTCCGGGCTGTACCCGATGCGGAAAACATTATGCGCAAAATTAGCTATTTTCCCGCTTATCGTCTGCTCATCAAAGAAGTCATAGACTGCTGGATAATTCTCTAGCGATACTTCCGGCCCGACTTTTATCATATTGACAAATTATATAATTTTATTGATTAAAATTCAATACAGTTTTACCGTTAATCCTGGCTTAGGATATAATGTAGATAAGGTAATGTATCAACAAGAGCTCAAGGTAGCAAAATTAATCGCCGAAAAAGCAGGCAAGATAATGCTCGAATACTTCGACGGTGAACAGGAGCTGGAACACAAGCCGGACCCGGCTGAAGCCAGTGAAGTAACCATTGCCGATAAAAAAATAAATTCCCTTGTGATTGCCGAGCTTAGTAAACATTTTGACGATGGCGTCATCGGCGAAGAAGAGAGCACCAGCGAATACGGACCGGGGCGGAAGTGGTTTTGTGATCCGATTGATGGGACCAAGGCCTTCGTCATCGGTGTGCCTACGGCTATGTTTTCCTTGGGCTTAGTAGTTGACGGTTCGCCGGTTTTAGGCGTAGCATATGATCCATTTTTGGATAGGTTGTACTGGGGCATAAAAGGCCAAGGCAGCTATTGCAACGAAGAGAAACTTGCAGCGTCCAAACACGGTGTTAACGGCCATTACGTCGTCGTTTCCAGCGCCATGGAAAAAGCCGTTAAAAAACCGCACCTTATAGAGAATCTTTCCGCCGCCGGCGCTAAGATAGATGCTGTTTATGGAGCCGTGTTCAAATCCTGCCTGGTAGCCCACGGCAGGGTAGTCGGATACTTTGAAGAAGATATAAACGCACACGATATCGCCGCCGTACAGGTCGTGGTTGAAGAGGCCGGAGGCAGAGTAACGGCTTACGACGGTAAGGAACTGGACTATACCAAACCGTTCAAAGGAGCCGTGATTTCAAACGGCACAGCGCATGCGGCGCTTCTCAAGTGCATCAATGGATGATTATCTCAGCTGGACGCTTTTGATTATTTCGACCGCGGTGACATAAGCCAGATTGTCCTTATATGAATCCAGCGGCGCTGGCCGGGTTTCCAGGTTGCCACGCTGCTGGTCGCTGGCAAACCCGCCGGCAAGCAGGAATGCTTCCGGCTCGTTCGCGAAATTAGGACCGAGCGTATCGCCCTTTTTTAAATTGAATGTCCCCTGAATCACGAAATAACCGAAATTATCCGGTGACTCCAATCCGAAATCGGTCAGAAACGTCTCCTTGCGCTGACTCTCCGCGGGATCGGAATAACTGATTTTTTCAGATGGCGCGACCGCATAACCCTTGCCTAGATATTTCCCGTCACCGGCGTCAGTGCCTCTTTTTATATAAATCTTAAAATAACTTTTAGACTCCACGCCGCTGTTATCCTGCAGATCGAATTCCGGAGATTTGACGATTATATAATTGTCCTTTTCGCTGACTTTCCATGACGCCGGGTGCTTCATCGATAGCAGCAAAAATTCGCTTTGATAAGTTTCAGTCAAATCACTATTGCCCAGGGCAAGGGCGATAGGGTCCGCCGGTTCGGTTTCGCCCGGGGTTTGTCCGGCGGTTTGCGCCGGCGCGGCTTGGTCATCTTTTTGATCGGGAATCAGTTTCCAGGCGGCAATGCCCACGATGGCGATGGCCGGTATAGCCAGCAGCAGATAAAATAATCTCTTAAATATTTCCGATTTCGGAGCCTTTTCCACCGGAGAGGACGGCATCGGCGAGGATAGATGTTCCTGCGGTACGTCTTTTGGAACCTTGATAGGCGGCATGTCATAGCCCGGTTCCTCGGATTCATCGTCATACTGCCCCTTGTGCTGGATTTCTTTTTCGTCCTTGTCCGGCATGACTACCCCCTAAGATTATTAAGTATATTATCCGGTTACAGGAAGTTTGTCCAAATCACTCATATTTAACGGAGGCGGCTAGCGCGCTCATCGCTTTGAGCTTGCCGGGATCCACTTTACCGTCGGTCTCGATCCCGCTCGCCGTATCAATACCCAGGGGGAATTTATTTTTAAATAAATTTTCAGCTGTCGCTAAATCTATGCCGCCGGCGATCAGGCTGGGTTCGAACTTTTCTAACTTGCTATGATCTATTTTTTTGCCAGAGCCGGCTATGGAATTGTCGATTATGGTCAAAAATGCTCCGTCCGGCCGCTTTTCGCCAAGCCTTACGGTCTTGATAATTGGCAAGTTATAGCTTTGCAAATCTTTTTCCTCTCCGGAAAGCTGGATTGCCCTGACACCGGTTTTCTTGGCGATTTCATTGACTTCCTCCGGGGTCTGGTTTTCGAACACGCCGACCGGGATAGTGTTATCACAAGCGGCAACGAGTTGTTTGGCCTCCTCGATTGATACTTGGCGGTGGCTGCGCGATACGAAATTGATTCCGATCATATCCACACCGAGTTTTTCGCATAATTTGGCGTTTTCCGTCCTTCGCATACCGCACAGTTTCAAAAGCGGCCGGCCGGTAAGTTCCTTGATTTTCAGCTGCGGAAACTGGTGTTTCATAAGCACGGTTCCGACCAGGACGCCTTCGTAATCCTTCGGGATGTCCCGATAACCGCCGATGCCGCTTTCAGCGATCGCTACAGTACCGGCCGGAATATGTTTAGCCAGTTCGGTAAAGATTTCCGGATTGAGGGAAAAGTCATGCAGGTTTCGGGAATTGACCCCGATAATTTCCGGTTTCAGTTTCAGGGCTTTTCGCAGCTCGTTTCGGTCGTGAACCTCCACTATCGATTGCAGCCCTAGGCTCTTAGCATAATCATGGAGCTTGAAAAGCTGTTCTTCATCCAAGATGGCCGCTATTAAAAGCACTATGTCCGCACCGGAGGATTTCGCCTTGTAGATATGTTCTTTTCTGAAGATAAAATCCTTACATAACAAAGGTAGGTTGACCGTCTTCCTGACCAGCTTCAAATCTTCGAAACTGCCACCGAAGTCTTCTGGTTCGCACAACACGCTGATCGCCGAAGCCCCCGCCTGCTCATACAAACGGGCTTGTTCGGCTATGTCTATCGTGGTATTTATCAGCCCTTCGCTGGGGCTGGCACGTTTTATTTCGGCAATCAGGCCGCCGGAGTATCTCTTGCCGGCTTCCGGCAATTTGCCGGCGGCGGTAAAATCTCGTTTCTTATCGCGGGCTGCGATGTTCGCTAGCGCGCTCGGCAGACGATAATTTTGCAGGATTTCCTTGGCTTTGCCGGTTTTAAGCGTACGTTCGGCCAGTTTATAAGCTTCGCGCAAATCATAGGTTTTACCGGCGACATATAGTGCCAATGCCGCATTCACCAGTACCAAATCCGTCCGGCGGGTTTTTTCCTTGCCGTCCAGAATCAAGTTCGCAATCCGGATATTATCTTCGGGGTCTTTGGTAGCTATTTCGGAAAAGTCGCGCGCCGCCTTGATCCCGAAATCAGCAGGGTTTAGTTCATATTCTTTAATCTTGCCGTCATCTAACTCTACGACGTGCGTACGCCCGCACAATGTAACTTCGTCCAATCCGTCGCTGCCCACGGCTACCACTACCCGCTTTTTGCCCAATATCCTTGAAACTTCAGCGATAATCCGAGCATATTCCAATCTCGTAGTACCGATAAGTTGTCTCTTTGCCTTCACCGGACTAAGCAGCGGCCCTAAGATATTAAAGAAAGTCGGTTTGTCCATCTCCGATCTGACCGGTCCAAAAAACCGCATGGCGGGATGGAAGCTCTTGGCATACAAAAATGCCAGATTATATCTGTTATACCTGAGTTGAAGCTGCTCAGACGATAGGTTTATCGGTATATCAAGTGCGCTGAGCAAATCAAAACTTCCGAAATTCCCACTGGCCGCGTTATTGCCATGCTTTGCGACCTTTACTCCGGCTCCGGCCAGGATGAACGCGCTGATGGTACTGGTATTCAGCCTTGGCAGACCGGAACCCCCGGTGCCGCAAATATCTACCCCGTCTTCCAGTTTCGGGACTTCGGCCATCTGTTCATACAAGTATTCGACCGCCTCGGCTATTTCCTCGGCACTGCCGAAAGGCTTTTGTCTAAGATATTCTTTCTGTTCGTCCAAGGACAGGTCGCCGGCCACGGTCTTTTTTAGAAATTCAACGATTCTCATTTGCCACTTCCCTTTATGATATTAATAAAGTTGCCGGCGATGATGTCACCAAGCTCGGTCGCGTAACTTTCCGGGTGGAACTGCAGGCCGTAGATCGGGTATCTTTTGTGCTCCAGAGCCATGATTTCCCGGCCGTTCTTTTGCACGCTCAGCGAATCCGGATCGGTTTCGGCCAGTATCAAAAGCTCGTCCGGCAAAGGTTTGTCCGTATCGATCATCAAGCTATGGTAACGCATGACCTTTATGTGATCGGGTACGTTTTTTAGGATCGGACTTTTTCCTAAGAGTTTGAGTACGGAGGTCTTGCCATGGTGGGGCAAAGAAGCTTCTTTGAGGGTGGCTCCGAACCCGGCTGCTACCCCCTGAAACCCTAAACAGATTCCTAAAATCGGCAACCCGGCCGGGCCGAAACGGGAAATTACTTCCATGTTCCGGCCGAAATATTTTTCGTCGGTAGGATTGCCCGGACCGGGGCTGATGACCACTCCTTCAAAATGTCCGCTTTCCAGCTCCGGTATAAAATCATCGTCGTTCCGCGCCACTTCGACCGATACATCGGGCAAAGCCCCGAACAGATGCTCAAGGTTGTAAGTAAAGCTGTCGTAGTTGTCAATGATTAGGATCTTCATGTTACATCCTTTATCGTCTGTTCCATACCGGTGAGTTTTGCTACTATTTCGTCATATTCCTCCTCCGGAACCGAATCGAAAACTACGCCGCCGCACGCTTGGTTATAGCAGTTATCTCCCCCGCAGAAAAGACTGCGTATCGGCATAGCGAACGCACAGTCACCGTTGAAGCTGAAGCGCCCTACCGCGCCGCCGTACGGGCCGCGCGGATATTGCTCGTTACGCGCGATTATCTTCATCGTCTCAATCTTGGGCGCTCCGGTCAGGACGCCGCAGGGCATTATGCCGCTCAAAAGATCGAAGCTGTTCTTATCCGGTCGTAACTCGCCTACGATGTCGCTGCAGATATGCTGCACGTATTTGAACTTGATAAGATGCATCAGTTCTGAGACCTTCACCGAACCGTACTTGCAAACTTTGGATATGTCGTTCCTGTGCAGATCCACCAGCATCGCGTGTTCGGCCAGCTCCTTCGGATCGTTCAGTAACCTGCGAGCCAGCTCCTTGTCTTCTTTTTCATCCTTGCCGCGGCGGACGGTACCGGCCGTAGGCGTCGTCAACACGCTTCCGTCGATCGAGCTCACCACCAATTCCGGACTGGCACCGAAGACTTCGCGCTTCCCGAAATGTATATAGTACATATAAGGACTGGG
>DASUOG010000017.1:0-21392 GCA_036276755.1 Saccharimonadales bacterium (SeqCode) | reverse complement strand
GTGTGATTTCATATCTTTGTTTGCTGAATCGGCAAAACTATCTTTGATTATAGTCGGTTTTTGCTTACGGGTTAATTTTTTTGCTTTTTTCCTTCTAATGACGTTTCTTATCATAACTTTATCTCCTGAAATTAAAAATCGTCCGCTTTTTTTAGCGAACGATCCGGGGTCTTTGCTTAGTTATCTTAATCGGACATAAAGCCGGCCCTAACCGCTCGCCGCGGCATAAAAAAGTAAGTATAAAACCAGAGCTGGACCTTATGTATTTTCACGGTATTTACTCTAATGGATTGTTTAGTCAATGTAAAGTTATTTGCGCTTTCTTGGGCCGGTGCGCTTAGCGGCGCCTTTGGCCCTATCCCGCGCTGAGGCTCCGTATTTTTTCAGAGCTTGCAGCGTTGTGTGTTCGATGCTCCCGGGCTGGAAGGTCCGTCTTGGGCTGTTTTCCTTTTTTGGGGTGGCGATAACCTGAAAGTCCTTACGGGCATGGACCGCGTGATCAAAAATCTCGCCGACTACTGCTTCGTCCGGCTCATCAACGGTAGTGGAGCGGACCGGCTTATCTTCAGGATCGTCAGTACTGCCCATAGTTCTTTCGAACGATCGGCCTTTTTCAGCGGGCGGTAACATTACCGGCGGTACGTGTGGAACTGCTCCCATAATGCTTATATTATAGCGTACTCTTTGATATACCGGGAAAGTATTTGCGTAAATTTTTTGAGTCCGGCGTGGTCTATCCATTCGTCATCGCTGTGCCGCCCGCCGCCATCCGGCTGGATGATAACACAGGGGATGCCTTTAGCGCAGAAATAACGGGCATCGGTGGAACCTTCGGAGTGGCTGGTGGTGATTTTGTGGCTCAGTACTTCTTCGGCAATACTCGTGAATCTCACTATCTCCGGTTTGGTTACATCCACACTCATGCAGGCAAAGAGTTCGATATTTTCCATCCTGACCTTATATTTCGCACATATTTTCCCAAGCCGGGTTTTGATATCTTTGTATATCTCATCCGTGCGAAAACGGATATCGAACGTTGCCTCCGCATAACCCGGTATTTGGTTCATTGCTTTGCCGGCGTTTTGCCGGGTGAGCGATAGCGCCAGCTCGTGTTTGTCATATTGCTCGCGCAATTCGCAAATTTCAGCAGTTGCCTGGTTTAAGATTTCGGCGGCGTTTATTCCGGTGTGCGGTAATGAGCCGTGAGCGCTTTTGCCGACCTTTGATAACTTTACGAACCAGGCGCCGTTGCCGGTGGTTTCCAACTGCCAGTTCTTGCCGGAATCAGGCAGTATGCAGATTTGTGCACCGTAACCTTGATTAAGCATCGCTTCGACACCATTATGACCGCCGATTTCCTCATCGAACGTCAGGATGATCCCAAAGTCATATTTGTGTATGTCTTCGCCCAGCTCATCTAAGAGTTTCATATAGCTGGCGCAGGCGAACTTCATATCGAACGTTCCCCTGCCGATAAGCTTGCCGCCTCTTTGCCGCAGTTTAAACATCGCCTGGTCTGCCGGCACCACGTCCATGTGTGCCTGTAACAGAATGCTTGGAGTCTTGGTTTTTTGGCTGGTAGCAATGACGTTCGGATAACCCCCGGATTCGATGATGCGCGTATACATGCCGTTTGATTTAAAAAATCCGGCTAGATAGCCGGCACACAAATTTAAGGTTTCCTTGTCGGTCGAAACCGAAGGAAAGGCTATAAGCTCTTTTAGATAATCCGCTTCACTCTTTGACATTTGCTCATATTATAAGCTAAATATCCGGATTAAATAGTGAAAAGAATTAAGCGGCTTCTTGCAACACGGCGGACTCCGCTACGCTTATAGCTCCCAGGTCCTCTTCCGGACCGGTCTTTGGCTCTTCGTCTATCATCTCGGCGCGGGTTGCTATGTTGCCGATTCCAATCTCAAAAGCCCGCGCTTCGACCTCAGGGCTTACGGTGCTGCGCTCATCAATCGTACCGTTCGCATAGACATATCTTTTGATTCCTTCTATGGCCGTGATGAGAGGCACGCCTTTTTCATAATATGCCAGTGAGGGTGCTTCCTTAACGGTTCCGGCGCCCTGCTCGGCGGCCTCGAATGCCTTGCGAAAACGCGAAGCCAAATCACTGTGTGATACCCGGGGTTCGGGCATTTCGGGCAAAACACCGCCGTTCTGTTCGGCCAGTTCGAAAACTTCGCGGAATCGTGCAGCGAATGATTTTTGATGCTTGGCTGGTTTCCCTATCATCTTGGCTTCCTTATAAAATTTAAAGCCCCCGCGTTTTCAGCGGGGGCTTTGATTTCTGTATAAATTACAAGCTTACCCGCTGGAATCGGGGATGATCACTGCCACGTTGAGTACTAGTGATTTGCTCATATACGCACTTATCGTATACAAATAATCTTCAGTTGTCAAACGATGGCGGGGTAAGCTTCAACCGGCCATAGCCCTGAAACCGGTGCGCATCCTACGGAGAAGATCCTGTTTGCGACCGTCAAAAGCCTCTTTGGCCAGAATGATCGTCTCTTCGTCCGCGCGCTCGATCCTGCCTTTCTTTATGTCC
This sequence comes from Saccharimonadales bacterium (SeqCode), assembly GCA_036276755.1. Classification (GTDB taxonomy): domain Bacteria; phylum Patescibacteriota; class Saccharimonadia; order Saccharimonadales; family 2-12-FULL-41-12; genus JANWLD01. The sequence continues at coordinate 18,832 of DASUOG010000017.1, read as the reverse complement.
ATTGTCTTACTGCCGCCGGCGTGGTTGCCGACAGTGTGTTTGTCGACTTCGTGAGGGTCACCGAGCACCATTGCTTCAACGTCCCTGCCGAACGAACTGTTTATTATGAGTGACCACTGGTAAGTGCTATCGGGCGGATGATTATAAGGATCGGTTATGCCTTTGGCCATTACCTGATCATGCGGTCCCGAGCCGTTCTCGTGGACGTACGGACTGCCAACCGACGTATTATGGAATTTATGCAGAGCATGCGGACCGAACATCTCGGCGATAGCTTGGCTGTTCGGATACCATCGGTGCAGTTTATCAACTACCTCGGGATCGATAGCGATAAACCTAGAAACTGCTACCCGGCCGGAATATGCCGCAAAAGACGTTGCCCTATCCTCGCCCCGGCGTTCTTCCTTGAGCTGTTCATGCCTGGCGTATTCAGCTCCCCTGGCCAGCCAATTTATCAGAGCTTGATTGCCACGTCTTTCACCCATACCGAAAAGCGTACCCTCCACCCTATCGAAACCTGCAATGACGGCTGACATCGAAACGCTGGTGGCACTGCCCATGTCGTCGTGCGTATGTATGGATGTCGTAACCTTGTCTTCGAAACCTTCCTTAACCCCTGCGTTAAAGGCTGCCAGTGTGCCGACATTCCAATCCTCATGAACTGAGTAACCGTAAGTATTGAACAGATTTATATTGACCGACTCGGCGCCGTCTTCTACCAATTCCGCGGTAAGCGTGCGGAAATATTGTACCAGCTCTTCGGTGGTCCTCGCGACGGATCCTTCACCTCCTACCGAGAAATGCCTAAAGCCGGCCTGCTGAGCCATTTCGAGCGCGGAGTATACCCGGTAAGCCGCCTGGGTGATGTCATAAGGCACCCTGGCCGTGGACGAAAGGTTCTCATCTACCCTGTCCTGCACCTGGACTATCATGCGCTCGGCCATTTTATCTTGCCAGGTGTCCGGATAATTTTCCCGAAATGCCTCACGCAGGACATCCAGGCCTTCTTCCATCTTGTCCGGTTGGCTGCCGAAGAATGCCTGTAACTTAAGCTTCTCGTAACGGTCATCCAGCTCTTCATGCTCGGCGATATGGCCGATTATCGCTCTGGCCAGGGCCTGATCTCCATTGTCATTACCAAGATGACCGATTTCTATCCTGTCCACACCGGTGTCAACTACAAGGTCGAATATCTTCACCAGCTCTTCGGTTGAAAGCTCATTTATCTCCTGCTGCATGCCGTCCCGGAGCGTGACATCGGTCAATCTTATTACCGAGGGCTCTCCCTCGGCTCCTACGCCTAAACAGCTGATTGCTGCCATGCCGACATCCCTTACCGCCGGGTTAGCGGCAAGGTCATGCGACTCCCATCTGCCTTGAAAAGCTTCGAACGATAGAGCTTCTACCGCTTCATGCGGACTTACGGTAATTGACTGGCTGTTCATAGTTGCTGAATCCATTTTGATTGCTTGTTTAACCGACTTCTTCCCGAACGAAATCAACCGTCTGCTGATTAAAAAATTCGCTTTCCTTGCTGGTAGCCCGCCAACCCAACCCAAGTACGGTGGGTGCTACGTTATACCAATTCTCCATGAACAACCTCCGGTCCAATGCATGTTCGGGGTTTTCTTCGTCGGGTGTATCGATGAGATTCGGGCCGGTTTCGATTTTGAACCCCGATTCTAAGAGACCGGCTGCCAACACCATGCGCGCGATATTGGGATTTCTTTGATAAAAATTTCGGATCGCTTCACGAAAATGTCGCGCATCTTCATCGCCTCTCCCGCTGCCGGCAAAAAAATATCCGCTGGCTGTTGCTACCATGGCTTCGGTCAGCTCGTCATCGAACCTAAGCCCGCCAGCTTCGCCCGCTGTGCCTGTTTCTCCTTGCTCCATAACTTCCGGCATGATCCTCTCCTAAATTAAAAACTCCCGCGTCTCGCGGGAGTCCTGTTTTTATGCAAAAATTACAAGCTTACCCGCGTCCTCCGCCGGCGATAATAATTTCAGCGATTATTATCCGTTTGCTCATAACTCTGCAATTGTATAACCTAGGCAGTTGACTGTCAACAATATCTACCGCCGTTCGCGTTCGGCTTTCGCTTCTTCGGCTTTCTGTATGGCGTTAAGATAAGCCAGTGCGGCGGCCTTAAGTACGTCCGTTGAGACACCGTAGCCTTCTATGGTAGAGCCATTGTATTGGAGCTTTACGGTAGCTCTGTCCATGGTACCTTTGTTGCCTTGGCCTATGGATTTGCTTTTATATCCTACGAAACCGAAGTTCGTATCCGTAGCTTCGTCTAAAGCCGAGAAGATCGCGCTAACAGCACCGTCAACCACATCGTCATGCTTTGAATTTTTGCTGGTAGCTTGGCCTTTATGTTCACGGCCGGTTTTATCTTTTAATTGGACCTCGGCTTCGGCAAAGCCCTCCCTGGCCTCTATGGGATAATCCACTAATGTGTAATCGGCCGTATCGCGTCTGATGGCTTCCCTGTGGATTTCGACTGTCTGTTGGGTAGTCACTGTGCCCATCTTGTCAGCGAATCCTTTGAACAGCTTGAAAGTTGTGTTGGTGTGCGCCGCATCATAATCCGTAACGCTTTCTATGGCGGTTCGTATAGCGTGTTTACCCGAATGCTTGCCAAGGACTATACCTTGAGTCGCCGTGATGTCTTCGTCTTCAATTATGGCACCTACGTCTTCGGCGGCCATGATTTCATATGTCGAACGTTCCTTTAATATGCCGTCCTGATGGATTCCGGATTCATGAGCAAAAGCATTTCGGCCGATGACAGCTTTATTGCGGGCAACCGGATAGTCGGTAAGTTCAGCTACCAACCGACTGGTCGGTCCCAGTTCTTCGGTATTTATCAATGTGTAAAAGCCGTGCTCGTCCTGTCTGACCTCCACCAGCATGACCATCTCTTCCAGAGCAAGATTACCGGCCCGTTCCCCGATACCGTTGACCGCGCATTCCACTTGTCGCGCTCCGGCCAGTAAACCAGCGTACGAATTTGCCATAGCCATGCCTAAGTCGTCATGACAATGTACGGATCCTCTGACTGCACCGGTGCGTAATTCCGGGATTTCTCTGGCCAACATCCCGAAATATTCCGCGTATTCTTCAGGTGTCGTATAACCCACCGTGTCAGGTATGTTTAATACGGTAGCGCCCTCTTCTACGGCGATCGCGCATACTTCGGCTGTGAACTCCGGGTCGGCCCTGGTAGCATCCATGGGCGAGAACTCAACGTCGTCCGTATAGGTTTTAGCCAAGGCGACAGCTGCCCTTGCCTGGCCTTTTACATCTTCCCGATCCGTCTGCAACTGATGTTCTATATGGATGTCGGACGTGGATATGAAAGTATGGATACGCTGGTGCTCAGCATCTTTTATTGCTTTTGCGGCGGCATCAATATCGGCCTTATGCGTGCGGGCTAATGCACAGATAGTAGGGCCTTCTACTTCCCGGGCAATCGCTTGCACGGCCTCGAAGTCTCCTTCGGATGTTATCGGAAAGCCTGCCTCGATGACATCCACGCCAAGCCTCGCTAATTGATGTCCTATCATTAATTTTTCTTCGGTATCAAGCGAAATACCCGGAGATTGTTCGCCGTCGCGCAGGGTTGTATCAAATATGTACACCCTGTCCTTTTCCGGATTTGCGTCCGCTGGCATTGTCTCTACTTGGCTTTGTATCATAGTTTCTCCATTAAATTAAAAAATCAGGCGGTTGAAGCCTGATTGGTTCTCGACTGTACTTGGGCCCGCTAAGGTTTTAGCAGGCTAGGCTTCAACCGAATGGAAGCACAGCCCATGTAGAGCGAGGAGGAGTCCTGATTGCTTCGCTTGAGTCAAAACCATTTCAACCCGATGATAACCATTAAAGTCGTATTTGTCAAATCAGTTGGTAAGACCCGTCCCGGTGTTCTAAAACGTAAACTACGCTCTTGCGCTCGATTATTACCTGCCAATGCTTTCTTTTCGCATATGCCAGAAGTTCCTTTGACGGGTTGAAGGCTATAGGGTTCTCTACCATTTCTAGCATCGGGATGTCCGTTTCCGTATCGCCGACGGCTATGCTGCCCTTTATCGATAAGCCTTGCGTGTCGATAATTTCCTGCAAAACCTTGCCTTTCTCGCCGGCCGGGAATTCTTCATATCCGCCGAAGCGATCGCCTATCTTGGTATATTTCGTGCCGGTCCATTCATCAAATCCGTAATATTTGGATACTTTTTCGACTATCTGGTACTGGGAGCCGGAGATCGCTATCAAATAGTAACCTTTGCTTTTGAGTTCTTTTACCATGTCGCGGGTGTGGGTGTATACCTGGTCCTTGTACTTGGCAAAAACCTTATCCACCGCTTTATTGAAGACATCTATGTTCAGTTTGCTGACGTGCTTGTCAAATATCTCAATGGATTTGTTCGCGTAATCATCGTACGCTCTTTCCGAAGTCCTGGCCCGCCAGGCGTCAAACAGCCCACGGACTTGCTGGTAATCCGCTTCGTTGATCAGTTTCTCTTCGGCAAGCTCGTAGAATACCGCCATGAACAGCTGCCACCGTATCAACGTGCCATCGAAATCAAACGCCGCAAACTTACGTCTCATCATAAATTAATTATAGAAGAGTAATCGTACTTTGGCTAAGCAGGGAGGCTTTTCTCTAGGTGTGCCAGCTCTTTTGACTCACCATATTTTTCTTCGAAATATTTTCTGAAGTTTCCGGCATAGGCGCTAGCTGCTTCTTCGTACCTATCAGGCTTTTCCCAGATCTCGCGCTGATCGAGCAAAGCGGTCGCTTCGTCGCTGCCCGGTATTTCGACAGGCACCCAGGTACCGAATACAGGGTCCCTGCGTGTTCTGACATCGTCGAGATCACCTCTTACAAGCGCATTTACCATGGCGGAAGTAGCCGGTATACTCACCCGTTTTCCGGGTTCGATGCCCATCTTTTCGGCAACTTTCTGTATCGGTCCTCCTACGTTTCCGGTATTTACCAAGTGTACGGTAGGACCGTTCTCATGCTCGACCAGCTCCCTGAACATTTTTAGGTATACCTGCGGTTCTCTTGGAAAGAAGGGTCCACCGAAGAATGGCGAGAATGTGGCGCCTACTTGAGCGCCTACTTCCGCGCTTGTTTTGCTTGTAGGACCTAACAGGTTATATAGTTCGGCCTGCTCTGGGTCAAGCTGTGCGATAGCCGGAGTCGTACCGGTAGCGTCTTTGGTAGCGAATATTATCCTGGACGGAGCTCCGCTGACACCCGGCTGTTTCGCGCCTTTTAGGTATTCAACCGGTACGGATACCCTTGTATTTTCCGTTATGCTGCCATCGTCCACATCAACGCTTCCATCCGGCCGGACGACGACGTTTTGGAATATTGTCCTGTTGTGTCTTGGATCTCTCGGTGTGAATGCAGCATTGAAGAGCCTTGGCTCATCTTCTTCTGAAATTCCAATGACCTTAGGATAGACGCCATTTTCCAGATTTATAACAGTAAGGTTTCCTTGGTTATCCACGGCAACTAGTATTTCATCGTCCGCCGCCGGACCACCGTCCTCGATGATATTGCTGAGCGTTGATTTGCCTGTTCCGGAAAGTCCGGATATCAGTGCGCTGGTTCCGTCCGGAAGTTCGACGGCCGATGCGTGCATCGGGAGTACGTTATAATCCGGCGCGAAATGATTGACGAGAGTATAGACACATTTCTTGATCGGTCCATGATAACTATAGCCCCTTATGATTACCGTATTCGTATCCGGATCGGAAATAATCATCGCCGTCCGTCCATCTTCATCCAGTTTATCTTCCGGCACCAAGCCATCCAGGCCATAATCGCTCGGGTCTATCTTATCCTCCTCCCTGGGCATCATGATGACGCGTATCGGTTCCTGGTCGTTAAATCTACTCTGTGAATTATCCTGACGTGGCAGGAACATATTATTCGAGAATGCGGCGGATGTGGGCCCGTCGGTTATAGTCGTGACCGGAACACTAAATTCAGGATGATCGATGACTGATCGTTCGGTGACAAAGGTTTCCCGCTCTCCCAAAGTAGCAAGTGAATCCTCGAGTAATTTACGGAAACCGTCGCGCGGCGCGGCTTGGAAGTCTCCACCCCAGGCGACTTTATCGCCCTCTTCTCCATCATCGACGAAAAAGGTAATTTCAGGATTGCGGGCATACTGGCCTTCTGCGGTTTTTTCCGCCCATGCTCCTGTATCGGTAATTGTTACGCCCCATTTCTCGGCCTTTTCCGGGTCGGAAGGATCGATAGCTTCAAACAATCGTTCCGTCGAAGGATCCAAAACGATGTTGCCACCGCGCAGTGTATCTCCAGCCAGAAAATCCTCTACGAATGCTTGTTCTACCGGTCTATTTTGTGCGAACTCTCCAACTCCACTGTTTTCTCCACCGCCGATGGCTTCAATGCCTTCATTTGCCGGACCTACCATAATTTTCCCTTCTAATATGAAATATGACCTTAAATTAATGTATAGATATATATTTGTCAACTGCGCAAAATATACCTCAAATATACTACTAATGCTTGTGTATTTATGGTCAAATATTATAATTCGAACTGTAATAAGGAGTCCATCATGGTAGGAATGGAAACGGGTGGCGAACAAACACCGGAGGAAGTCCTGATAACAGGCGGAGCCGGACAGATTGCATATCAATTAGCGCCTCTGGTAGCCAGTGGACAAACCCTTGGCGATAAGCGGGTCAACATCAGGCTTTTGGAAATACCCGACGCCATGAAGCGCGCCGAAGGCGTAGCCGAAGAACTGCAGGACGGGGCTTATCCGTATCTGGCCCACGTCGATGTATTTGACAGTCCCAAAGAAGCTTACGCCGGAGCGACCCATGTCTTTGAAGTCGGCGCAATGCCGCGCAAAGAAGGCATGGAACGGGCCGATCTGCTTGAGAAAAACGCCGGTATTTTCCGCGAACATGGTGAGGCATTAGAAGAAGCCGACAATTATGTAAAGGTCGTAGTAGTCGGCAATCCGGCTAACAGTAATGCATTGGTGATGTCCGCTCATGACCGCCGGAAATCGCGGACAATTCCCAGATAACGGCAATGAGCCGTCTCGACCACAACCGCGTGGTCGGCATGGCAGCGGCGGAACTTGGCATATCGGCTGAACTTATTGACAAGGTTATTGTCTGGGGAAACCATTCCGACACCATGGTTGTCGATACTGCGATAGCCGAAGTGGACGGCGTACCACTGGAGCGTGCCTTCGCTGAAATAGGCGTAGATTTGACAGATTTTGCTCATAGAATCAAGACCCGAGGCAAGCATATTATCGGTCTGCGCGGCGCTTCATCGGCTGCATCGGCTGCCAAGGCCGCCTCTGACCATATGCACGACTGGACGAGCGTTAATCATGATTCGTCCTGGACCTCGGTAGCCATGCCAAGTTATGGCGAGTATGACTTACCCGTGGGCGTGTTCGCATCCATGCCTGTCAGATATAGACCGGGAGGAGCGGCCGGGAAACTTGCCGTGGTTGAAGGTTTGACGCATCCGAGGAAAGACCATGCCATCGCAGAAGGTATCCGCGCGACAGGCCAGCAGTTGTTGGACGAAAAAGCTGAACTGCAAAGATTAGGTTTTTTGCCTAGCTAAGTTCGATACTTACCGGACAGTGGTCGGAACCCAGGATATCGGCATGGATATCGGCTGATTTTATCCTGTCTTTAAGGCTTTCTGAAACTAAAAAATAGTCAATACGCCAGCCGACGTTTCTTGCGCGCGCATTTGCCCAGTGTGTCCACCAGCTGTAATGCCCGTTTCCTTGGGTGAACATTCTGAATGTATCGATAAAGCCTTGGTCGATAAAGTTCTGGAAGCCTTCCCGCTCTTCATCGGTAAAACCTTTTTTGCCTCTGTTTTCTTTCGGTCGGGCAAGGTCTTCCTCGGTATGGGCAACATTCAGATCGCCGCAAAAAATCACGGGCTTTTTCTTTTCCAGCTCCTTGCAATAAGCCAGGAAGGCCGGATCCCATTGCTTATGCCGCAAAGGTACTCGCGATAAGTCGTCCTTAGCATTAGGCGTATAAACAGTTACTACATAAAAATCATCGAACTCGACGGTTATTACCCTGCCCTCCTTGTTCGGATCGCCATAACCGTCGGCAATAAGGCCGTATTTTTTACTGATATGTTCCGGCATGCCGTTGATTACAGCCGTGGGCTTTATTTTGGTGAAGATAGCGGTGCCGGAATAGCCTTTTTTCTCGGCCGAGTTCCAATATTCTTCGTAATCCGGTAAATCAACTTCAGATTGTCCCTGCTTTGCTTTCGTCTCCTGCAGACACAAAATATCCGGCTGGTGCTTTTCAACGAACGGCACGAGCATGCCTTTCTTGTGCACTGCCCGTATGCCGTTAACATTCCACGAATAGATTTTCATAATAATTATTGTATCACCGATGTTTTCTGCTAGAATGTTGGCTAGTGTCATACAAAAGAGTACTGCTCAAGATTTCAGGCGAACAGCTGGCGGGTAAATACGACAGCGGTTTTGATACCGAACATGCCGAATGGCTGGCTCGGGAAGTCAAAAAAGTCACGGATAAAGGCCAGCAGATCGCTATCATGGTCGGCGGGGGCAACATAGTCCGCGGTGCCCACGTCGCCGGGCATGGCATTCATAGGGTCACGGCGGATCACATGGGCATGCTGGGAACGTTGATCAACGCCCTTGCTTTGACAGATGTTTTTGAGAACAAAGGACTCAAAACCAGGTGTCTGAGCAACGTCTTCGCCGATCAGGTTGCTGAAAAATTCATCCATCGGCTGGCTAACAAGCACTTCCAGAAAGGCCGCGTGGTTATCCTGGCCGGCGGTACCGGCAGGCCATATGTCACTACGGATACCGCGGCGGTTAATCTTGCCCTTGAACTGGACTGCGATATCGTACTGAAAGCTACAAAAGTAGACGGAGTATATGATAAAGATCCCGCTAAAAATTCTGATGCTAAAAAATATGGCAGCCTGACTTTCCAGCAGGCTGTTGAGAACCCGTCGATAAAGGTCATGGATAAAGCGGCGCTTGCATTGGCTCTGGAATACGAGATACCTATCCTGATTTTTGACGCACTAAAACAAGGCAACATCGAATCCGCGATAAACGGCGGGAATGTCGGCACCAAAATAAGTTAAGGAGGCGGTTAGTGGCCAAGGAATACGATTTTGCAGGGATCAAAGCCCTGTTCATCAACTGCACCCTTACCAAATCGCCGGGTATCAGCCATACCCAATACCTGGTCGATGCCAGCCGGAATATCATGGATAAGCATGGTGTGAAGACGCATGTTATACGTGCAGTCGACCATGATATCGCGACCGGTATTTATCCGGACATGAGAAAGCAGGGCTGGAAGAGAGATGAATGGCCGCAGATTTATGAAGAACATGTGAAACCGGCGGATATTTTAGTGCTTGCCGGCCCGATCTGGCTGGGCGATAACAGCTCGATAATGAAACAGATAATCGAACGTCTTTATTCTTCTTCAGGCGAACAAAACGAAAAGGGCCAATATGTTTACTACGGCAAAACCGGAGGTGCGTTAATCAGCGGCAATGAAGATGGTGTCAAGCACTGTGCGATGAACATCCTCTATTCCCTGCAGCATATCGGATATACCATTCCGCCCGCGGCCGATGCCGGCTGGATAGGCGAAGCCGGACCCGGTCCGAGCTACGGTGATAAGCTGGAAGACGGCACGATTGCCGGATTTGAAAATGATTTTACCAAACGTAACCTTACTTTCATGACTTGGAATCTGATGCATCTGGCAAAAATAATAAAAGACAACGGCGGTATTCCGGCGCATGGCAACCAACGGAGCGAATGGGACGCCGGCGCCCGTTTCGACTACGAGAACCCAGAGTACCGATAAATGGTAGAAATAATCGGGGCATTAGCAGCCGGTTTTTTTGGCGGGCTCATAGGCACGATAAGTGGTGGTGGTGGACTTATCACCATACCTTATCTTTTGTTCGCAGGATTGCCGATCGACGTGTCAATAGCAACTTCCCGAATGTCGGCCTTCGGCATGGGAGCAGGTTCGCTTAAGAATTTTCATGCGAGTAGTAAGATTGTGTGGAGTATGGTTCCCTACCTAATCGTGCTGGCAGTGATCGGCGGGATTGTCGGCGCTTTTTTAGTAATAAGTCTGGATAAGGATCTGCTGGAAAAGATTGCTGGAGCGGTACTTTTACTTTTGCTTCCGACCTTGTTCGTTAAAAAAGACTTTGGTCTAGTCGAACTCAAAAAACATAAGCGCAGTAAATTGTTGGGCGCTTTTATTTACCTAGCGGCGATGATGTACGGAGCTTTTTTCGGACCGGGCGCGGGGATATTCTTGATTTATAGCCTTGTTTATTTCTTCGGCCTTACTTTTATCCGCGCGAACGCGACAAACTTGGTTGCCTGGATGGCTTTGACGACGGTGGCTTTTGTTTTGTTCTCTATTAACGGACTTGTTGATTTTAAATTCGGAATCTCTATGCTGCTGGGAGTCACTTTGGGCGGGTACTTCGGTTCGAATATGGCTATCCGAAGAGGCGATGGTTTTGTTAAGGCTATTCTTACTATCGTAGTGTTGGCTACCAGCGCCAAACTGCTTGTTTTTTAAATGATAGAAGCGGCTACAGGCAATAAATAATCGTTTGTTTTTTTGTCTAATGATTGTTTGTCATCTGCAATGACGTTTAATTCAATCGCGTGATCGTTATCCCATAAATAAATCGTATTCGAAACTTGGCCGCTGGGAAATTCAACCAGAAACTTAGTCCATTCTTTGCCGTTTATATTAAGCCTAGAAATAGTTGCCTTTGCTTTTGTCCCCACCGTTGAAGCCGGAAGAGCATTGGCAGTTATAAATGCCTCTTTGATTGCTTTACTAAAATCGGTTTGTGATTTTGAATTGCTCAAACTTTTAATTGCCATATCCACGGCAAGGATGGGTACGCTGTCATCGGGAGTTCTAAGAGATATAGACCTGGTCATCATACTCTTATATGTCAGATCTATCGGCGGAGTTATTACCCACTCATCCGGTATTCTTACGGTCGGACCCAATTCGGTTTTTACAGTTTTCCAACTCTCGGGTATAGTTACAGTTTTTTGTTCGACCAGTTCACTCTCCTCTATTTGCGAATCGGCCGTTCCGGGAGTTTGTTTGGTAGGGATGCTGTCCTTTTTATCAAATAATAAATAAGCTCCTAAACCGGCCATTAAAATCAACACAGCTATTAAAATGATAATAAACTTGCGCTTTGAGCGGCTAGGTCCGGGTTGTCCATAGGCGCCGGGTATTTGGCCTGCCGGAGGAAGTTGGCCGGAAGATGGCTGGATAGATCGGTTCGACGAAAACACATCATTTGTTTGGGTCTGTTTTTCTCTTGGGTCCATAGACACGCTAATTTTAGCATAAGCTCTCGTTCGCCGAACTCACGGTCCGTATTCTATGCATGAAAAGTATAAATCAAAGGCTTGCATTTTTCATGGCGGAGAGAACAGGATTCGAACCTGCGAGAGGCTTGCGCCTCAACACGCTTTCCAAGCGTGCGCCTTAAACCGCTCGGCCATCTCTCCTTATACTGTAACTATTATAGAATAGCAATTTCTCCAAAGAACGGATAAGCACACTTGGCCCAAGCGTGGTCACGTTCCGTGACCTCGGAACTTCATCTTTGAAAACGAGTTTTCAAGAGAAGATTCCCTTGCGAGTTGCCACTGGCAACTCTCACCTTAAACCGCTCGGCCATCTCTCCTTAACTCATACATTCTAACGCTTCCGGCCTATAAACTACCAATAGTTTTACATTTCGCAAAGTTATGACGTAAAATACTTACAACTGGCCTCACCTGCGCGCGACATGAAACAGCTTGCGAACAATGGCGGGCTGGTTTTGATAGGTTCAATTCATGGCAATAATCAAACTAAAAGATGTTAGCAAACTCTATGGCCTCGGTGAAGCAACTACCGTTGCTCTGGAGGATGTTGAGTTATTTATAGACAAGGGTGAGTTCGTCGCCATTATGGGCCCTAGCGGTTCGGGCAAAACTACGCTCCTTAATATAATCGGCTTACTTGATAGGCCGAGCCATGGTTTGTATCAACTTGATGGTCGGTCGGTCGAACGGCTCAAGCCAAATGCCAGGGCCAAAGTAAGACGGGATAAGATAGGCTTTGTTTTTCAGTCCGCCAACTTGATACCGAAGATGAACGTGCTGGACAATGTAGCCTTGCCGCTTATATATAAGGGCCGTTTAGCTACCAGAAGGGCTAAAATCGCCCATAAAATGTTAGAGCGCGTCGGACTGGCCGACCGGGAATACTTCTTGCCCCACCAGATTAGTGGCGGACAGATCCAGCGAGCGGCTATCGCCCGTGCCCTGATAAACGACCCGACTATCATCATCGCTGATGAGCCTACCGGTAATTTGGACAGCGCCTCCTCGCGGGTAGTCATGGAGCTGCTCAGGGATATCAACAAACTCGGCAATACGGTGTTGATGGTTACCCATAATCCTGAACTGACCCGTTATGCCAGCCGGGTTTTATACATGATTGACGGGACTATCCAACATGATGTCCAAAAGCGCATTGGCGTAGCCGCCACTTCGCGGGAATCCAAGCTGTTTGCTCCGGAAGGATCGGTAGAAGATGATTTGCAGAGTGTTTCGGCCAAGATGTCGCTTGAAGACCAAAGGCAGCCTAAACAGTCGCCTAAGAAGACCAAGACCAGACGTAAACGCCGGACGAAAACTAAAAGCAAGAGGAAGAAGTAGCACCGATGCTGAGTGATAATTTACGAATGGCAATAGCTTCCATCCGGGCCAGCCGGCTCAGGAGCTTTCTGACCCTGCTCGGTGTGATTATCGGCGTGTTCAGTGTTGTGACCAGCATCAGTCTGGCCGGGGGCGTGCGCCAGCAAGTAATAACCGAAACGAATAAACTCGGCAATGATGTATTGACCATACGTCCGGGGCAGCCAATAAGCAAGAATGAAAAAGGCATTATCTCAGAAGTAAATCTGTTGGGGACGGCTTATACCGGCGCCGTATTGGATGAAAAAGACCTGGTTACGATCCGTGACAACGAGGGCGTAATACAGACCGTTCCGCTCAATATCGTGTCCGCTGCCCCGCTGTTCAAAGAAAAGACATACGATCAGGCTATAACAATCGGTACAACTTCCGGATTCCCCGGTATGATCGGTCAAGACATAGAGTTCGGCCGGTTTTTTGATACGGACAATGAGAAGAAAAATGTAGCGGTAGTCGGTGCTCGAGTGGCTGAAAAGTTATTTGGCGAAAATGTCCCGATCGGCCAGATTTTCAGCCTGCGGGGGAAGGATTTTGCGGTCCAAGGTGTGTTTGAACGTTATAAGACCGTTTCGGTATCTCAGGGATTGGATTTTAACGATGCAATCTTCATACCTTACCAGGCGGCAAAAGAAATAAATAACGGCGTGGCACAGTCATATGAAATACTGGCCCGGGTCAGACACATAGATCAGATAGATCAGGTAGAAGCATCGCTCAGAGAAAGTTTGAAACAAAGCCGTGGCGGCCAGGAAGATTTCACCATCCTGCAATCCGGCGACACCAGGGCGATTACCGGCAGTGTACTTGATTTGGTTACGACAATGGTAGCCGGCATAGCGGTTATTTCTATGCTTGTCGGCGGTATAGGCATCATGGATATAATGCTGGTCTCGGTTTCGGAACGCACACGCGAGATAGGCATCAGAAAAGCTGTAGGGGCTACAAATCATCAGATAAGAAAACAGTTCATCTTAGAAGCGGCAGTATTGAGCGCATGGGGCGCGGTAATCGGAGTGGCTTTATCGATCGTATTCAATGTAGTCATCCGGATAGCGACCAATCTACAACCGGTCATCCCGTGGCAAGTAGCAATGTTGTCAGTACTGGCCTCAGTAATCCTTGGAGTAATTTTCGGGACGGCGCCGGCAATAAAGGCATCCAGAAAAGATCCGATCGATGCGTTAAGGAGCGGCCTCTAATTGTGTGATACGTATCCCGGTGATTCCTGCCCGGCAGGCAATGGATAAATACCGGTATTTATTTCTTCTATCAACTGCCCCATTGACGGCCGCCTCTCAGGGTCGGGATCCATGGCTTGCTGCAGAGCGAACACCGTAGCGCTGGGCGTATCTTCCGGCAAACCGGTGCTTAGATCGGTTACGTCGGGCGCGCTGGCGGGTATCAGATGGTTGCCGATGACATCGTCGAAATATCTGACGGAGGGCTGCGGCCTTATGCCGCTCAAGGCATATGATAATGTCTTGGCACCGGAGTAAACGTCGCTTTTGACATCCGGTAATCCGCCCATGACTACCTCGGGCGCGGTGAAGGAAAGGTCTATCGCTCCGGTGTAGCCCTCGCCCTCGGGGTGTTCGGGTATCGCAAGTACCGACGATAGCTGTCTGTCGTCTGTCAAGGCATCCCTAAAGCCCGATAAGGCGCCGGTTTCATGAGCGCGATCAACCAATACGCTGTCGGGGCTTATGTTGCCATGGGCCTTTAACCCTTCCCGGTGCAGGTTGCTGACAAGCCTTAAAGCATTGAGCGTCAAAGCCGAGGCCTCTTCGTGACTGACCAGACCGTCTTCCATGGCTTCCCTTAAAGACCCGTCGGTCAGATAGCGGCTGATCGCATAGATTGCCGATTCGGGACCGGTGATATGTATGCCTTCTACCCGTGCGAATCCCTGCTCTTCTAGCTGTGAGTCAAGGTCAGACCGGGCCAATTCGAACCCGCCGTCCCTTGATAGTTCGGGTTTTGCTGCTGCTACGACCGGCTGTGTGAGGCGAGTCATTTTGACCCTTTATTAATTATTGTTGTTAATAATTAAACATTAACACCTGAAATAAACTATTCAAGCGTTTTTCTTGCTTTTTGGTCAATTTTTAATTTTTGGTCATCTGAATACTTGAAAAAATGTCAAATATATCATAGATGATAATTTTATGCCCATTTTTATCTGGTTAATTTACTATAAATATCATCTGCCCGGGATAATTATATGGGCAATTACTTCAGCGGCATCTCTTATGCCGTTCAGGATTGACCTAAACTTCAGCTGCCTTAAATATTCGCCGGCAAGGTAGTAATAAGGAAAGACGGTAACCACCAGGAAGGTGCTGGAAAGCAGACCGAAGATAAGAACGACAGTCAACCCTTCCCAGAACGGGCTGGTCAGTGCCAGGGGTATCAATGATACTACGGCGGTAAAGCTGGTAGCGATAAGCGGCCGGAACCTTTCGGCAAGAGCTTCGTGTATGGCATCTACCGGCCCAAGCCCGCGGCGGCGTGACTGGTTCGCGGAATCGACCAGTAAAATCGTGTTCTTGATACTGAGTCCGATAAGCGCGAAGAACCCTAGCAGAGCGAAGAAACTGAACGGGTTATCAGTCAGGTATAACCCCAGAGTTATACCGAACAGGCTGAACGGTATGGCCATAAAGATGAGCAGTGGCTGGATAAGGCTTCTAAATTGGATGGCCAAAAGTATATAGATGATGACCAGAATAATCGGGAATGAGATTGCCAGGGTCTTGAAACTTTCCTGGTTCTCATCTTCCTGTCCGAAACTAAAGTCCAGGCTGTCCTTGGCAAGTCCGTATGACGCTACCCTTTTGGCTGTGAACTCTTTTTCTACGGCATCCTGGGCAAGCGTAACCAGCGTCGTGGTGTCGTTGTCGACGAAGCTGGCATTGACTTCGATAAATGATTTACCGTCGGCTTGCAAGTATGTATCGCCATTGGTGGTGGAAACCGTTTTTATCTCGGCCGTACTGCCGTCCAGGCGTTTTAATTCGGTTTGTTCGAGAAAGACTTTGACATCCTCGGCCAGCTTGAGGGCGGCCTTGCGGTTTTCGCCTGAGTCTATCCTGACGGCGAAGGCCGCCGGCGGCGGTCCGGGGCCGACCTGTCTTATATCGACGTTCGCTTCGTTAAATTCGGCAAAACGCTCGTTGAGACTATCTATAAGCTGGGCGGACGTAATCTCCCGGTCCTTGTAGTCTATAAGGTCGACCGTCAGCGTAGCCGCCCGGGGATCGGCCATACCGTTATAAGAGGCACGGATAAAATTCTGTCCCAAGGTGTCCCCTATGATTTTATTGGCTTTATCGGCAGTCATTTCAGCGCTCTGGATGGTGGTATTTTCAGCGAAGCCAAGGCTAACCGTTATCTGGTTCGTGTCTTTGCTGGCTGGAAATATGTCGAACGTTACCTTCTGGAACAAATAGCCGCCGGCCGAGATGAAGGCAAAACCTATCAATATCGCGACTGCTCCCGTGCTGGCAAGTTTTTTTCTCGATCCGCGGGCCAGCAACATAGGCTTGGCCAGGAATTCTGCTATCTTGTGTTCGATACCAAAGATACCTGACTCACGCTTGGCCTTGCTCATCTGCCCTTCGGACAGTAATAGGAATTTCGCGAACAACGGGATGAATACCAAGGCTACTACCAGGCTGACAAACAAAGCGGAGATTATGGTTATCGGAATGGCCCGGATGAAATCGCCTAAAATACCGCCTACGAAAATCAGCGGTGCGAAACTCAACATCGCGGTCAGTGTAGCCGCGACCATGGCCTTGCTGACTTTGCTTACCGCTACCTTCACCGCGTCGGCGGCTTTCTTCTGCCTTCTTCTTTGGGCGTCCAGAGCTTCGACCATGATGATGGTGTCATCGATTATCAATGCCAGGCCGAGTATCAGGGAGAAAAGAGTTATCGTATTGAGCGTATAGCCGATTGCATAAAGCAAGCCGTTAACGATGGCCAGCACCGTAACCATCGAAAATACCGTCAGAAGCGATGCGCGAATGGCGATTACTATGGAACCGACTAGAAGAATTGCTATCAGGCCTTCCAGGAGCACTCTTTGAAGTTCGCTTATCTGAGCGCGGACCTGTGGTGCGTAACTGGCACTGATAGCAGCTTGGTAGCCTGAAAATTCCGGTTTGCTGGCGAGTTCGTTAAGGGCAGACTGGACCTGGTTATTCAAATCCAGATTGTCGACGCTCGGTTTGGCGAACAACCCGATTGATACCGAATCATAAAATTTGATATCTTCGCCGCTTTTGTGTCCGAACTTATCGAAGGAGCGCTGAGCGGATTGAGTCTCGCCGGTTACCGGATTGGTAGCGGTCTGGAATTGGCTGATGGTCGATATGCTTTCAACCAGCGGCAAATCTTTGGAACGCAAAAACTCCGCCGCAGCCAAGGCTTTGTCGTTGAGTTGCTCGTCGGTAACGTCTTTTATCGAATAGAATGCGATAACCAGATCATCACCTCGTTCGGTAAAGCCGAATTTTACAGCCTCCAGATCGACGGTGGCTTTAGGCGGCAACAGTTTTCGGGAGGCTATCTTCTCTGATAATTCCGCCGACTTTGCTTGGGAATTTACATCGTTCTCATATGCTATGGTTATCGAGTAGAAATCGGCTTGAGACTGGGACTGGACGGATTTGATGCCTTCCTGCTCGATTAAGAAATTATTAAGCGGGTCGGCTACATCACGGTCGACTTTGGCCGGATCATTGACAAAATAAGTGCCTCTGGCGATTGCAAAAGGCGTTTCTACCGCCGGAAAGCCTTCGCGGTTGAGCAGGGTGCCGTAAGAAGCGGCGCCGAACAGAGCCAACGCCAGCCACAGGATGGCTGTCTTTCTCGGTCGTTTGAAAAAGAAAAGAGTCAGTGTTTGTAAGAATCTAAGGCCGTTTTTTTTATCCTTTGACCTTTTTGTTTTAGCCAAAA
The DNA here is from genome assembly GCA_036276755.1 of Saccharimonadales bacterium (SeqCode). GTDB lineage: Bacteria > Patescibacteriota > Saccharimonadia > Saccharimonadales > 2-12-FULL-41-12 > JANWLD01. The sequence continues at coordinate 1,006 of DASUOG010000017.1, read as the reverse complement.
GTCATTTCCTCCCTGAAATCCTATTTAGTGTATCCGTATTTTTTTGATATGCAAAGCATATTTATTTTATAGTTATTCCCCATTTGCCCGCCAATTTATCGAGTTGGCTGGTATTAACAGAACCGCGTATGGATTCCATCAGACTGAATACGAAATACAGGTTATGGATGGTAGCGAGACGCATAGCCAGCAGTTCGCCGGAAGCGAATAAATGCCTGATATACGCTTTGGAATGGTTGCGGCAGGTGAAACAGCCGCAGTCTTTATCAATAGGACCTGCTTCGTCTGCGTATCTTTGGGCGCGGATGTTGATGCTAAATTTATTTTTTAGGCTGCCACCTTGTCGTGGGCTGACGTAGACACTGCCGTTACGCGCGTTGCGTGTCGGACTTACACAATCGAATGTGTCGATACCGCGCGCACTGCCGGTGAAGAGGTCTTCTATCTCGCCTATACCAAGCAGATGCCGCGGCTTACCTTCCGGGGTTATAGGGATGGTCCAGTCGAGTATATCGAGCATGTCCTTCTTTGATCTGCCTAAACTGCCCCCGACGGCTATGCCGGGAGTATCAAGCGAACAAATAAATTCCGCACTTTTTGTACGCAAATCCTGATAGGCGCCGCCCTGGATAATGCCGTATAACGCCTGAGCTTCTCTGTTCGTCCAAGCTTGAACACTTCTTTTAGCCCAATCATGTGTTCGCTCCATGGCGCGAGCGGTGTATTTCTTGTCGTGCAAAGGCGAGGTGCATTCATCGAATGATAAGATGATATCGGCGCCGAGCTTCTGCTGGATGTCTATAGATGTCTCAGCCGTGAAGCGGTGTTTCGATCCGTCCAGATGCGATACAAAGTTAACCCCGTCTTCATCAATTTTGAATAATTTTCTCTTGGGCATTTTTTCGGGCTTCGGGTCCTGTCTCGACGGAATCCTCCGGCGAATTTCCCCGATACTCATTCGCGGGTCCTTTCCATTCGAGCCACCCGAAGCCCTTCGCTCTTCCTC
>DASUOG010000016.1:0-5389 GCA_036276755.1 Saccharimonadales bacterium (SeqCode) | reverse complement strand
AATCGAACTATGATGCGTCTTAATAATCGATTGATTACCCTTGCTGACCACAAATCCAAAGCCGTGTTTGTCGCGTTTTAATCCGCTCAGACGGTAAGATACGCCGGTAATCGTACCATAAGCATAATGTTCACCCCCAATCTTCTGACGATACTGTGCAGGACAAAGGTCGGCATTGAAGAACAATTTCTTGCTTAATCCGGCTATGGACAACTCTTCGGCGGCAACCGCGTCCAGGTCCTCGAAAAATTCCATATGTTCCGGTGCTATGGCTGTTAAGATTGCTATATCCAAGTAAAGATATTGGTTAAATTTGGCAATCTGGCCCGGCCCGTCCGTGCCCAGCTCGACTATTACAAAATCAACCGGGTAGACTTTGCGGATCACGGCTTCATTCTTGATAAAAGTTACAAGCCAGGCCAGCGGATTGAAAAGAGACGGCATGTTTTGTCCGAAAAATACGAGCGGCACGCTGGCGATATCGTTGTAATTGCCCTGTTGGTAGCGTATTTTGAATTTCTGCTTTAAGACGGCGGCAAGGGCAAATTTCGTACTGGTCTTGCCCATGCTTCCGCCGATACCGATAATCCTAAAGTCATGTTTGCGCCTGAGACGCCGAACTTGCCAACCGAGAACAGATACAACCAAGGATTTGGCAACTTTTTTCATCCTAAAAATAGTATACCTTAAGAGTAACTACCTGGAGCGGTCAGGATCAGGCGTTTTGACCTTGCAGACGTCTTTGTAATTCTTCTACCGGTATGGTTTGGCTTGGCAGTTCGATCTGCCGGTATAGGTTTTGGCCGTTGTAGGTTTCGGTTCTGCCTGTCGGATACTCTATACGTTTGACTTGACGGCTTAAGATATCGATAACCAGCCTGACGCGTATATCACCCAGACCCTTGTATTGTTCAGGATCGAGGTCGGAAGGATTGCCCACGCCGCTAAGCACTGTGTATTGCCGCATAAATTCGACAAGCTGCGAAGGGTTGATCGACATTTCGTAAGTATAGACCGGTCTTTTATTTTCAATGCTTTTAGTAGTTGAGGTATATCTATAGACATCTTTTTGGTCCAGCATTTCAATCAGCTGGCTTCTCTGTTCGTCGTTAAAGTAACCGTAGGGTAATATTCCGAACAATGTTTCGTTCAAAAAGCTGGCTTCGTTGCCCCCTACATTCTGCTCTCGTTTCGACCATATGCCCAGTAACTGTTTCAGCCTGTCCGTACCGATTAAGTTGTCGGCTCCTTCTACGCTGGTGTATCTCACATAATCAACCTCCGGCGTTCCGATAGTTTCCGTGGTTATAGACGCGGAGTTTGAACCGATACCCTGACTCAATACCGTACTCGCTTGCGATCTTACGGAAGGCGGAAAAAACGAAAGATAAGAGGTCTGCTCGACTCCGCCGGTAACGCCGGATTGTGATACATGCTTGACGATACTTCTGGTCTGTAAATTCCGCGCGATGGCGTCATCTAAAACCCTGCCCGGATCCATGACTATCTTGTTCCACCACAACCATCCGGAAACGCCAAGAAGGATCACTGCTGCCAAGACTATCAGATCGATCATCAATCTCTTCGGATCGCGTCGCTTGAATTTTAAAGCAGGCATCTGTAAATTTTTGCCGGGTTTGGATTTAGCACGTTTTTTTAAAAGAGTATTTTTCAATGTATTCTCCCTGATTTCAGTTATTATAGCAGGTCTTGGAGCCAAGTCCTTTGGTGGAGTCGGGGAGAATCGAACTCCCATTTCATCCATGCCATGGATGCGTACTAGCCGTTATACGACGACCCCGTTAAGAGCTGGACCTCTGGAAATAACAGATTAATTGTATCATAAAGCCCCGCGAAAACGGGGCTTTTGCCGTGCGCGCCCACCCTGCGGCGGGCATTTTGATTTTGTTTTTGTTTCCTGTCCTTCATAGCTTTATGCAAAGAAGGATACGCGCCGCTTTACGCACGTTTACGCTTATGATTATAACATTATTTTAATAAACGCAAGAAAGCGTCTTCATCAACTATCTTTGTACCGTACTTTTGGGCCTTATCCAACTTGCCTTGGCCGGTGTTATCGCCGGTGACCAAATAATCCGTGTCCTTGCCGACGCCGGATTGAAAGATTCCACCGAGCGAGCGTACTTTTTCGGCCGCTTCTTCCCTGCCCATCGACTCCAAGGTCCCGGTTATAACGAATTTTTTACCGCTGATACTGCTTGACTTTACATGTACATCCTTAGGGCTAACGCCGACTTCCTTAAAATCTTCTACCAACTTTTGGTTTTCCGGTTCTGCGAACCACTCGACAATAGATTCAGCCACGACTTCGCCGATACCCTCTACGGTTTTCAGCTCCTCGATTGTCGCTTTGCTCAAACTTTCAAAGTTCTTGTAATGAGTTGCCAGGTCCACTGCTGTCTGGGCACCGACGTGCCGGATGCCCAGCGCATAAATAAACCGGTGTAGTTCAGGGTTTTTTTTCTCTGCGATCGCGGCAACCAGCTTATTAGCCGAAATGTCGGCAAATCTTTCCAGTGCTTTTAAGTCTTCTGCTTTGAGCCGGTAAAAATCGGCGGCATTTTTAACTAAATTATTAGCAAGCAAAACTTCGACGTTTTTCTCCCCCAGCCCTTCAATGTCCAGCGCGCTCTTGCTGGCAAAATGGCGGAGCTGGTTTGATAGCCGGGACGGGCAGCTGCTATTCGGACAGCGCCAGACAGCTTCCCAGACCGTCCCCGCCGTACTGGCCTGCTCAACAGCGGAGCTGATGACCCCGCCAGTACTTTTGGCGGACTGCCGCGTCAACTGCTTGCGAGTCTCGCTCGCTGTATTATCTATACCACTCGCTCCATTCTCATTGCCTCCTTGCACTCCATCCAAACGGGATCGCCTGGAACTTTTGAGCTGGCTTCGTATGAGTTTAGTTCCGCAATCCGGACAAATTTCCGGCATAACAAATTCTTTTTGCGTGCCGTCGCGCAACTTTGGAAAAGATTCTATGACTTCCGGAATAATGTCCCCGGCTTTATGAACCGCCACCGTATCACCGATCCTGATGTCCTTACGTTTTACTTCGCTTTCGTTATGCAAGGTTGCCATCTGCACCAGGCTACCGGCAATAACTGTCGGCTCCAGCATGGCTACCGGCGTCGCTGCGCCGGTCCGACCGATTGAGACGAAAATATCCTTGACTTTGGTAGTTGCCTGCTCGGGAGCATATTTATAAGCGATGGAGCCCCGCGGCGCTTTGCCGACAACACCCAAGCGGCTATGCAAGGTCCTGTCATTGACGGTTATAACGATTCCATCGGTATTAAAAGGCAGGCTATGGCGCTTGTCTTCCCACCTATCTATTTCCTTCATTATTCCGGCAAAAGAATTTTTTCGGGTAGCCTGCGGATTGACTATAAAGCCAAGTCTTCCTGCCAGTTCGTATTCGTCTGATTTTTTAGTCGTTCCTTCGGTAATAACGCCATAAGCGTGAAACTTCAAGGGGCGGGCCGCCACCAAGGAAGGATCGAGCTGGCGGACCGTACCGGCGGCAGTGTTGCGCGGGTTCATAAAGGTCGGCAAGCCGGCCTTCTCCCGCTCTTTATTTATCTGTTCGAAGTCTTTTTTATATAACATTATTTCACCGCGTACTTCTACCCGTTGATTGTAATATCTCGCATCGACCTTAGGATCTTTCCTAAGTTTTAGGGGCACTGAGTTGATGGTCCTGACATTCTGCGTCACGTCTTCACCGACCCTTCCGTCACCACGGGTCAGGCCACGTACCAGTACTCCATCCTCATAAATAAGCGCGCAAGCCAGCCCGTCCATCTTTAAATCCAATTGAAATTCAAAAGATTTCTGCTCCGGCAGCAGCTTATGCACACGCGCTATCCAGGCGCGAAGCTCTTCCGGGGTAAATGCATCGTTCAGGCTTAGCATTGGTGTTTCATGGGGCACGGCTACAAATTTGTCCAGCGGTTTGCCGCCAATCCGCTGGGTAGGTGAATCAGGCGTCAAAAATTCCGGAAACTGCTCTTCCAATCCTTTAAGTTCCCGCGTCAGCGAATCGTATATCTCGTCAGTTATCATCGGGTCGTCGAGGACGTGGTAACGGTACCGGTACTCGTCTATCTGTTTGCGAAGCTTATCGATCCGTTCTTTAGCATCCTTTTTGCTCATAACAGGTTCCTGTACAGGTTATACAGATAGGAATGTACGAAGAAGATGCTGAAGCTGTTAAGCGCCAAAAAGGCCGGGATGACCAATACCGGGATGATGTAAATCAGTGGAATCAATACAAACGCATATAAGACGATCAGCACCATGGGCAAGCCGGCGATTCTCAGCGCGATACCGAATCTTCGGTGAGGTACCAACCCGCGGGCCGAACGCAACGCCTTAATGGGCGTCATGTCCGGAAGCGTCGATATGTACAACGCAAAAACCGAGGAAACGACCATATAAAACGAAAGTGTCGACAGCAAGATGAATACAACCCACCAAAGCGCCTGTTCCATGGCAGAGATAGCTATCTGGTTAGCCAATACCGTGCTTAGCAAAAAGCTCCCTATCAAAAACGGTATCAACTGCAGACCGATCACAAACAACACCAGCAAGAATGGGACAAGAGGATAAATACCTTGATAAAATGCCTGTCTGACACCTATTTTTTCGCCGGCCAGCACTTGTCTTATCGACCATATGACTGCCAGGCTGACTATCAACGATATGAAAATCTGATAATTCGTCGATGAAGCCCCGGTACCGCCACTCGAACTCAGCGCGTACGTAAACAAGGTGAGAGTGGAAGCTATGCCGGTTATCTCGCCACCGATCAATTGCTCTATATTATCCTTGACTTCGACGAATCCCGGGAGGGTACTGATACCGCTGACAAATATGGCAGTCAGGATAAAGTAGACCGACATGATGCCCAGGAAAAGTTTTTTATTCTTCTTAAACGGAATGGTCGCCAGTTTGCATAGCCGGATAATTCCCGGCAGTGGTTTTTTTTGGGCCGGTTTTATTTTTTTACTCAAACGGAAACTTTTATAACTACGCTCTTTCCGGGTTCTCGGTCTTTTTTCTTTGGCGGATGCAGTTTTTTTTGCCATACCACTCAACACACTAGAGTTTATCGCCCATCTCTCGAAGGATGCGTATACGCTCCTTGATCGGCGGATGGGTACTGAATAAACTGGAGATTGAGCCTTTGCGCAGCGGGTTGGCAAAAAACAAATGGGCCGTCGAACTATTGGCTCTGGCCGTGGCGCTGCCTTGACGGGAAATCTTTTCAAGAGCGCCCGCCAGACCTTCCGGATATCGGGTCGTTAAAGCACCGGTAGCATCGGCCAGGTATTCAAGCCGCCTGGAGATTGCCATCTGGATCAGG
>DASUOG010000015.1:0-3694 GCA_036276755.1 Saccharimonadales bacterium (SeqCode) | reverse complement strand
GAATACCGCACCGTTTGGATGGGTACGCAAAAACCAAACGCCCGCCAAGTCTACATGGGCTTAAGCCGCTATTATGATTTCAATTATCTGCACGATATAGCCGAAACCGAGAGTGGCTGGGATATGACTCCCCGGTTCAATCGCAAAGCCCTGAACTATCTACCAATAGATTTGAATGCCTTGCTTTATAAATATGAAATGGATTTTGCCCGTTATTATGAGCTTGTCGGCAAGCGAAGCGTTGCTCATAAATGGAAAAGTCAGGCGAATAACCGTAAAAAAGCCATAGACCAACTGATGTGGAGCAACATAAAATCTCTGTATTATGATTATAATTACGTACGAAGACGCCGCAGTACCGTGAATTCCTTAGCAAGCTATTACCCGATGTGGGCGAAGCTGGCCAGTCGGGAGCAGGCGAAACGCCTGGTGAAGTCACTTAGACGTTTTGAGCATGAAGGCGGTTTGGCCACTACCGACACTATCCAGCTTACTAAGTTCGTACCGGGTGTGACCATGACTCCGACGCAATGGGCGTATCCGAACGGCTGGGCCCCGCTGCACTATCTTATTATCAAAGGCTTGGAAAATTACGATTATAACGATGAAGCCAGGCGAATAGCCTTAAAATGGCTGAAAACCAATTTAGATTGGTTCAATCACTACGGAGTATTTTTAGAAAAATACAATGTGGTCATGCCTAATACTCCGCCGGAAAAGGGCCTTTATCCTTCCCAGACCGGCTTTGGCTGGACTAATTCAGTATTTACTTATCTTGCCCATCGTTATCTGAAGTAATCGATGTCGCACACGCTTTATTAAGCTACAATATTATTAATGCCTACTTTCGAGGAAGAATACAAACGTCTAAACAGCGAGCAAAAAAAGGCTGTCGATAACATAGAAGGACCCATGCTGGTAAGGGCCGGGCCGGGAACCGGAAAAACTCAACTGCTCAGTATGCGTGTGGCGAATATACTGCGTAAAACTGACACCGCGCCGGGCAATATTTTATGTGTTACGTTCACTGACAATGCCTCGCGTAACATGCGCGAGCGTTTAGCCAGTATCATCGGCCAACCGGCGTATCACGTATCTATACACACTTTTCACAGTTTCGGTATCGAGATAATCAATCATTACCCGGACTATTTTACCCGCCGGCAGCTGCTTCAACAGATAGACGAACTCGGCCGTTATGAGCTTTTAAGCGAAATATTCGAAAAGTTGCCCCATAGCAACCCGCTCAGCGTGAAGGTCGGCGAACAGTTTATCTATCTGCGAAAAACGCTTGAGATAATAAGCTGGCTCAAACGAAATGCCATAGCTCCGTATGATTTGCATGAAATTCTAGATGCCAACCGGGAATTCATAGAGAGGGTTTCCACCGATCTGGCAGATACGTTCGCGAAGACCCCGAACCCCAAACACTTGGACGCTTATCTCAGGTTAGCCGGCAGGATTAAAGATAGTATCAGCGGCAAGAGCTATTTCGGTTTCGCCGAATATCCGTTCCTGTGCGGCGGCGAGCTGGAAAAGGCAATAGCAAACACGCCGCAAACCGGCCGCTACGCCAAAGAGATTACGGCCTGGCGCAACAAATGGTGCAAAAAAGACGCTGACGGACGGCACGTATTCAAGGACGGCGGACAGAGTTTGCGCAAGATGCACGCCCTTACCGATACTTACCAGAAGATGCTCGATGAGATGTCTGAGCGCGGCCTGTATGATTTCGACGATATGGTCATTGAGACGGTCCAGGCAATGGAAACGAACGGGGAACTTCGTCTTAACCTGCAGGAGCGTTTCCAGTATGTCCTGGTGGATGAATTTCAAGATACCAACAAGGCCCAACTGCGGATGCTTATGTCCCTGGGGAACAATCCGGTCCATGAAAACCGGCCGAACATAATGGTGGTCGGCGATGATGACCAGGCGATCTATGCATTTCAGGGAGCAGAGATTTCAAATATGGCGTCGTTCAATGAACTGTATGACGATCCTGTTATAGTCACATTGGCCGAAAATTATCGCTCTAACAGGGAAATACTTCAAGCCGGCAAGTCGATAGCGGAGCAGATAACCGACCGGTTATTCCCGGATGATAAGGAACTGATAGCGAAAAAATCTTATGAAACCAACATTCTAAAACATAACAAATTTGTCAGTGAACTTGCCCAGTACGATTGGATAGCCGATAAGATAAATGAGTTGCTAAAAAACGGTCTAAAGCCTGATGAAATAGCGGTTATTGCACCAAGACATCGGTACTTGGAACGCCTTGTGCCTTATCTGGGCGAAAGACACATCCCCGTGGCTTACGAACGCCGTGAGAATATATTGGACGCTCCGATAATAAAACAGCTTCTTAGAATGTCCGAATTGGTAGTGGCTATCAAGGAAAACAGACAAAAGGACATGGATGCGCTTTTCGGTGAGGTGCTAAGTTATGATTTCTGGAAGATTCCCGATCAAGATCTGATAAATATCAGTATTAAGTCCCATAACAAACATAAACACTGGCTTGAAGTACTTACCAAAGACGAAAACAAACGACTGCACGATATCACTCTTTGGTTTAGGCACCTGGCAAAAAGAAGTCCGCTTGAGCCCATGGAGTATGTACTCGACCAACTGATTGGAATCAGCGGCGGCGGGGTGGATAACGAATATGATGATCTACTACTGCCAAAAACAAAAAAGGATAAGTTTACATCTCCTATGCGCGCGTATTATTTTAATCCAAAACGTTACGAACTGGCGACCGATTCTTATCTGACATTGCTCGGACAATTATCAACGCTGCGTCACCGTCTGCGCCAATGGAAGCCCAACAAAACGCTATATATCAAGGATTTTGTCGAATTCAACGAACTGCATATAAACGCGAACCTGAAGATCATCGACACCAACCCGCATACCCAGGCGACGAACGCCGTCCAGGTCATGACCGTATATAAGGCCAAAGGCCTTGAGTTCGAAGTAGTCTTTGTGATTAACGCGCAGGACGAGGTCTGGGGGCCTACGGCAAGAGGCCAAGCTTCCAGGATAACCTTGCCGAAGAACCTGCCCATCGAACCGGCAGGGGAGGGAGATGATGATAAGCTCCGGCTGCTGTTCGTAGCCCTGACCCGCGCCAAACATACCCTTCATCTGACCAGTTATGACAATAATCTGGACAATAAGCCTTCGCCGGCGCTTAGCTTCATAATAGATACAAAAAGCAGCGATCAGCCTGTACATCCGTCGTTCGCGACCACAAATATAAAAAGACCGGTTTCCGAGCATTCGGCAGAGATACTTTCTACCGACTGGGCATACAGGTTCCGCCAAGTAATCGCCGAAAAGGATGCCCTGTTCGAACCGATACTGGCCAGTTACAAGCTCAGCGTGACTCATCTTAACAATTTCCTGGACCTCTCAGGTGGCGGACCTGATTATTTCTTTGTGCACAATCTGCTTCGTTTCCCGGAAGCACTGACGCCATCCGCGGCATACGGCGACGCCGTACACAAAACCTTGCAATGGACCCATACCGAACTTCGGACTAAAGGGAAGCTTCCTGTCTTGGCCAAGATAAAAGGTTATTTTACCGATTTGCTGGAAAGAAAGCACCTGAGGGAGGCCGACCATAAGAAAATGAATAACCGCGGTCATCAGGCGCTAGAACTCTACTTTAAACGTCGCGGCAGCC
>DASUOG010000014.1:0-6865 GCA_036276755.1 Saccharimonadales bacterium (SeqCode) | reverse complement strand
CTTTTTATTCTTAAATCCATCCATGATTCCCGACACGGCCAGATTGTTGGATTCGGTTCCGCCGGAAGTATGGATAATTTCCGTATGTTTGGCGCCGATAAGCGCGGCGATGGACCGTTTGGCGTTCGTTATATCATCCTTGATTTCTTCGGCAGCTAAGTAGCCTGCCGAAGGGTTATAAAATTTTTGTGAAAGATAAGGCTTCATAGCAGCAACTACCCTATCGTCCATCGGTGTCGCCGCAGCATAATCCAGGTAAATCCTCCTCATGCCAGAAGCTTCCGCCTTTCATAAGCCAAAGTTACGTTCGCTCGAGCGATGTCGGGGTCGGTAAAAGGATTCGGGATTACGATCTCGCCCTCGATTGCTACCCGCGAAACTTCTTTAGGACCACTCCTCTGCCCTGATTCCTCGCGAAGAACACTAGCGCCATAACCAAGCTGCCTTTCCGCCACAGGCACGGTTTCCGTCGTGGCCGGCTCCTTGGCCGTTTCCGGATTAACTCCACTGTCATGACGGATGATTATGCTGTCCATAAGTTCTTTGCCTCCTAATATAGTTTAAATAACTCGGTGGCATTTTTGGAGGTCTGAAAGGCAAGCTTATCAAACTTTTCCTTCCTTAATTCGCATAAAAATTCAGCCGTGTCTTTAACATACTGCGGTTTGCAGATCTTTCCACGGTGCGGTTTCGGCGCCAAATAAGGCGCGTCGGTCTCCAGCACCAGATGTTCGAGCGGCACATTTTTGGCCATCGCCAGCTGATCCTCATCCTTGGTAAAGGTCATGATGCCGTTCAAGCCTATCAAAAGACCTTCCCTGCAGGCCTTATCAAGGTTGGACATGGTCGACGTAAAACTATGCAAAACACCGGTGACGCCGACAAAGTTGGCCAAAAGCGGCCAAAAATCATCAAATGCGTCACGGACATGGAAAATCACCGGCAACCCCTTGTCCGCCGCCAGCTGCAAAAACATTTCGAGCAGCTTTATCTGATCTTTCCTGGGCGAATGCTCGTAGTAATAATCCAATCCTACCTCTCCTATAGCAATAACTTTTGGCTGCATAAGCAGCTCTTTTATTTGAACAATTCTTTCACGTTCCGATGCAGCGCTAGGCGATGACGAAGCGCGGACTGAGCTGTACGATCGGTACTGCGAAGGAGCACTGGAGTTATCAACACCGCGATGCGCGGAAAGAGCCGACTCAGCAGAGGGCTTTGCTCTCTGCTGAGTCGGCTCGGCGTGAAAGAATTGCGCAGCTTCGTGCGGGTGGACGCCTATAGAAGCCCAGCAATTATCTTTATCCTGCACAGATTCCACCGCGTCTTGGCTGTCCTCTAGGTCCGTACCGACACAAAGCAATTTATCGACTCCGGATTCCGCCGCGGACCTGACAAGCGCGTCCGGGTCGGTCTCGCCCGCTTCCTGCCACTTCTTGGCAGTAAGATCGCGCCGCGACTTCTTGGCTGCATGGATGTGGCAATGGGTATCGATTAAGCTCATGGCTGTTTTGGGGGGACGGTTTTTGGGAATAGAGTAGTCCGGGCTGGCTTGATAACACCGGTACCGAAGATGTCTTTTATCTTCTCAGCCGTATCCGGCAAGAAAGGAACAAGCAAGTCGGCAATTTCCAATAAATCACTGCACATATAAGCCAGTACCTGGCCCAAATGCTCCGAGTCGTCGCCTTTTGCGATTTCCCAGGGCTTCTGCTCATCTATATATTGGTTCAGTCCCCTTACCTGTTCCCACACTTCTTCCAAGGCAAGTTCGAACCGACAATCGGCCAGATATCTATGGTACTGGGCGCTGTCATGTTCGGACGGCGGAATGTCGCCGATGACCCCCCTTTGATATTTGGTAACCATGGCCTGGGTACGGCTTACGGCATTACCCAGATCGTTGGCCAGCTCGTTGTTGTAGGCGCTCTCAAACTTTTCCCAGGTAAAATCACCGTCTTCATAACTCGGTGTATGGCGCAGTACATAATAACGCAACGCGTCCACGCCGTGTTTTTCTACCACTTCACGCGGATGAATGACATTGCCGAGCGATTTGCTGACTTTCCTGCCGTCAATGTTGATGAACCCGTGGATATAAAGGGTTTTGGGCAGTTCGGTCTGAAGACCCATCAGTATACCCGGCCAGATCAAAGCATGGAAACGCGAAATATCCTTGCCGATGACCTGTACGTCGGCCGGCCAGAAATCTTTGAAATCCGGGTTTTCCGGATAGCCAAGGACGGTTATGTAGTTCATCAGCGCTTCAAACCACACGTACATCACCTGTGTAGTGTCACCCGGTACCGGTATGCCCCAGGAAATTTTATCCTTGGGCCGGGAAATGCTGACATCCTCCACGCCTTCCTTTATCACATACAGTATTTCATTCTTGCGGCTTTCGGGGATTATGCGGAAAGTCCCGGAAGTAATCGCTTCACTGATAGCTTTGGAGAATCCGGATAGCTTGAAGAAGTAGTTGTCTTCTTCGATCCGTTCGTAAGCCCGCCCGTGTATCGGGCAGACACCCTCGTGTTCCTTGGCCGTGGATTCGGTTACGAACGCCTCGCATCCGGTGCAGTACCAGCCGCTGTATTTGGCCTTGTAAATATATTTTTCCAAGGCCTTCCAGATAAGCGTCGCGCGTTGTTCGTGGCCGGGATCGGTGGTGCGGATAAAGCGGTCGTTGCTCACATTAAGCAACGGGCCGAGTTCGCGCCAACGGGCGCTCATCTCATCGGCATACTCTTTGACCGGTTTTTTCAACTCGTCGGCTTTTTCCTGCGTCTTGCCGCCATGCTCATCGGTGCCGGTACTAAACAAGACTGTCTTGCCCTGGCGGCGGGCATAGCGGGCCAGTACGTCGGCAGTCAACAGCTCATAAGTATGACCGATATGCGGTTCGCCGTTTATATATGGTATGGATGTGGTTATGTAATAGTTCATGGCCGGGCCTTAGCTAATTTTTTTCTATCGGATCGCGCTTCCAGATAAGAATGTCCGAGCGCCGTGACTACGAACAGCAGACCGCTCAAACCGGTCACGACCTCCGATACCTCTACGTTCAGAGATATTATCATCAATGTAGCCAGTATACCGATGGCGTAATGCGCGCCGTGATCCAAATACTTGTATTGTTCGAGCACGCCTTTTCTGAGCATATGGATGGTTATGGTCCTGACGAACAACGCGCCGATGCCGAGACCGATGGCTATAATGAGCACTTTGTTGGTTATGGCGAACGCACCGATGACGCCATCCAGACTGAAGCTGGCGTCGATCATCTCAAGGTAGAGGAAACTTATAAGTCCGGCTTTGAAGGTCATCTTGGTCACGGAATTGCCCTTCAGATTCTTTTCAATTCCCGTGCTGCGCAACAGACCGTCGAGTGAGCGGATTACCAGATACGAGAGTATGCCGACCAGACCGGCGAAAAGCACGGTCTCGCGTTCATGGCCATGTACCATCGACGCTCCCGCCAGCAGTATCGCCAGCGCGAAAATAACGCTCGCGCTCATCAGCCTACCGGCCTTCGCAAAAGCTTTTTCCAGCGGCTTGATCCACTTGGTCGGCCGCTCGGTGAAGATAAAGTCTAAAAATATCATCAGTAGGAACATGCCGCCGAACGAAGATATCATCGGATGGGCTTCTTCTAGCTTATGTCCGTATTCCGTAGGATTATTAAGAGCGAGATCGATGACTCCGCCGAAACTCAAGCCGGCAACCGAGGCTACGATAAGTATCGGCAACAGCACCCTGACACCGAACACGGCTATGAGTATGCCGACGGTTAGAAAAATCTGCTGCCAGGCATGGCTCATGCGCCGCAATATCTTGGCATTGATCACCGCGTTATCAAAGCTAAAGGTCAGCTCCAACGCAGCCAGTATCAATACCAGCGCGAGTGCGGACAGGCCGGAATTGATACCGACAAAAGCAATCAGCGCTACGGAGACCACCGTAGAAAATGCGTAAATACGCAGCAGGGAATCTTTCGCGAACATTATCAATTAGTGTAACAGAGGTGGTATCTCTTAAGCAACTCTATATTTGCCGTCAAAACGCACCGATGATCCCGCCGGCGGCGCCGAAAAACAGTAGGCTGAAACCTGCATCAATCAGGAACAACTTTAGACTTTTGCCTTCAAACAACCTGTGCACGCCCTGTGATGCGACTACAAATCCCAACGCAACCAGTACTCCTAATCCGACACCTTGCTGCCATGTAGACAGCTCCAGAGCGCACATCAGGACGGACAGCCCCACGGCCGACGCCAAACCGAGCAGACCGCTAAGCGGCATCACGATTTCCATCTTGGCCTTGGCCGCATCCTTCTTGGTCAGGCCGACGGCTTTCATCCATTGCTTGCCGAAGCCAGCTTGCGAATACCACAACCCGCCGATAAAGTAAAAGGTCAGAGTCGCAACGGCGATAGCGACCCAGTTTACTTGTTCCAGGTGATATGTAAATGATTCCATTTTTGTTTCCTTTTATTTACGCTTTAATCATACACGGCCCGTCAAGTCGTGTCATTCTCTAGCATAGTAAACCGACGCCGGTGATACAATTACCATATGAGGCGGACTAGTTATGCTGCAGAGGATGGACTAAAGAAACACTTCTGGCAACACCGCTTATTATGGTCTGTACTTCTGGTAATAATTATTTTCGGAGTCCTGTGGCTTATAGCCGGACCTGAGACAGATTATTCCAAGGAGCCGGCGATTACTCAAGCCGGCGAAAAACCTAAAAACGAACGTCTTGAAGTAGAAACTCGGATATTGTTCGCAGGCGATACCATGTGGGGAAGATATATAGACGTCTGGTCCCAGGAAAGCCCACTAAAAACAGCTTATCCATTCTCGCGGCTCAAGGAACTTGGCGCTTTTGATGCCCGGATAGCGAATCTGGAATGTCCGATAGTCAGCGGCATAGATCCGTCTGCGGCCCATCAAGAGGCCACTTTGCTCTTCAACTGCCCGCCGGAATACGTTAAAGAAGCGGCTAAGCTGTTCACTGCGTTTTCTCTGGCTAATAATCATACTAATAACCAAGGCGGCCACGCCGGACTAGAAGAAACCCGGAAACACCTGGAAAAAGGCGGTATTCAATATTTCGGTCACTTCGATCCGGAAATCTTAGATGACGTATGTGAAGTTATCAGCTTGCCGGTACGCATATCAACTGGCCGCGGAAAAAATCAGTCCGGAGAATTACCCATAGCCATGTGCGGCTACCATGGTTTGGCCGCCGTACCGTCTGATGCCTCGGTAGGCCAGATAACCAGATATGCTGAATTGATGCCCACTTTCGCTTACCCGCATATGGGAACCGAGTACATAGATAATCCCGACCCGGTCCGTACGTCTTTATATCGCTCAATGATAGACGCCGGTGCCGATGCTGTCTTTGCCGCTCACCCGCACTGGGTCCAGCCGACCGAAAGTTATAAAGGCCGGCTGATCGCCTACTCCATGGGTAATTTTATCTTCGACCAGCAGTTCGACAGCGAGGTTACCCGTGGAGCAGATTTTGACTTAACGCTAAGTATCGACGATATCTCCTCAAAAAAGTTAGCAATGTGGTTAACCATAGGTAAATCATGTAAAAAATACAAGGATGATTGTCTTAAGCGGATAAAATCCCAGGGCCTGGACCGACTGTATTGGAAATTTGATTACAAAATAGTAGCCAGCGACAGCAGTAACAGGATCACCAAGCCGGCCGGCAAACAAACCCGCAAAGATATACTAAGGCGGCTTGATTGGGCGAACACATTACGCCAACTTAAACAACACTGATATATTGTAAATTCGTTCTGTTTATGCTATAATCGTGCAGTAGAGTTACAGGTATTTTCTGTCGCCTTGACTGCTTTAAAACAGAGTCGTTTAGGGGGCTGATTTTAGCTCGACATCGGACCTTTACAAGTTGAATTCCGCAAGCCGCTTGTCAGCGTGAAACCTACCGCTTGATATATTTTGAAAGCGAAAAGGCTTGTTTTTGTAGCGAGAAAACGTAATTCGAGTGAGTCATAGCAGATAGCTATGTCAAACGAGAAGTATGATTTTGCAGCCAAAAACAAGTATTTATAGGCTAAAGATATATTGAGTGGTAGGTTTCTAATAGGCAAATTTAGTAACTGCAAAATCAGCATTTACTCGCGCAATGGAAAAACTGGCCAGTGTTTTTACACCCCAGCTTTCATTCGCAACAGCTAATTATTCTTAATTAGCCGCATACGGTTCGACACCGGATAGAACCCGACTGCGTCATATCATCCGGTTGCACGCGGATTACTCTCTTCCATAATCTGCGTAAAGACTTTGGGAGATAGATGATTTACTTTTTGTCTGTTTATCGGCAAATCATCGAATCTTGCTAAACAGACTAAGCTTGTAGACGATCAACGACGTAAACTGATGGACGCGGGAGCATTACCCGCCAGCTCCACCAAAAAACGCATCAGAGGAATTTGGTGCTTTTTTGTTTATGATTCTTTATGAACAATCCAGGCTGCCGTGTCTATGAAGCGAAGGTGCGGGTCACCGTTTTGATCTACTAGATCGATTAGTTTGCGGGCGACCTGTTGCCTGATTTTTGGTTGAAGCATTTTCCATTCAGCACCAATCAGGAACGAGATCATCATTTCTCCAACGCGATTCGGGCAGAAATTACCCTGGCTATCGAAACAGCTTTCAATGCTTGTTCTTGATTCAATTAACTCTTCTTCCACCGGAATATCAATTTTTTTTGCCGCGGACGCAATTTCCTCGCCAGAAGCTTCGACACGTTCAGAGCCAACGGCTTCCAGGTAGCTGGCGCGCAGCGAATGGCTATCGCTTTTTTTGGAATAAGTGATAA
>DASUOG010000013.1:0-50323 GCA_036276755.1 Saccharimonadales bacterium (SeqCode) | reverse complement strand
ATAATATTGTTTTTTTAGGGTGGCGGTTCGAACCTTTTGTCATCTATAATGAAGGCCAATGAGTCGTAAACGTTTATTAGCGCGTGCCAATAGCCGTATCTCTCTTAGCAATGCGGCTGCTTTGTTGATGTTCGCGTCATTGATCGGCCAACTTCTCGGATTTTTGCGTACCAGGCTCGTCAATGCTAACTTTCCGGCCATAGGACCGGAAAGCACGGACGCTTATTTTGCCGCGTTTAAGATACCGGATTTCTTTTATTTCACCTTGGCGGCTGGCGCGCTTGGGGTAGCTTTCATGCCGTTCTTGGCCGACAAGTTGGCTAAAGGCAATAAAAAAGCCATCTGGGAACTAAGCAACAGCTTGCTGAATCTGCTGGCTATAATAATGTTCGTTGTCGGATTGATCATACTTATATTCGCCGAAAGTTTAATAGGCCATATCGTAGCGCCGAACATGACACCGGAACAGTTGGATAATGCTACTGCCATAATGCGGCTCATCGCCTTTAACCCGCTGTTGTTCATGGTTTCGGCGATTATCATGAGTGTCCAGCAAACGCTCGGCCGGTTCTTCTTCTACGCTTTCGCCCCGTTGCTCTACAACACTTCAATAATTGCCAGCATATTCATTTTTAAGGACAGCATCGGGTTGGTCGGGCTAGGTATCGGTGCGCTCGGCGGTATTGTCTTGCAGGTTTTGGTGGCGTTGCTCGGGCTTAGGGGGCTTAATTATAAATATAGCTTTAAAATCAATTGGAAAGTTCCGGAGTTTAGACAAATTCTTAGGCAATTACCACCGAGAAGCGCCGATCAGGGTATCGACTCGCTCAACAGTATCGTTGAAACCAACCTGGCCAGCCGGTTAGGCCAGGGAAAACTGACGTTTTATGAGAATGCTTATATATTGCATACGGCTCCGACGCTGCTTATCGGTACGACGATTTCCACCGCGGCCTTTCCCCGATTGAACGACCGGCTGGCCCAGGGCCGGAGCGACTTATTCCGCCGTGATTTCCTAAGGGTGCTGAGGGCGATTATCTGGATAACTTTGCCGGTAGCCGTTATATCCTACTTCTGCCGTGGCTACTTAGCCCGGTTGATTTATAGCCAGAACGCTCCGGAGATAGCCCTTATTCTCGGGTTTTTCGTAGGAGCCATACTGTTCCGTACTGTATATACGCTGGTTTCCAGATGGTTTTATTCGCAAAAAGATACCAAAACGCCGCTGTTCGTATCAATATTTTCCATTGCGTTGAACATCGTGCTCGCTTATCTGCTTTCGCGGCCGACGGCTTATGACGTGGCGGGACTGGCAATAGCCCAATCGATTGTGGCAGCCGCAGAGGTCTTAATCCTCGGCATGATTATGGTTATCAGAGACAGAAAGCTTATTGATCCTTACTTCTGGGACGGGATTTTCAGGATGCTCTCGGCCACCGGTTTTACCGTGTTTGCCGCTTACACCATGTTGTCCATCTTTCCGCTCGAAGCGTCAGACAGAGGATTCATACAACTAGGTAGCAAATTGATCGGTATAATGATCGTTACGATGTCAGTCCATGCCGTGGCATCATACTTGTTCGGGCTTGAAGAAGCGAAAGCTGTTTTCAATAGGTTGAAGAAACTGGTCGTAGCGCCCGTCCGCATCCAATGATTATTGATCAGACTTTGGCTCTTTCGGAAGGCTCCCCAGACTCACCTCTGTTATAATTTATTAAACATGACTACTCCTAAACTGATAAGGAATTTCTGTATTATTGCGCATATAGACCATGGTAAGAGTACGCTTGCCGACAGGCTGCTTGAAATTACCGGCACGGTCGACAAGCGCGAGATGAAGGCGCAGTTGCTCGATAAGATGGAGCTAGAACGGGAAAAAGGAATAACCATCAAGCTGGCTCCCGTGAGAATGAACTACAAAGGTTACCAGCTAAATCTCATAGACACCCCGGGACATGTCGATTTCAGCTATGAAGTCTCCCGGAGCCTGCAAGCCTGCGAAGGCACCATCCTAGTAGTCGATGCAACCCAAGGAGTACAGGCGCAGACGTTGGCTAATCTTTATCTTGCGATGGAAGCCGATTTGAAGATCATACCGGTCATTAACAAGATTGATCTGCCGGCCGCCGACGTAAGCAAGGCTAAAAAGGAAATAATCAGTCTGACCGGCTGCAAGGAAAGTGATGTGTTGCTTGTCTCGGCCAAGACCGGAAAAGGAGTTGAAGCGGTACTGGAAGGCATAATCAAGGATATACCGCCGCCCAATGGTGATGAAGCGGCTGCGGCGAGGGCATTGATTTTCGACAGTTATTACGATGATTACCGAGGAGTGATTTTATACGTCAGGGTAACCGATGGAAGATTTCCAAAGAATTCTGCGATAAAGATGCTCGCTACTGATGCTTCGGGGCTGGCTTTGGAGGTAGGCTCTCTAAGTCCTGTATTAAAGCCGGCCGACGATCTGGATACGGGCGAGATCGGCTATATGGTAACCAATCTAAAAAGTGCTAAGGAAGCCCGGGTCGGCGACACGGTCAGCTTGACAGGCGACGGTAAAGACATAAAAGCCCTCCCCGGTTATAAAGAGATTCTTCCCTTTGTTTATGGCGGTTTTTTCCCTGAAAGCAACGAAAAATACCAGGACCTTAAGGACGCGATAGAAAAACTGAGCTTAAGCGACTCGGCCTTGCAATACGAGTTGGAAAACTCACCGGTACTGGGTTTTGGAGTCCGGGTCGGGTTCCTGGGTTTGCTGCATATGGATATAGTACGAGAACGGCTGGAACGGGAATACAACTTGAACCTTATAGTTACCAACCCAAGTACGGATTATCATATCGTCCTTAATAATGGCCGGCGGCTCGATATAAAAAACGCTGCGGACTTACCCGACCCGGCGAACATTCGGGAGATAGCCGAACCTTGGATAACCGGTGAAATAGTTGCCCCTAAGGATTTTGTCGGCGCGATAATCCAGCTTGTAACGGCTAAACGGGGAATTCATAAAGACGTCAGTTATGTAGACGAGCGTCTGGCGCTGGTCAGCTTCGATGCGCCGCTGGCAAACTTATTGACTGATTTTTATGACCAGCTAAAAAGTCTGACCAGCGGTTACGGCAGCTTCAATTATGAACTTTCCGGGTACCGGCCGGGAGATCTGGTCAGGGTCGACTTCTATGTTGCCGGAGAGGTGGTCAGCGCACTGTCTGTAATGACACATCGCTCAGAGGCAGAATCGTTAGGCCGGACCGTAGTAGAAAAGTTAAAGGACGTCATACCGAAACAGAACTTTCAGGTGTCGTTGCAGGCGGCCATCGGCGGGCGTTTCATAGCCCGCGAAGACATCAGGGCATATCGCAAGGACGTAACGGCGAAATTATACGGAGGGGATGTTTCCCGCCGCAAGAAGCTGCTTGCCAAACAGAAAAAAGGCAAGACCAGGGCGAAACGGTTCGGTAACGTGGACATCCCGGCCGAGGCCTTCAATGTGCTTTTAAAACGGGATTAATCCGGGCTTATAAAGTATTATTAATAATATGAACGATTCTCCCGGAAAAAAACCCATTAAGAAGCTCAGCCTGGAAATATTGGAAAGACGGCAGGATAAGATAATCTCGCTGTTGCATGAGGAACAAAAAAGAGCGAAGGAAAAGTTTCCTCTGACCTATGCTATGCTTGCTACTTTCGGTTTGGTGTGTACTATTGCCGGCTTCAACCATATAATCGCCAAGGTCGATTTCTTAAACAATAATCCCATTACGTTGATAATTTTCGGGCTTGCCTTGCTACTGGTAACCGGTGCGGCGTACAAAAAACTCGGGTAAGCTCCCTGTGGTATAGTTCTTCACTATGGATAAGGAACTGAAAGAACAGCTAGATTCATATAAGGTGCCGGCCAAAGCCGTAGAAATACTGGAAAACACCAGAGTCGTCTTCCTGGTAGGTGTGTCCGGCGCCGGCAAAAACACAATTTTAAAAGAGCTTTTAAAGACAGGTAAATATAAACTTGTGATTTCGCACACGACCCGTAAGCCCCGGAAAAATCACGGTGTTTTAGAAAAACACGGCGAGGCTTATCATTTTATCGATGAAGAAAAGGCAAAAGAAATGTTAAAAAACAATGAATTCATCGAGGCCAAGATTTATAGCGGTAATATCTACGGAACCAGCATTGCCGAAGTCGAAGACGCGCATAGGAAACGCAAGATCGCCATATCGGATATAGAAGTACAAGGAGTATCCGAATACATGAAGGTCGCGCCTAGTGTTGTGCCGGTGTTTATCCTGCCGCCGGATTTTAATACCTGGCGACAAAGGCTAAAAGACCGTTTCAAAGGACTGAATTATAACTGGCAGGAAATGAAAACGCGTCTGAGCACGGCTAAGGCAGAATTGACAGATGCCTTGTCTAAAGATTATTTTGAATTTGTAGTGAATGACGATCTTGAACGAGCAGTATCCGCGGTAGACAAGATAGCTCACGGAGAATTGTCGGCCCAAAAGAACGAACACGCCCGCCGACTTGCCCAAGATTTGCTCGCCAAGCTAGATGCTTAACCTTGCAAAAACAAGGTTTAGTTAATAAATTTGTATTATGTCAGGAACTGAAACTTTAAGAATGCCATTGGTCGGAACACGATGGGGAGGAGAAGTTTGGGTTGACCCCCATATGCCGCCAGACTTAAACGGGAGCAGTCTTATACAGGCGGCGGGCAAGAAGGCAGCAAAAGCTTTAGGAGAAAAAGACTTCATTAAAGGAGATGGTTCCAATAGAGCTTCCGTAAGAAGGGAAGAGGACCGGGTTTCCATAATGCTGACTCGTCCTCCTTCAAGCCTTTGGCGCATATATACGGAATTAGTACATGCGCGTTTTGTATTTGACTCTGAAGATTTAGATGAAGTTGTTGGGGCTATGGCTGTCAAAACTCATTGGGACGCGAGAGAAGGAGATGTTAAGCGTATTTGGCTTCTGCCTTTTGACGAAGATCAAGCGGATCGCCAATTCAGGCCGCAGGATATATATAGACTTGTTGGGAAAGCGGCTTATACGATCAACCATCATGAACAGTACCACCGCTAGCACTCTTGACTTAGGAGTGCTAAAAAAAGTATAATCTTAACTATTATGACTACTCGTCAAGAGGAAATTCTTAAAGCTATTGTAGAACAATACGCCGAGGTAGCCAGTCCGGTCGGCAGCAGCTTGCTGGCTAAGGTTTTTGATGTAAGCAGCGCCACCATACGTGCTGAAATGGTCGAACTGGAGAAGCATGGCTACATTTCCCAGCCATATACCAGCGCAGGTAGAACCCCGACCGACAAAGGCTATCGCTATTATGTGAACAAGCTTGCCGAAACCCCGGATGATAAACACGAGTCACGGGCGGAAAAAGCCCTTACTTCCAGAGTGCATCACGGCGGTTTGCCGGACCAGACTATCCGAAATGCCGTAGATACGTTGGTAGAACTTACTCATAACCTCGGTTTGGCTACTATCGGCGACAGGCTGTATATGAGCGGGCTTTCCAACCTTTTCGGCCAGCCGGAATTCATGCACCCCGGGCAGGTCCAGGAAGTCGCCAGGTTATTGGATAACCTGGAGCCATGGCTTCATGAAACCGCCCCGAACAAACCATTAAGTGTTTTTATCGGCAGAGAGAACCCGATCGGTCGGGGCGCGGGTTGTAGTCTGATAATCTCCAAATTCCGCAGCCCGTACAGTGACAGAAGCTATGTGGGCGTGCTCGGACCGACAAGGCAGAGTTACCGTAACGTCATGGGGCTCGTGCAGCACGCTGGTAAATCATTGGAAGAAATATTGCGCTAATAGCTATGGTGAAAAAACCGACAGTTAAAGAATTACAGCAAAAGATAGATGAGTTAACGGAAGCGTTGAAACGCGAGCGTGCCGATGCTATCAATATACGCCGACGTCACGAAGAGCATAATAAAGAGCTCCAAAATATAATAAAATCCAGGGTAGTCAAAGAGCTTCTGCCGGTAATCGATAGCTTTGAAAGAGCATTGTCGCACATACCGAAAGATTTGGAAAAAAACGATTATGTCAAAGGCGTACAAGCGATAGTCAAACAATTTGAAAAAGCTTTAGAAGACATGGGAGTCAAAAGGATAAGTACCGTAGGCGGACCTTTCGATCCGCATCTTCACGAAGCAGTCAGCGTAGAAGGTGAAGGAAGTAAGGAAACGGTTAGCGAAGAACTCCAAGCCGGTTATACCTTAGGCAATGAAGTAATTCGCCACGCCATCGTAAAAGTTAAGACATCTTAACGGTTTTGGTTAGTTTTTTCTGGCATGATATTGTTTCCAAATTAACTTAAGAGGATATAGTGGCTGTTTTAAATCCTGAACTGCAAGATGTACTACAGCGTACGACAGCTATAGATTTACTTGATCGGCTTGGCGAAGTTTCGCCAGCCAGCCGGGAGCATTGTGAAAGAGTAGGTCAATTGTCTCTGTTGGTAACTACAGAAATGAGCGAAGTTAATGAATTGGCTGCAGGTTTTGCCGGCTCATTGCACGATGTCGGCAAAGCCGACTCCAGGCTTAAAGGTGTAGTCGCTTCCGATAGGGAATTAGATGATGAGGAAATAGCGGAGGTCAATAAGTTTCATACTGAAGCGGGTGCTGCATGGATTCGCAGTCTTCGGGTAGATGGCAAAGATGAGAGTTTGCGGCAAGAAGCGGTCATTGCTGCTCAGTATCATCATACTGACCCCGGGCTATTAATAACCCTTAATGGCCCAACGGTCATAACCCGCATAATCCAGATAATCGACAAATTTGATGCTATGCAGGATGAAAGCAGGGTTTATCGCCGCGCTGGAGCAATGTCTGCCGCGCAGGCCATTGTTACTATCAGTACGCAATTAAAAAGCAGCGGGGCGTTTGATGATGTATCGAGATTTGTCGTAAACACGCTGGAGGATCAATACGCTTAGAACTCCACACTATTAGCACTCTTGGCGGCGTGTCAAAGTACTAAGTATTTTCCATTGCCTGAACTTCTTCATTACGCCAGATTTACTTACTTTTTGTTCCAGTCCAGCTCAATGTATCTATGGACACAATTCGCTCAGGGCTTCACAAAAAAGTAAGTCCTCTGGCTATTCAGAAGCTCAACCAACGAAACATATTAGCACTCTTGACACGAGAGTGCTAATTTTGTATGCTGGCACTATACAATCAGGACTGCTAAGTTAAGAAAGGATATTTTACATGGGAAAAATAATCGGAATCGATCTGGGTACAACCAACAGCGCTATGGCTGTTATGCAGGGGGGCAAACCGGAAATCATCGCAAACAGCGAAGGAAACCGGACTACGCCCAGTGTCGTAGCCGTCAATAAAAATGGCGAACGGCTTGTCGGACAGGTTGCCAACAGACAGCGGGTTACCAATCCGAAAAATACTATCTTCGGTGTAAAGCGCCTGATAGGCCGGAAATTTTCTGATAAAGAAGTCCAAAAAGACATAGATCTCTACCCTTACAAAATCGTCAAAAGCGGCGCAAGTGTGAAGGTTACCGTGGACGGCAAAGACCATAGCCCCGAAGAAGTCTCAGCCATGATCCTTGCCAAGCTGAAAGCCGATGCCGAAAAATTCCTAGGCGAGCCGGTTACCGAAGCAGTCATTACCGTGCCGGCTTATTTTGATGATTCTCAACGTCAAGCTACTAAGGACGCCGGCAAGATTGCCGGCCTGGAAGTCAAAAGGATTATCAATGAACCTACGGCGGCGGCGCTTGCCTACGGTCTGGACAAAGGAAAGGAAGAAAAGATAGCCGTATTCGACCTGGGCGGCGGTACCTTCGACATATCGATTCTGCAGCTGGGCGACGGTGTATTCGAAGTGTTAAGCACCAACGGCGATACGCATCTTGGCGGCGAAGATTTTGATTTGAGGATTGTTAACCATTTCGTCGAAGAGTTTAAAAAAGAATCCGGTATTGACATCAAAGAGGACAAGGCCGCCATGCAAAGGCTTAAGGAAGAGGCGGAAAAGGCCAAGAAAGAACTTTCTACCAATCAGGAAACTGATATCAACCTGCCGTTCTTGACCGCTGATGCCGAAGGTCCGAAACACTTCGAGTATAAATTGTCCCGGGCGAAACTGGTCGATCTGGTAAAAGATTTGATCGATAAGACGGCCGTGCCTTGTGAGAAAGCACTGAAGGATGCGAAATTAAAAGCCGGTGATATAAACGAAGTGATACTTGTCGGAGGTATGACCCGCATGCCGGCAGTTATTGATAAGGTCAAGGATATCTTCGGCAAACCACCTAAACAAGGCGTTAATCCTGACGAAGTCGTAGCTATCGGCGCGGCAATCCAAGGCGGAGTATTGCAGGGTGATGTAAAAGATGTATTGCTTTTGGACGTAACCCCGCTTTCCTTGGGTATAGAGACTCTCGGTGGTGTTGCAACCAAGCTTATCGAGCGCAACACGACCATTCCAACCAGCAAGAAGGAAGTCTTCTCAACCGCCGCCGATAACCAGCCACAAGTTGAAATACATGTGGTCCAGGGCGAACGCGAAATGGTATCCGACAACAAGTCGCTGGGCCGGTTCGTTCTAGACGGGATTCCACCCGCCCCGCGCGGCGTACCGCAGATCGAAGTTACCTTTAATATTGATGCGAACGGCATCTTGAACGTAACCGCCAAGGATAAGGGTTCCGGCAAAGAACAAAGCATCACCATTTCCGGCAGCGGCAACTTAAGCAAAGAAGATGTTGAAAAGGCGGCCAAAGAAGCTGAAGCGCACGCCGATGAAGACAAGAAAAAACGCGAGCAAGTAGAACTAAGCAACCAGTTGGAAAACGCGGTTTATCAGGCTGAAAAACTCAAGACCGAGCACAAAGATAAACTGGCCGACGAAGACATGAAGACCGTTAATGAAGCCATCGATGCCGCTAAAAAGGTCCTAAAGGACGAGAAGGCCGACTTCACCGCGCTGGAAAACGCCGCAAAAGAGCTGAATGAAAAAATCATGCCCATCGGCGCAAAGATGTATGAAGAGGCCGCTAAAGATACTGAGGCCAAAGATAGCGCAGAAAAAACCGAAGGCAAGAAAGCTGCAGGTAAAAAAGATAAGGACGAGCCTGTAGAAGGCGAAGTCGTCGACGACAAAGAAGAATAGTACGGATGCCGGTGAATAGATACCCTAAACAATGCTAGGATAAATAATTGATGAGGGTGATAAAAAATATTTTTAGCAAGAAAATCCAAGAATCTTTTCCGTGGATATTGATAGTCGGCGGAATCCTGGCTCTGTATGCCGCCTTCACCCTGGCTATCGAGAAAATCGAACTGGCAAAAAACCCGGCCCATCAACTGAGCTGCAGCTTGGATCCGATACTGTCTTGCGGTCCGGTAATATCTTCAGAACAGGCTACGGCTTTTTGGAACATTCCTAACCCGGCTATCGGTCTTGTCGCCTTCGGCATGTTCGTCATGACGGGTCTGGCTATGCTCGCCGGAGCCAAAATGAAAAGATGGTTCTGGAAAATGTATGCTTTTGGAGTTGCGGTCGGTATCGCCTTTGTTTTTTGGCTGATGTACCAGACCATGTATAGTATCAGCGCGCTTTGCATTTATTGCATGCTGGTGTGGGTAGTGATGTTCACAATCGGCTGGTATCTTTTGCAGTATCTCTTGGCGGAAAAGCACATCAACCTTGGTAAAAAATTCACGAAATTCATAAGAAAACATCATTTTGACATACTATTCGCTTGGTTTTTCTTGGTAGCGGCCTGGATACTAAATCATTTCTGGTATTACTACGGTCCGAAGCTAGGGTTCTAATATATGGCTAAGAGGGATTATTACGAAATATTGGGCGTATCTAAAGACGCCTCAGCGGATGAAATTAAGAAGGCTTTCCGCCGCAAGGCAGTGGAATATCATCCGGATAAGCAAGGTGGGGATGAAGCCAAGTTCAAAGAGATCAACGAAGCGTACGAAGTACTAAAAGACGATAAAAAACGTCAGCGTTATGACCAGTTCGGTCATGCCGGAGTGGGATCATCAGCTGCCGGTGGCGGCGATCCTTTCGCGGGTTTTGGCGGTTTCGGCGGCCAGGGCCAGGAGTTTCATTTCGACTTCGGTGATTTGGGATTGGGTGATATATTCGGAAGTTTTTTCGGCGGCGGCGGACGTTCTTCTGGACCGAGAAGGGCTGCCGGAGCGGATGTAGAGACCGCTATCGAACTTGAGTTCGAGGAAGCTATCTTCGGCACCGAAAAGAAACTGAAACTGAAACTGGAGGATATCTGCAGTCATTGTAAGGGAACTACGGCCGAACCGGGCTATGAACTGAAAAACTGTGATACCTGCAAAGGCACGGGGCAAGTCATAAAAGCGATGCGTACGGTATTTGGCAATATACAGCAGCAGTCGATCTGCGATACCTGTAAAGGCACGGGGAAAGTGCCGGAAAAGATTTGCAGTGTGTGCCGTGGTAAGGGCACGGAAAAAACGACCCAGGAAACTGCACTCAAGATCCCGGCAGGTATAGACGATGGCACGACAATCCGCCTGCGCGAGCACGGCGAAGCTGTTGCCAATGGCCCGAAAGGCGATCTTTATGTACATATAAGGGTAAAGCCGCACAAAAAATTCACGCGAGAAGGTGAATTGATCTTAAGCGAAGAACATATAAGTATGGTTGATGCCGCCTTGGGTACGGAAATAGATGTGGATACCGTAGACGGATCGGTAAAGATGAAAGTTCCAGCCGGTACGCAAAACGGTACTGACTTTAAACTTTCCGGACACGGCGTACCGATAATCCGCAGCGATAAAAGAGGTGCCCATATAGTGACCATAATGGTCGATACGCCGACCAAGATTACCAGAGAGCAGGCGGAGCTTTTGGAAAAGTTCAAAAATAGCAAAAAATCCAGGTTCGGTTTTTAAAATCTTTGATATAAAATAGGCTTATGCTAAAAAAAGATGAACGCGGCTTGATACCGATGTTGATTATACTGATTGCTCTTATAACGTTCGTCATAGCATATTCATATCTGCGCATCCGGGCGAAACAACAAGGGTTGTAAAATAACCCGTTGGTATTACAATGCTAGAACGAACAAATAGAAGATCATATGAATATTCATATTATTGGTGACAAAGAAAAAGTTATATTCCCCACCTTGGGCTCGTTTGAAATAACCGCTAAGGTTGACACCGGGGCGGACGTTTCCTCAATATGGTGCAGTTACGTCAAACGGTTCAATGACCGGCTGGAGTGTGTGTTTTTCGGTCCCGGGAACCGTTGCTATACGGGCCGAAAAGTTGTTTTTAAGAAGGGTGAGTATAAAATTAGCCGGGTTCACAACTCATTCGGCCATAACCAAAGAAGATACAAGGTCAAAATCCCGGTGATCATAAATGGCCGGCGTATATTAGCCAGCTTTACCCTGGCCGACCGCTC
The DNA here is from genome assembly GCA_036276755.1 of Saccharimonadales bacterium (SeqCode). Lineage (GTDB taxonomy): Bacteria > Patescibacteriota > Saccharimonadia > Saccharimonadales > 2-12-FULL-41-12 > JANWLD01. Next base: position 38,869 of record DASUOG010000013.1, on the reverse strand, counting down.
TAAGAAAACATACTACGTTCTAATAGGAAAAAGACTTCTAGCTAAAAAGTTTCTGGTCGACGTAACCGGCGGCAAGTTACTGAGCGAACAGACCAAACAGCTAGGAAGAGCGGTCAGTTTATGAACCTGGTTATATTATCCCGGGGTTTTTCAAACTACAGCACCAAACGCCTGAAAAAAGAAGCCCGATCAAGAGGACATAAGGTCAGGGTAATTAATTATGCTCTATGTTATATGACTATAGAGAAAGGCAAACCGGTAGTGTTTTACCGCGGAAAATTGCTGACCAATATAGACGCTATAATCCCGAGGATCGCTATGAGTTATAACAAGTATGGAACGGCAGTCGTAAGACAATTTGAAATGCAAGGAGTTTATACGACAGCCAGTTCGATAGCTATAAACAGAGTCAGGGACAAACTAAGGACATACCAACTCTTAGCGAAGTCGGATATAGGCATACCGAAGACGGTGTTCGCCCGGGAAACTTCGGATTTTGAAGATGTGATAGAGCATGCCGGCGGTCCGCCGCTTATCATCAAGGTCGCCCGAGGCACCCATGGAAACGGTGTTGTCCTCGCCGAAACCAAAAAAGCCGCCCAAGCTGTTATGCAGGCGTTTTATGTCGAGGGAGTGAACTTTTTGGTCCAGGAATTTATTGCCGAATCTGCCGGAACGGATATCAGGGTGATAGTTATAGGCGGTAAGGTCGTAGCCAGTATGTCACGCCAAAGCCTCGATAATGATTTCCGCTCCAACCTGCACCAAGGCGGCAAGGGAAAGACCATCAGACTTAATGCGGAAGAACGCAAAACCGCCCAGAAAGCAGCAAAAGCTATGGGGTTGCCGGTCTGCGGAGTCGATATGATACGTTCCGATCGAGGCCCGCTGGTGCTTGAAGTTAACGCAAGTCCCGGCTTGAGCGTAGAAGAGGTTACCGGCAAGAATGTAGCGAAGGAACTCGTTCGCTACGTCGAACAAAATGCGAAGCGCAAAAAGAGCAAGGACAAGGTCGGTGCTTAAACAAGCAGGATTCACCTTGCCTGTTATCGGATTAATAACCATCATCGTAGCGATAAGTTTTTTGGTTCATCGGCCCGGACTGATTGCTTGCGATAAGGCAAGGGACAACCGATGGTGTCTCAGCCTGGAACGGGCGGTAACTTCTGAGGAAAGGGCTTTAGGCTTGGCCGGCCGGACGAGTATGCCAATGACCAACGGCATGCTATTCGTCTTTGAGAAAACCGCCGAGCAATGTATATGGATGAAAGGGATGCAATTTGATCTGGATATCATATGGTTGAGCGAGGATCGAAAAATAAATAAAATAGCGGAAAACATCAAGCCGGATACATACCCAAAAACCTTCTGTGCCGAAAACACCAAATATGTCGTAGAACTTAATTCAGGGTTAGCCGATAAGTTGAAGCTGCATATCGGCGATTCGCTGCGGCTGTAGTATATTAAACAGTGATGAATGAACTGCTTACGCTAGCTATCTTACCGGTCGGTTTATGGCTCTTATTCGTTTTTTTCAGGTTGCCTCCGGTAACCCTGATCCTGAGCATATTGGTAGGCAAACTTTTCGCTGAAGAATTAGCAGGGGGCCTTTATGATCTCGCTAACGGTTTTATATCGTTCAATCAGAACCATGGCCAGTTGTTTTTGTTAATATTGCCGGTTGTTTTAAGCTTGGTTCTGACCCGTGCCAAAGCTCCCAAATCCGGAGCTATAACCAATGCGCTGCCGCTACTTTTTGCTGCGTTGACATTGTCTCTGCTCGTACTACCTTATGTCGGGCTGTCTGATAAATTAGGAGAAGAAGGCCAAGACATCGTAGCTTCTTATCAGAATTATATAATTTCAGCTACCGGCGGCATAGCCCTGCTGTTCGCATGGCTGCCCGATCTAAGGCGCAACAAACACAAACATTAAACAGTAAGGTTTTGGCTGTCGTCCTCGGAGGGATTCGGTGTCTCCGGTGTCGGGCTTTCGGGTGCTTCGGGAGGAGCGTCCGCAGAATCACTTGGAGTATCGCTTGTGCTATCGTTATCGAGATCGCCACCTGTTTCACCGGACAGGCCGTCCACGCTTGCGCTGGTAGGGTTTAATGTATCATCGGAAGGGATTGTCGGGGGTTCACCGGGTTGAGAATCTTTTGCCGTGTCGGAAGGATTGAAAGAACTGTCGGCCTCCGGTATATCGATATCCGGCGCGGAAGGTACCGGATCTGGCGCATCTGCCTGAGCTACTTCCGTAGGTGTAGGCGAGGACGCGGTTTGGTCCGGTTGCGGAATGCCGGTGGCAGCACCCGCAGCCGCTGCCGGGGGTACGACCGCCCTTGGGTCGGAAGGGTTGCCGCTTACATCTTTCGAATTATCTTTTTTTCTTTTGAAAATACTGAGAAGCTTGCTTAGAAACATATCTGATCCTTGTTGAAATAATGTATAGATTAAGATTACTGCTTTTGCTTATATCTTGCAACGTTGCAATGGCGCTTGATTGACTTTTTGCTTGAAATACAGATAATGTAAGAAGTTAATTGCCAATGATTGATTCTTGGCTGGCGCACAATAGTCTATACTGTTTTATCACGGACGACACTTCGCTCGTTGCTACATAAATCCCCCCGGACATTTGGGGGCCGTTAGCTCAGCTGGTTAGAGCACCTGCCTTTTAAGCAGGGTGTCCCGGGTTCGAATCCCGGACGGCCCTCCAAGCAAACACCGCCGCCGGGCGGTTTTATTTTTTGGCTTATGCTATACTTTTTTCATGAAAGCAACGAAGAATATACTGATAGTGATAATTACGTTATTCACTATCGCAACGGCCACATTGCTGCTTTTGGCGGTGTTTGAAGTCACCGGCAGCGAAGAAACCCGCCAGAGTATCGTAAAGCTTGCCCAGGCCTGCGGAATCATCACGGGCGCGGCGGCTATCTTGTTCGGCTTATCAAGCTTTGCTAAAAAATAGCGACAATTTATGAACCCTGCGGTTGTCATTGATAACTTGTCGGCGGTGTTAGGCGACAAGCGGATATTAAAAGAAATATCAACTGCTATACCATCAGGGAAGATAGTCGGACTTTTAGGCCCGTCAGGCGCCGGAAAAACCACGTTGATTAGAACGATTCTGGGCCTGCAAAAAATATCCGGCGGCGCCATATCGGTACTCGGCCTGCCCGCCGGCAAAAAAACGCTTCGTTCGCGTATCGGCTATGTAACCCAGGCCCCTTCCGTTTACACTGACCTGACTATAGATGAAAATCTGAACTTTTTTGCCGCTCTGGTAGGAGCTAAGCACAAGCAAAAATCTGGCATTTTAAGGGAGCTTGAACTAACGGAACAGAGCCAACAACTGGTACAGGATTTATCGGGTGGCCAAAAAGCCCGGGTTTCGCTGGCCGTAGCTTTGCTCGGAACACCCGAACTGTTGTTGCTTGACGAGCCTACGGTCGGTCTGGACCCGGTACTGCGGGAGAAGCTGTGGGCCAAATTCAAAAACCTGGCCGAAAGCGGCATAACAGTCGTTGTAACCAGCCATGTGATGGATGAGGCCGAAAGGTGTGACGAGATATTGTTTATCAGAGAAGGAAGGATATTGGCAAACGGTAGTAAGGGCAAGATATTGCAGCAAACCACCACAAAGTCCATGGAAGAAGCTTTTCTTAAATTAGCCAAGGACCCTGTCAAATGAACCCAAGGCGTACATTGGCAACAACTCAGCGGGTATTGAAGCAATTAAGGCATGATCATCGGACAATCGGATTGATACTTTTTATGCCCAGTATTTTGATTACAATACTTTATTACGTATTTGATGATTCAAAACTTATATTCAATTCTATAGCGCCGTTGCTGCTTGGCATCATACCTTTCACGCTGATGTTCATCGTCACATCAGTAGCCGTACTACGAGAAAGGACATCCGGTACATTAGAGAGATTACTCACTATGCCGGTTTCAAAATTAGATATTTTGCTGGGGTATGCTCTAGCCTTTGCGATGTTAGCGTTCTTGCAGGCTTCAATAGCAAGTTATGTAGTCATCAATCTTTTAAACGTGCAAATCGTGGGCAGTGTATTAAGCCTGCTTTTGGTAGCGGTATTAGCCGGTGTACTCGGAATGTCGTTAGGGCTCCTGTTCAGTGCGTTTGCAAAAAATGAATTCCAGGCCGTGCAATTCATGCCGGCATTTGTATTGCCGCAATTTTTAACCTGCGGACTTTTTGTCCCAAGAGAGCAGATGGCGCCGGCCCTACAGTATTTTTCAGATGTCATGCCGATCACTTACGTGGTAAAAGCGGTGCAGGAAGTCAAATCTCATCCGACATGGACGAATGAATTATCCCTGGACATCCTGATCGTGGGCGGTTTTGTTATTTTCTCATTGGTGCTCGGGGCATTATCACTCAAAAGCACCTGATACAATGTATTTGGATAAAAAGGGGTAAGTCATTGTGGCAGGCCATTCAAAGTGGGCGAAAATTCATAGAGGCAAAGCGATTGAAGATGCTAAGCGTGGGGCTAAATTTACCAAGCTTGGTAACGCTATAGCCATAGCGGCGCGCAGCGGCGATGACCCGGATCTTAACTTTGCATTAAGACTGGCTATCGATAAAGCTAAACAGGCCAATATGCCGGCAAGCAATATCCAAAAAGCGATAGATCGCGGTAGCGGCAAGTTAGGCGGCGAACAGATACAAGAGGTTATGTACGAAGGTTACGGTCCCGGCGGGGCGGCCATCTTGGTAGAATGCGCGACCGATAACATCAATAGGACCTATCCGGCGGTTCGCCTGGCCTTTACCAAACATGGTGGAAACATCGCCGAGAAGGGCGCGGTAGCCTTCCAGTTCAGCCGCAAGGGCGTGATTATCATCAAGGGAACAGGCGAAGAACAGCTGCTTACCATATTGGACTCTGGTGCCGAAGATGCCGTGGAAGAAGACGGCGAAACTATAGTCTATACCGATCCAAAGAAGCTCGCGGAAATAAGAGATAAGCTCAAAGATGCGGGTTTAGAAGTACAAGAGGCGGAATTATCATACGAACCAGACAACCTGGTCAAGATAGAGGATAAGCCCACGACCGGTAAGATAACCCGTCTCATGGATGCTTTGGATGAAATAGATGAGGTGAGTAAAACCTACGTAAACTTTGATATTCCCGAAGAAATTACCGGTGGATAACCGCCGATAAATCCGTCTTGTTTTTTGATGTATTAGCGTTATAGTTAGTATGGAATGAGGTGCTTCGGGGAGCCTAAAACACAAATATGGATCTAGATTTAACCTTAGTTACGGTTATTATCCTGGCGCTTTTCTTTGACTTCACAAACGGATTCCACGACACTGCAAATGCAATCGCTACCAGTATCGCTACCAAGGCGGTACCGCCAAAGGTCGCCGTGATAGCAGCGGCCATATTGAATTTCTTGGGCGCATTCGTTTCCTTGCACGTAGCAGCTACCATAGCCACAGGGATAGTTAATACCGAAGTCATAACCTTGCAGGTCATACTTGCGGGAATCGTAGGCGCCATTATCTGGAACTTGTTTACGTGGCGGTTCGGCTTGCCCACCAGTTCCTCGCATGCCCTTATAGGCGGAGTGGCCGGATCGGCTATCGCCGCGGCCGGTTTCGGCGTTATAAAGTGGGACGGATTGTCGGATAAAGTACTTGTTCCTTCATTGGTAGCGCCTCTTTTGGGTTTGATAATAACCGGTATCGCGGTAACCGTTATTTATCGTCTCATCAAGAAACGAGCACGGACAAAGGCAGATAAGTTATTCCGTCGTCTGCAGTTGGTTTCCGGAGGGTTCGTAGCTTTCACGCACGGTACCAACGATGCTCAGAAAACCATGGGTATAATAGCGCTCGCACTGATCATAGCTAACCCGGCAGCTGAGTTCAGCGTTCCGCTCTGGGTAATCGTCAGTTCGGCCCTAGCCATGGGGATCGGTACATATCTGGGAGGGTGGCGGATTATTCATACCCTGGGTCATCGCGTAGTTAAGTTAAAACCGGCCCAAGGATTCGCCGCCGAAACCTCTACAGCTACCATCCTATGGTTCACGGCACATTTGGGATTTCCGGTATCAACCACCCATACGATAAGCGGCTCTATCTTGGGTGCCGGAGCCGCCCGTAAAGGTTCCGAAGTCCGCTGGAACATAGTCAAGCATATCTTGCTGGCCTGGATCATCACCATACCTTGCGCGGGGCTGGTAGGTGCATCGATGAACGGAATATCACATATGCCAGGGGGAGCGTCGCTAGTCTTCAGCTTGGTTATCGTTATAGCCGGCACAATATATATAACTAGAAATTGGGGCTGGGAAAGCTTTGCCCAATTTAAAGCCAGGCTGAACTTTATAAGCCGATTGCGCAGATCTCCATCTGACGTGTAGGCTGGAGTTGTATGCGCGTATTAGGAATAGATCCCGGAACCGGTATAGTCGGTTTTGGAGTGATCGAATCAGGTTCCATTAAGCTAAAAATGCTGGATGCCGGCGTAATTCGTACCCCTGCCAGCGAGCCGGATTCAAAACGTCTAAAAATAATCGCCGATGGGCTTGATGAGATTATCAAACATAATAAACCGGATGTTATGGCGGTAGAAAAGTTATTTTTTGCCCGTAACGTTACTACGGCGATGAGCGTTGCCCAAGCCCGCGGCGTGGTTTTACTTTTGGGGGAACAAAATAATCTGCCGGTTTTTGAATACACGCCGTTGCAAATCAAACAAGCCGTTACCGGTTACGGCAAGGCTGACAAACTTCAGGTTCAGGAAATGGTAAGAACTATACTGAAGTTAAAGAACATACCGAAACCGGACGATTGTGCCGATGCTTTGGCCTGCGCTATAACCCACACAATGACTGCCCGGTTCGCCTAGGTTATAATGTTAGGTAATGATTGCCTACCTTGAAGGAGTAATTAGCGATAAGCAACTTGCACACGTCGTCATCGATGTAAACGGTGTCGGTTATGGCGTATTTGTAACCAGCGAGGACCTGAATCGCCTCGAGGCGGATAAACCGGCTAAACTCCATGTGTTCGAATACATAAGAGAACAACAGCACGATTTATTCGGATTTTTGGATAAAAGCACGAAATTATTGTTCGAGAAATTATTGGATGTCAACGGTGTAGGGCCTAAAATGGCCATTAACATGTTAAGTATCGGTTCGGTCGGTAGTTTAAAACAAGCCATAGCCGACGGCGACGTAACATTTATACAGGGTGCTAACGGAGTCGGCAAGCGGGCAGCCGAAAGAGTAGTGGTAGATCTTAAGGATAAGGTCGGATTGCTTTCCTCCGAAGCGGCCACGGATTTTCTGCATGCCTCTTCGGAAGACGAGGCCGTTCAAGCTTTGGTAGGGCTGGGGTTCAGTAATAGTGAAGCGATGAGGGCATTGTCCGGCATAGACAAAAAACTACCGATAGAAGAAAAAATCAAACAAGCATTGAGAGTGAAAAGTTAATGTCGGTTGAGAGAATAGTCCAGGAATTCGATGATGAGGCAGATAAGGAACTGGATAATTCCCTACGACCGAGGGATTTCATTAATTATATCGGTCAGGATAGGCTGAAAAAAAATCTGCAACTTGCTATTACCGCCGCCAAAAAGCGCAATGAGCCGATAGATCATGTATTGTTGTTCGGGCCTGCCGGCCTCGGCAAGACCACGATGGCCACCGTCATCGGCAATGAAATGGGCAGAGTGGTCCGTATAACTTCCGGTCCGGCTATTGAACGCGCCGGTGATTTGGCCAGTATTCTGACCAATTTGGAAGACGGCGATATTTTATTTATTGATGAGATTCACCGTTTGCACCGAAGTGTTGAAGAAGTCTTATACTCTGCCATGGAAGATTTTAAATTAGACATAGTATTAGGGAAGGGGCCGAGTGCGAAAAACTTACGGCTGGATTTGCCGAAATTCACGGTCATCGGGGCTACTACCAGAACCGGCTCGTTGGCGGCTCCTCTGCGTGATAGATTTGGTCTCCAGCATCGTCTGGAATTTTATTCCGACGACGAAATAGCGAAAATAATCCGCCGGGCGGCTCAGATCCTGGGGGTTGAGATAGACGACCAGGCTTCGAAATATTTAGCAAAAAGAGCCAGACTGACTCCGCGGATCGCCAACCGGCTATTAAGAAGAGTCCGCGATTATGCGGATGTACACGGCAAGGGCAAGGTTAACCTGGAAATGGCTGAAAAAGCGATGAGAATGCTGGAAATCGACGAACTCGGACTTGACCCGGCTGACAGGCGGGTACTTGTTACGATAATTGATAACCATAGCGGCGGGCCGGTGGGGGTCGGAACCCTTGCCGCGATAACCGGTGATGAGCGCTCGACCATCGAGGATTTTTTGGAACCTTATCTGCTGCAAATAGGCCTGGTTGAACGGACACCCCGAGGGAGAATGGCGACGATCAAAGCTTACGAACATCTAAAGAAAAAAAAGCAGGCTAAGAAAGACGACCAAGCCGAACTGCTATAATGATTTCATGAATCGGGAGAGCCAGAGTCCCAACCCTGTTGAGGATTATATAAATAAGATCGTCGGCGACAACGATAAATCACCTCCGGATAAAATAACCATATCGCCCGACCATCCGGAAGACTCGGTTCCGCCCGCCGGCAAAGGGCCCATACAAAGCCCGATAACCGAGAAGGCCTTTCAGCAGAGAAAACGTGTGCTTGACCCTACGGGCCATCTGGAACAGATCGATGAATCCGAAATCAAAGTAGCTGATATCCGCCGGCACACTTTCGGACTGATAATAATATATGCGCAGTTTATAGTGGCGGCCGTCCTTTCGACGGGATTGATAATTTTTCTTTTGCCCAGCGTACTGGGCACGGGTACCGGCACCCGCCTGTTCATGGGGGTCTTAGTACTTTTGATGACGATATTCGGAGTTGTTTTCCTGCTTTTGGTAACGCGCATTTACCGCGGTAACCAATTGATAATAACCGATCTTAACGTTACCGAAGTCCAGCAGATCAGCCTGTTTAATCGCAAGGTTTCCGAACTATCACTGGCGAATGTGGAGGATGTTACTGCAAATATCCACGGTATCTTTCCTACCATGTTCAATTATGGCGAGCTCATCGTTGAAACTGCCGGCGAGCAGCATAACTTTATCTTTAAATATTGTCCGAACCCGAACGCCCACGCTAAAGCCCTGCAGGACGCGCGATCGGAATACCTAAAGAAGTACGGTGGCCGTTCGCATTAATCCTGGAAGGGGTTGTCCCGTGCTTCCTCGAATAATGATTGGGCGGCAATGTTGCGATCCTTTAACCGCTCGATCTTATCGATAGTTTCCTGATCGATCTTCGGCCTTTTGATTATCTGCTGCTGCTGGGTTATTTGTTCAATGGAAGGCTCTTTGGTAGTTAGACGGTTTATTTCAAAAATCAGAAATCCGATCAGTACGGTAATTACAACGATGAATATGAATTTAGCGTGTTTGAGCACTTTTTTAAAATAATCTTGAGCAAAAGTCGGTAGTTTGTTTGTGTCTATATTCATACCAGTGTACTCCGCTTAACAGATAACATAGCTATTTTACTATCGATGATGTTATGGGATTTAACAGGGTTCATGGCTTTAAATACGCGTTTAAGGTTAATGCAAAAGTGACTTCATCCCGATTCTTTTCAGACGGTGTGACGACTATGTTGGTTACATGCGCCGTCCGCCGGTTTGCTTCGAGTTTTTCCAAAAACTGCAGGAATTGATAATACGAAACGGGACTGGAATCCCCTGAGCTGGCAGTAAGTTCTAAAGAATACACGCCGTTAATCCCGGGTACCGGCTTAACTTGCGTGACCCCGGGCGTAGAGCCACTTTGCGTAGAAGAGGTAAGACCGAGGCTTGAAACATCGAAATTAATCTGTTGTATGCTGACACCGGTTTCTGAAGCTATGGCATGGATTTCACGGATAGTCTTGGCCTGGTCCTTGTCCTGAGGCACGATAGCGCGGGCTATCGTATCAAGTTCATTATATTTTTCGATATCAGCTTTAGCTTGAGCCAAAGAGATCTCTTGTTCTTTAATAGCCTGATTCTCAGCCTTTGAGCTGCTGAGTTTTTCAGATTGTTCCTTGAAGAGAAGATCTCCAGCTACAGTTGCCGCTACAAGCGCTGAAGATAACACTACCACAACAGCCACCATCAGATACGAAACTTTTTTCGGACTCATTACTGTTCTCCTCCGGCCGAAGTATCGGATATGTATACATATGGGTTATCCTTGCCAAACAAGGCGCGTAACTGGACCGAACACGGATAGGTCGCTGATTCGCCGCCGGTCGGCGCACAATTTATGGATTCGATATCGGCTTTCTGAAAAATCTTATTTTTAGGGTCGGCCAGATTGATCTGTATCTGAGTTGCGGACTGTATGTCCTTTGCGAGCGCCTTTAATGCGATGCCACCTTCTAGCTTGTCTATGTTGATTGATTGCAGGGTCGTCCCGGGTGGCAAAGAGGCGCCAAGCTGTCTAAGCAGTTTTGAAAAAAGGACTTCCTTGGATAAGACTTGTAGAACCAATTTGGTATTAGCGGAAATCTCATCAAGCCTGGTTTTTGTTTCCTCAAGTTTATTATCTTTAAGTTGCTGTCGGGCTGTTTCCGATTGGCTCAATTGTTGCTCGATGGAATGATTCATGAACAGATATCCGCCGGCAACAATCGTGCCAATCATAGTCAGGGAAATCACCAGGATCACAATCCATTTAAACAAGGTATAATTCCGCCGTCCGTAGAATATATCTTCTTTATAAACCGGAGGTAGGAGGTTGATCATGCCGTTATCTCTTTCGGATTTATCAAACACAAGCCGGCGACTGTCGCATAAACGGATTTTTCGTTTTGAGACGGTTCTTTGATATGGTGCAGATCAAAACTGGACCAAGGGTCATATGTTCTAACCGGCAGCCTCAAGGCATTGGTCAGGTAATCGCTCAAACCCGGCATGTTCGCTCCTCCCCCCATGGTGATGACTTGGCCGATATTGCCTTTTGATTGCGTCCTCTCGCTGTAGTACCGCATCATTCTTTTGACTTCACGTACCAATTGGTCCAATTCCGGCTGCATGATTTTTACTATTTCTTCCTGCCGCTTACTCTTGCTTATACCGTATTTGGTTTTTATCACATGCGCCTCTTCGCGGCTTAACCCTAACTTCTGCGCCAACAAGTTTGTAAAGGTGTCACCGCCCGCGGGAATGGTCCCGGATACTATGTTCGTTTTGGCAAATATGGTGATGTCGGCTGAGATAGAGCCGAAATCTATCAGTACCGAAGGAATGTCGCTGCTGCTTTCAAAAGTTTTGAAAAGCCTGCCCGATGAGGAGATACTGGTATCGAAACTCACTGCTTCCAAACCGAGAATTTCTACCAATGCCATGTAGGAATCAATAATCTTGCGGGGCACGGCTACGGTCAGGATTTCCAGCTTGTCACTATTTTTTTCAATGATCTCATAGTCCGTATATAAATCTTGCTGTGGCAGAGGTATGTATTGTTCGGATTCAAGATCAACAGCTTCCTTGAGTTCACTTTCTTTGATAGGCGGAAAGTTGATGGTATGCATATAAGTCAGGATGGCGGGCACGCTCATGGCGACCCTTCTGGTGGTTATTTCACCTACGATGTTTTTCTCGAATAAATTCCTGACGGCCTTGGCCAGCAGTTCATGATCGATTATTACGCCATCCTTGATGGCTTTTGGATCAAATCCGCCAATACCATAACCTAGCAGCCGCGCTTTCTTAGATGAAGTCTCAAGCTGCATTACTTTTATGCTGCTAAGGCCGATATCCAGGCCGAAGATTGGTTTGTCTTTGTAGAAGTAGGTTTTATTTTTACTCATGCTTGCCCATCAAAGCACATTTTGCCCCTAATAACTATACCATAACCAGTTTAGTTAGAACGATCTTCTGTACCCGTCAATTACCCAAAAAGTGCTTCCGCCGCCCGGTGCGGAAGTGCCGAATGTAATAATCGCCGAGTTACTTAGGCGCACGGTTTGTCCTACTACGGCCCCTATGGCTCCGCCGTTACCGATTTCTACTTGACTCCAACGTGCATACATTATCGAATTTGGTGCGTCGGCACTGTTTTGTAGCAGGATGGTTCTATCGCCTCGAGTGTCATAAAGGTCTTGCCCGGTAACTTCAGCGCAGTCCGGTGAGCAACCAGCCCGGCTCCAATAAGTAATCACCTGCGCGCCTACATCATTTGAATTGGATACTATTTCGGCTGAATTTTGCAATACCAATCCCGCGCTGCCGTCTATCATGATGGTCGGTAGCTCCGGGTTGATGGTATTTCCCAATGCTATATCATCTGGGATAATGATTCGCGCCGAATTTTGAACGCTCAGGCGGCCGGTTATCCAGACATCTCCCTCTAGTGTCACCTCGCAACCGTTTGAAATACTTACGTCGCCCTCAATTTTGAGATTGGCCGGCCAGGTGACGCTATTGTCAAACGGGAAGTCACACTCGGCGGCAGAATCGTCAATCGTGCTGGAAATGGCGGCTTTTTGAGCGTCACGGTCGTGTTCCGGCAAAGGTTGCGCGGCTACGCCGGAACCGGCTACCAAGCCGGGGTCACTCATGTCGGAGCCATCGGTTTGATTATTGGCGCTAACACTTCCGTAAATATGGGCACTGTTATTTATGGAAATTGGTTGGCCGTTTTCACCGCTGTTACAGATCCTGGGGTAGGTGGAGTCTGGCGGGTCAGGACAATTCTGGTGTGCTACCTCAACCACAACCGAATTTGTAGCCAAACCGATTTGAGCGGAATTTTGCATTTCAATCTCGCCGTTGATTAAAACATCTCCCCCCATAATTTTTGCGCTGTTTTGCATGAGCAAACCTCCTACGCCGGTCACGATACTATACTGTCCCGATGAAACGGCGCGCAATTCGGCATTGATGGTTACGCTGAATTCCGGCGTGCTGTTGCCGGGATGATAGGTTCTTCCAATAGAGGTAACCAGCTTAGTTTCCTCGTCAACGTCGGTCACGCTTACTTCGTATGTGGTTCTGATGCCGTTTGAGTTTTGTAATTCTACTTCCGAACCGGTGCCTGACCAGCTATCATCAATGTTGATTTCCTGCATGGCGTGATCAATACCGGCATCCGTACTAAACTGTGCTGAAGTTCTGAACTGGTCGCTCCGAGCTGTACGGAAGCCCGATACGGCATGGTTCATATAAGCTGTCAGTATGACTATAAAAAAGGGAAAGATTATAACCATGGAAACCAGGACCGAACCGCCGGTATTTAATTTTTTGATCATAAGAAATTATTCCTAAGCGTTATCCTTATCGAATTATCATAAGTTATAGGTGTGCCGAACGTCTTTCTCTGAAGAGTCAGATCTATCTTGACAGATCGGGCGTTCAAGGCTGTAGTCGTCAGGTTATTATCCTGATCGTACAGGGTGAAGGTCATGGTGCTGACGTCTCCGGCAAGCTCACGGTCGGCCGGACAGGAACCGCTGGCTATATTGGGAGGACAAGAGGTAGTCGATTTGTTGCCTGTTGCTCCGGGGTTCGCCAAAGTCCTTTTATAAAGCGCATTCCCGCTTTTGTAGTATACGAATTCGTTCATGTAAGGCTCACCGGTACTTGTATCGATTATATACTGACTAGAACTGTTAAGTGCCGGAACGGCGGTAATGATTACGAAGTTTACATTATCCGTATTCCAGCCACCGGAAGGACCGTTAGGATCGTTGATGGAGTTAGTTTGTCGAACCCCGGCTCCATAACGTAATTCCTCTACCATTACTCGTAGTAAATTTTGCGAATCGCTGGTCATTTCGATCCTGGCATTGGTCCGGGAGCTGGCTACTAAGAAGTTGGTGAACACCGCCATAAAGCTTACCGCTATTATGGCCATCAGGGTCATCGTGATATTAAGTTCCACTATGGTGAATCCGGACTCGGATCTCATTGGTTTAATATTGTCCAACACCGACTTCTCCTATATAAGTCGTATATGAGTAGGTCCGGGGAGAACCCTGTTCGTTATAAGTTATGGATAGGACGACCTTTTTGATGGCTTCGGGCTCCGACGTTATCGTCAGCGTACCGGTTTTGGGGGAATTAAGCTCGCCGGGCAATTCAGATGTTACGTCTTGGGTGCCTGCCGATATAGCTAAATAGCCTTGGCTCCTTAGGGCCTCGATCTTGTTTTCGGCATATGCATTCATCGCCGAAAGATCCCTGCCTTTTTCGCTCAGCTGTGCGGTATTGGATTGCATCATGGCGATAGTGCCGACGAAAATTCCGCTAAGTCCTATCCCGATGACCAGCTCGACAATAGTAAATCCTTTGGAATTGGTACCTAAAGCCCTCATGCTTAATAGCCAGTATAAAAAACCCTGACAGTTATTGCCAGGGTTTTATTGCCGGGTTCGAGAGCTTTAGTTATTTGAACCGGTCTTGGTAAATGTACCGCCGGCTTCTAGATTGGCTGTAAGCGTAAAGCCAGTACAGTCACCGTTGGTTGCCGTATTATCACAGGTTGAGGGGTCGGTGGTGTAGACATAATAGTCAGTGCCTGTGCCACTAGCTGCCAAATCCGTGGTGCTGTTCGGTGCGTGGATAGTGTCATCCGTCAGCCCCTTGACGTTAGCGTCACGCCAGGTGTCGTCGTTTAAGTTAGCAAGCGTAGGATATTTGCTGTTCTGAGCGAAATATACCTCTACTTGGCTATAAATAGCGTTGATGTCCGATTTCCTATCCGCATCACGACCTTTCTTTTGCACACCGGTGAAGGTTGTGATAACGATTGCCGCTAGAATACCGATAACGACAATTACTATCAGCAGTTCGACGATAGTGAAGCCGCTTTGTTTACGTTTTAGTGAGACCATGGGAGCCCACCCTCCTTGTATTGTTTTTATGTAATTTGATAACTAACGAGCTTGCCAACCTAAGCTTAAGGTAGATAAGCATCTGGTTCAGATTGTAACCATAAGAGGATTATTGGTCAAGTTAATTGTTATTCGCCGACATTCTGGCTAAGGCTGGATATCGGCCCCATGACGCTGACGGCGATAAGCCCCACTGCGCTACCGAGCATTATGATCATTATCGGTTCTATCAGGGCGCTGACACCGTCTATTACCGCGTCCACCTCTTCTTCATAAAAGTCGGCTACCTTCACCAATATGGTGTCGATTTCTCCGGTTTCTTCGCCTATTGAAAGCATCTGTGGCACGATTGCCGGAAAATACTTGCTTTGGCTCAAAGGCTCTGATAGCTGTTTGCCGTTTTTGACCGCCTTGGCGGCTTCTTTTAGCTCCGCTTCGATGACCTTATTGCCGATGGCATTGCCCGTTACTTCCAACGCATCGAGTACCGCTACACCGGCCGACATCAAAGAGGCGAAAGTCCTGGCAAACCTGGCCAGAGCGATTTTGATTATTATATTGTTCAGGATAGGTATCTTAAGCAGAAAGAAGTGGAATTGGTATTTTCCTTTCGGCGTCTTGATGTATCGGCGGAGTAGAAATATCCCCAGACCCGCCGCGACCAGAATGATCAAAACATTGTTCCTCATAAAATCACTGGTCGACAACATCGCCTGGGTGTAAACCGGCAGCTCGGCGTCAGGCCCGCCGAGATCTTCTAGTATCTTGGCGATCTTCGGGATGATAAAGATCATTATTCCAAAAAAGGCGATGATCGTTATTGAGAAGATAACCATGGGGTAGGCCATGGCGCTCTTTATTTTCTTGCGTATACTGGCATCTTTTTCCAGCTGGTAGGCGAGCCTTTTTAGAATATCCTCTAATATACCGCCGGCTTCTCCGGCGCGCACCATGTTCACATATATCTCGCTGAAGGCATCAGGGTGTTTATTAAGCGCGTCGGCCATGCTCATACCGCCTTCTATGTCCCTGGATACGGCAGCTATGATGCCGTTGAAATACTTGTTGTTCGTCTGGGTTTGCAGGGTCGCTAAAGAGCGGTTAAGCGGCACCCCGGCTGAAATCATGGTTGAAAGCTGTCTGGTAAAAACCACCAGGTCTTTTGACTTGACTTTGCCACTGGTCAGATTTAGGAATTTGCTTTTCGGCCTAACCTCCTTTAGGGAAAGAGGATGGATATTTTGGCGCGCCAAAGTCTCCCGGGCCGTTTCCTTACCGGACGCCTCAACGATACCCGTTAAGTGTTTGCCGTCCTTGGTAGCGGTGTAGGAATATCTTGCCATCAGCTGTCGCTCGTTACCCTTAATATTTCTTCTATGCTGGTTTGTCCGCGGAGCGCCTTTACGAACCCGTCCAGCTGCATGGTAACCATGCCTTTCGCTACGGCCTCGTTTTGAATTTGTTCGCTGGTTCCGCTGGACACTATCAGTTTTTGGACTTCATTGGAGTTCGGCAGGACCTCATATATCCCCACCCGGCCTTTGTAGCCGACATGTCCGCAGGATTCACATCCGTTCTTGCCCGCTCGCCATAAACGGGTTATTTTCTCCGATGTCGTGGATAAATTATCCGTAGATTCGCCTTGCTTCTTGCCGATATTGCCTTTACCTATGCCACCCTCAAGCGCCATTTTTTCCAGCTCGTGCACCTTCTT
Source organism: Saccharimonadales bacterium (SeqCode) (assembly GCA_036276755.1). Classification (GTDB taxonomy): domain Bacteria; phylum Patescibacteriota; class Saccharimonadia; order Saccharimonadales; family 2-12-FULL-41-12; genus JANWLD01. Next base: position 22,233 of record DASUOG010000013.1, on the reverse strand, counting down.
CATACCGGAGCTATCAGCGGTATGAAAGATTTCACCAATTTTTTTGAGCTCTTCGGCATCGGGAGTATAGGGCTGACGACAGTCAACGCACAGTCTTCTGACCAGACGTTGTCCGACGACAGCCCTGACGGTGCTGGCTATCAAGAACGGTTCTATCGACATGTCAAGCAACCGGGGCAGACAAGTCGCCGCATTATTGGTGTGTAGCGTAGCGAAGACAAGATGGCCCGTCAGCGCAGCCTGAACGCCGAGCTCTGCCGTCTCACTGTCCCGGATTTCGCCGACCATGATGATGTTCGGATCCTGCCTTAACAGTGCCCGAAGGCCGGTAGCGAAGGTCATTCCGGCCTTAGGATTGACCTGGGTTTGGTTAGCGCCGAAGATCTTGTATTCCACCGGGTCTTCCACAGTGGAGATGTTGACCGACGGTCTGTTGATTAAACTTAGGATGCTGAACAGACTGGTTGATTTGCCGGAACCGGTAGGTCCGGTTACCAAAATCATCCCGTGGGGCTGGAGGATCGAGCCGTTGATAGCTTTGAGAGAAGTTCCCCAATAGCCCAGCTCCTCCAAAGTGGCCGGCTTAGAGGACTCGCTCAAGATTCGCATGACGACTTTCTCCCCCTCGGTTATCGGTAAGGTAGAGACCCTTAGCGCGAATACGTCGCTGCCTACCTGGATTTTGAACCGGCCATCCTGCGGTACGCGTCGTTCATCGATCTTGAGGTTGCTGAGGATCTTTATTCTGCTTACCAGCGGGCTCAAGACCTTCTTGGGCAATTTATTAGCCTCCTTCAATATTCCGTCAACTCTGTAGCGGACAAGCACATGGTTTTCTCGCGGTTCGATATGTATATCACTGGCGCCAGATTTGATGGCGTATTCGATAATTAGATTGACGGTTTGAGCAATCGGGGAGTCCTCGGCCACATCTTCTTCGCTGATTTCTTCCGCCTCTTCCGCATCCGCTTCTTCGTTGGTCAGCACTTTGGTAAGCTCGTTGCTCGCATCTTCGCCGCGGTATTGGTCCAAGGCCTTTTCTATGACCGAAGAGCAGGCTATATGCACCTTGATATGGGCCCCCAACTGCTTCTGGAGCAAACTCAAGGCCTGGATGTCATCGGGGTTTTCCATGGCGAGGAGTTTGGAACCATCCTCTTTGACACCGAACAATACTACCTTGTATTGTTTGGCGACCTTTTCCGGTACCAGCGTCAGGATTTCGCGCTTTATCTCTTTGGGATTAAGGTCGATAAACGGGACATCTACTTCTTTGGCATATAATTTAGTCAAGTCTTTTTCGGTTATAAGCCCGTTGGCCATAACGACTTGTTGCAAGGTCTGGTTTTCGGTCTTTTTCTGTTCCTTTAGGGGTTTTAACTGAGACGCAGTTGCTTTCCCCGCATCAATTAATAGTTTTTCCACCAAGGAATCTGATATATGCATATTTATGCCGAATTATACAATAAATAACCATAACCGACTAATCTACACGCCGCCAGATTTAACCTGAGAATGTTATACTACAAAAAACAACGAGGAGGGTTTAATTGGCTGATACCAAAAGGACAGGTGGGGTGGAAAAAGAAGGCAAGATCAAGGCTTTAGGGCTGGCACTTGAAACGATAGAAAAACAGTTCGGCAAAGGTTCGATAATGAAACTCGGTGATGCTCACAAGAGCAATGTCGAGACGGTCTCGACCGGTAGTCTGAGTTTAGACATCGCCTTAGGCGGCGGTATCCCAAAAGGCCGGATAATCGAGGTTTACGGACCGGAAAGTTCCGGAAAGACCACTTTGACCTTACATGCCATCGCTGAGATTCAAACCCAAGGCGGGACGGCGGCCTTCATCGATGCCGAGCACGCGCTTGATCCATCGTATGCCAAGAAGCTCGGGGTTGACGTGGAAAACTTATTGATTTCCCAGCCGGATAACGGCGAACAGGCGCTGGAGATAGCCGAAACGCTGGTACGCAGCAACGCCGTGGACTTGGTAGTTATTGATTCCGTGGCTGCTCTTGTGCCCAGGGCTGAGATCGAGGGCGATATGGGCGATTCGCACATGGGCTTGCAAGCTCGGTTGATGAGCCAGGCGCTCCGTAAACTTACCGGTGTAATCAACCGCTCGCACACAACGGTGATTTTTATCAACCAAATCAGGATGAAGATCGGCGTTATGTTTGGAAATCCGGAAACGACCACCGGCGGCAACGCCTTGAAATTTTATTCTTCGGTGCGGATGGATATACGCCGGATTTCCCAGATAAAGCAAGGCGATTCAATCGTCGGCAACCGTGCCCGTGTAAAGGTGGTCAAAAACAAGATTGCGCCGCCATTTAGGCAGGCTGAGTTCGATATCATGTATAACAGAGGCATCAGCAAGAGCGGCGACGTACTGGATTTGGCAGTAGAATACGGGATCGTGGAAAAGAGCGGAGCTTGGTTTGCTCTCGGAGGAGAGAAGATCGGCCAGGGCCGCGAAGCCGCAAAACAGGCATTGGAAGAATCTCCAAAATTGCTCGAAGAACTGGCTAAAAAAGTCCGGGACGCCGCCAAGGAATAAATATATGAAAAAGACACTGTTGATTTCTCTGATAATCGGAGTTTTATTAGGAATTTCTCAAATATATCTGGTCCGTGAAATAGAGAATCCAAAGTTTCAAAAAGCACCGGAATGGTGCAAACTGGCTTTTACTAACGACCCGGTATGTTTTCCGGGAGCGGCTATCAACTACCATCGGGGCTTTCCTTTGAGTGTGGTGGATAATTCCTACGAAAGATCGCCAAGCAAGATTGAAGCGGAATATATCATAAACTTCTTCATATTTGCGCTGGGAATTCCTTTGGTTGCTTTAACAGGTTACAAGATAGTTCTTCAGAGCCAACAAAAGAAATGACGGCGACGAATCATGCACTCAGCGGAGCACTGATCGGGTTGGGCATAACCCAGCCTGCCGTTGCCTTGCCCTTGGCATTCGTATCCCATTTCGTACTGGATGCAATACCTCATTTCGGAATAAGGTTTTATCAAAGCCCGAAAAAACGCCGCTTCTTTCACATCTATCTGGTTATCGATGCTTTCTTGTTGGCCGTTATAATGACTGCGCTGTATTTCGCCGGCGCCGGCTGGCTGGTCTTTGTCTGCTTGTTCCTAGCCGGCTGCCCGGATTTTGTCCAGGCTTATAAGTATCTTTTCATGGAGGACTTCAGGCGCAAACCTACCCACCTGCATTGGTTCACCCGGTTCCATAAGGGTATTCAAAGAAGCGAAACGGAAAAAGGTATATTGGTAGAGGTTCCTCTGGCAATAATATTCGCCACGGCTATATACTTTTTACTATGAATCCCGTGAAGATTACGGATATAAAGCAGCAGGTCAAACGCAAGGACCGGTATTCTATATTTATTGACGGCAAGTACGGCTTTGCTTTATCCGAGAGCGGCTTGCTTGCCGGCGGGCTGAAGGTCGGACAGGAATTATCAAAGCCCGAACTTGATAAGCTCAAAGAAACCTCCGTAGAGGATAAGGCAGTTTATAGGGTGTTGGAGCTTATTGCCCGCCGCCCCCGAAGCGAGGGCGAAATACGGGATTACCTGAGACGTAAAAAATACGAAGATCAAAAAATTGAAAAAATACTTAGCACGTTAAGTTCAAAAGGGCATATAAATGACGAAGATTTTGCTTTCCGTTGGGTGGAAAACCGCCGGTTGTTAAAACCTATCAGCAAAAGAAAACTCAGACTTGAACTGAAACAGAAAAAAATTTCCGAAGATATAATTCAAAAGATATTACAGGACGATGAAACCGACGAGAAAGAAATCATCAAAGAACTGATAGAGAAAAAACGCCGGCAGTCTCGCTATCAAGACAACCAAAAACTTATCGCGTATCTTGCCCGGCAAGGATTCTCGTATTCTGACATCAAGGAGGCAATGGACTCGTGAGCTGGCAACTTGCCATAACTCTGCATCTTATTTTTACCGCGATCTTCGCGCTGGTCCAGCGTAATATTTCCAGGCAGTTCCAATCCCACGCCAGAGTAGGTACAGCATTTTTCTATCCCATTGTTTTGACTATGGGAATCATCTATGGAGTATTGAATTACGATATTTCATTCGATTTTTCGCTGCAAACATGGTTATTTTTAGTGGCTAACGGGTTTATCTTCGCGCTTAGTTTTATATCCGCGTTCAAAGCGAACTCCCATGTAGATGCCGCGCAGTTTGCTATATTGCAAAGTACCAGGGCGATTTTTACCGTGATTATCGCGTCTATACTGCTCGGCGAGCAGCTGTCGGTCCTACAGTTTTTGGGCGTGTTAGTTTTGGTCGTGTCGGCCGGATTGGTTGCCGTCAGAAGAACGACGGCCAGGACATTTAACATATCTACGTGGAGCTGGCTGGCGATATTTTCAGCCTTTACTTTGGCACTGGCGACCACAGGCGAAAAATATTTTTTGGGTGAAATGAATGTCGGTACTTATATGATTATCGGCTGGGGATTCCAAACGCTGGCGGTTATGTTGCTGGCTTTTGGCCGCTGGCATACTCTGAAAGATTTCGGCCCAAGCGGGATTAAACAGCTGGTTTACCTTGGAATACTGCGGGGTCTTCAGGGTATAACTTTTGTCATTGCTTTGTCGCAGGCGGACATTAGTTTGATCGCCGGCATTATGAGTTATCAAACAGTCTTGATATTTGTCGGCGGGATTATTTTCTTGCACGAAAGAGAGCATCTGTACCGACGGTTTGCCGGTTCGATGATAGCTACTGTGGGCTTGCTGTTGCTTGTCAGCTAGCCGTGACAGTAGAAGCAGCTGTGGCTTCGGATTTTTCGGTCGCGTCCTCAATGATTATCTTCCGATCGGTGATTTCCACTATCTGAGTCCGATCTATACTGGTGCTGCCGCCGGATAAACTTTTGATTATTGATTGCGAGGCATAGATCTTTTTGACTAGTAAGCTCTCGGTTTCAACCGCGAAATCGGTGACCTTGCCATATTTCATACCACTCTGGCTGGTTACCTGTTTATCAATTAGAACGAAACCTATATCAAGCACCGGTTTCAAACGAACCAGTTCCCCGGCTTCGGCCAGGACCTCGTGATCATTGATTATCAAACCGCGCGGCGATACTTCACGGATTTCCGACCCGACCAGGACTAATCGTTTACCACTGAATTTGTCCTGGACGTACCAACCTTCGATCTTTAAGTTGTTGGGATTAATGATCATCTCGGTAGCCGTACCCACCGGACCGCCTGTGCGAAGCGATAATACATCGATGTTGGAAAGGGCGTTACTGAGTTTAAGCATATGCTTTAGTATACTATTGCTCCGAATTCCGTTTAACCATTTTGTTTTGCCAAGGTAATTCCGATGAATTTATAATCAATAACGATGCATCAATTAGAAGTAACCTCTCCGGATGAATCTGCAACGAAGCAGATCGCTCAGACGGTAGCAAAACGGTTAAAGGGCGGAGAACTGATAGAACTTATAGGAGATGTCGGATCCGGCAAAACTACTTTCGTCAAGGGCCTTGCCCGAGGACTCGGCAGTCAAGACGAAGTCACCAGTCCGTCATTCGTATTGCAGAATGTATATGACGGCCGCCTAAGATTGCACCATTTTGATTTATACCGACTGGAAGAACCCGGACATATAATCCACGATATAGAAGAGGCGATAAAAAGCGATGATTCGGTAAGCGTCATTGAGTGGGCCGCCGCCGGCAAAGAGATGTTGCCGGACAAAAGGATCATAATTAAATTCCTGCCACAAAATGACAGCTCGCGGAAAATTAAGATTTCATTTCCCGATGCAAGATAAACATAAAACAGAATCGTTGATTCTAACCATCCGGACCGACAAGCCTGAGGCCGAAGTCGGTCTTTATGGCTCGAATAAGAGCATAGCTTGTTTAAAATGGCAGGCCGGCAGGGAACTATCAGCCGATATCCACAACAAGATCAAAGAAGTATTAAGTAGCCGGCAAATTGAATATCGTGATCTGACAGGCGTGGCGTTTTATAAAGGCCCAGGTAGCTTCACCGGCCTCAGGATAGGCGCGAGCGTTGCCAATACCATCGCTTATGAATTGGATATACCTGTAATCGGCGCTAACGGTAGCCACTGGGTAAGAAAGGCTGTTAATAACCTAAGCCCGACCTCGCCCGAACGGATAATCATACCGGAGTACGGTTCGCCGGCAAGGACTACCAAACCAAAAAAATAATTGCACGAGCCATGGCCTCGGCGTTATAATAGACGGCGTAGAATTGTTATCAAAGACAGTTTCTAACAGATTAAGAATAAATTCTAATACGTAACAGTTTTGGGAAATTTGCAAGCTTTTCGGCTAATGACGTGATTAGTGACGCCGCGCGGCTCTGCAAGGCTGATATTTCTCATCTGAGAAAGGATAAATTTATGGATCCAATAACTATAGTATTGGCACTTGCTGGCATTGGAGTAGGTTTCGGAGCCAGTACGGCGGTAAGCAGGCAGAGATTGAGCCAGGCAGATGAAAAAGCACAAAAGGAATTAAAAAGGGCAAAACAGGAAGCTGAGAAGCTCGTCGATAAGGCAAAAAAAGAAGCCCAGGAACTGGCCGAATCGTCGCGCAAGGAAGACCAGGTGCGCCGTAAAGAGTTCAAAGACATCGAAAGACGTCTTTTGGATCGCGAAGAAACTTTGGATAAAAAACTGGACAATTTGGACAAAAGGACCGAATCTCTTCGCAAGGACGAGGCGGAACTGGAGGAACTTAAGGACGAGATCCGTAAAATCCGCGCGAAACAACAGGAAAAACTGGAAAAAATTGCAAAACTGACCAAGACCGAGGCCAGCGAGAAACTTATGGCTATGACCGAACGAGATATCAAGGTCGACCTCAAAGGTTTGATCAATAAGCTTCAATCTGATGCTAAGGATCTGGCCGAAGAAAAGGCTGGCGCTATTTTGATTCAAACCATGGAAAGGATGGCCAGCGAGGTTACGGCTGAAAGAACCGTCACCGCGGTCAAACTGGAAGACGAAGAGATGAAAGGAAGGATTATCGGCAAAGAAGGTCGTAATATCCAGGCTCTCCAGCGGGCCACCGGTGTCGACATCATGGTTGATGATACTCCCGGTATGATCGTTCTAAGCTCTTTTGACCCCGTACGTCGTGAAGTAGCAAGAGTAGCCCTTGAGATGCTACTCAAGGACGGCCGCGTGCACCCCGGCCGTATCGAGGAAGTTGTCGCCAAGGCCCAAAAGCAGGTGCAAAAAGATGTGATGAGAGCCGGTGAAGATGCCGCCCGTGAAGTGGGTATCATCGGTATACCCAAGGAAATTTTACAATACTTAGGGGAGCTCAAGTTCCGAACCAGTTATGGACAGAACGTACTTAAACACAGTACGGAAATGGCACACATGGCTGGAGTGTTGGCCGAGCAAATCGGCGCCGACGTGAAGACTGCCAAATATGCCGCCTTGATCCATGACATGGGCAAAGCCTTGACGCACAAGATAGAGGGCAAGCACCACCACATCACCGGCGAAATTGCCCGCAAATACGGAGTTGATGAAAAGATCGCTCACGCCGCCGAGGCGCACCACGACGATATGGAAGCGACTACGACGGAAGCTTTAGTCGTACGCGTGGTTGATGCCATCAGCGCCGCCCGGCCCGGTGCCCGTAATATCAGCGCCGAGAACTTCGCGGAGCGGATGAAAGATCTGGAAAATGTAGCGACCGGTTTCAAAGGTGTAGAAAAGGCTTATGCCATCAGTGCCGGCCGGGAAGTCCGTGTGTTCGTCAAGCCTATCGATCTTGATGATCTCGGCTCTATTAAGTTGGCACGCGACATAGCCAACAAGATAGAATCGACCATGCAGTATCCCGGTACTATCAAGGTGAACGTGATCCGTGAAACCCGCGCCATCGAATTCGCGAAATAGACCTTTCAACACCTATGAATCAAACAGTTAATCTGTTAAAATTCATGGGTGTTTCGTGGCTGGCGCACGATAGTCGGTGCCTCACTAGCACAAACGACACTTCGTTCGCGGCTACGAAAAGCTAATACATTGACTTTTCGGGGTGTGGCGCAGTTGGCTAGCGCGCGCGCTTTGGGAGCGCGAGGTCGGAGGTTCAAGTCCTCTCACCCCGACCAATGAAAGAAGATTGTCTTTTGGACAGTCTTTTTCATTTTTCAGTTTAGGGCTTGAACCTCCGAGGCAGGTTAGCTTGGCGCGACTAGCCCAAGCGCTGTCCCCCCCAAATACACAGTATTTTGCTTAGCTACTACGTGAATATTATTTGTTAAAATTCATAGACAGTATTTACGGAGTGTGGCGCAGCTAGGTAGCGCGCACCGTTCGGGACGGTGAGGTCGGCGGTTCAAATCCGCCCACTCCGACCATGAAGAAGTTCAGGCATTGGCCTGGGCTTCTTCATGTTTGTAGGCCGAATCGCCGACCGATGATTTATGCCGGCGGTTAGCCCCGCGTGGATAGCCGGAGCGCTATCCGCCCACTCCGACCACGTCGCAATTCTTTCCGACCAAACATCAAAAACGCGCAATCGAGTGGCGCATTTTTTATTTGGTCTTGCATGCTTCCTCCTTTACCCAAAAAGTATTCCTCACTTTTTGGGGACCTTTGTTTTTGTTTGATAATACTGAGCTTTGAGACATCGATTAAAAAACTCTTATAGTACAATGATGCTTATGTATATCGGTAAAGGTCAGAAAGGGTTTGCGCTTCCCGATATCCTTTTGTTGCTTATAATCATCTGTGCCGTGATCTTTGCGGGCTATTACGTTATGGGAGCTGATAAGGACAAGGTAGCGGATAAAAACAATAGTAGTTCTACAGGTAGTAAATCACAACCCGGCGTGAAAGATCTCGGCGAGCCTTTCATCCAAAATGGAGTAACCTATACCGTTTATAAATTTGATACCGATCCTAAATATGAAGGTGATGCTCCGGATAAGGGAACAAAATACGTAGCTGTGTTTATAAGGGCTAAAAGCAACTCCAAGTCCGCATACCACCCTCACGAATTCTTGCTTAAATTACGCAAGGATAAATATGTCGATCAAGCCACTGCATTCGGCACCGGCATATACACCGGCAAACCGTTGCTGGGCAGGCAGGTAGTGCTTACCGATACCGAGCTCGCGCCGCTAAATGCAGTGTTCATAAAACCGGCCGAAAAGCTGGATGGGTATCTGTTGTACCAGATAGCCTCGGATTACAAAGGCTCGCCGTCAGCGGTGATCACAGACGGCAACCAGCGGGTAACCCAGACTTTTAAGCTGCAATAAGATACACACTCTGTTTTTACGATAACGCTTTTGGTTGCTACAATTACAGCTATGATTATGTATATGCTTGGCTGGTGGTATAGCCAAGGCTGGGTATGGGTGCTTAAGGTCATTGCCGACAATCTTAAGGCGGTGGAAGAGAATTTTTCAGTCCCGATATTATTAAGGACCTGGTTCTCGCCGTGGAAACAGATCCAAACTCCGCCTTCTTTTCATCAATTCTTCCAGGCAGCGATTGATAATTTTGTTTCCCGTTTCATCGGCGCGGTAATCAGGACATTCGTATTGTTGACGGCATTGGTCTTGGCATTTTGTATATTATTCCTAGGCCTAGTCGGAATACTCTTGTGGCCGTTGATACCGTTTCTTGTGCCGGCTTTGCCGATAATCGCGGTGGCGGTATAACGTATGCAGCCTACAACCTTAAACCTTAATAGCCCGCGCGCGCGTAAATCCCGGTATGCCCAGGCAATCAGCAAGCCGAATTCCTTAGTTAAAATATCCTTGGCTGCCGTAATATTAATTTTGGCCGGGCTCGGTTTTGTTCTACTTATCATCGAAGAGAATACACTTGGCCTTGTCTTGTTCGTACCGGCGATCGTTTGGGCGATGATTCGCTGGTGGTATGAAGGCGAGTTGAAAGATTTGGCCGATGACGTAGACGAACGCAGCGTGGACGGCATGTTGGAGCCGCAGATATTGGCACGATTAAAATCTGCTACACCATCGGCTTTTGATGTCTGGCAGGCTGCTAATGATACTATTGACAGCCGGTTTTTTGAAAACCGTTATATGATGCACCACTCGGTCTTTGACGAACTGCTGGATAAAAACCCGGGAACTGCCGAAACAGTCTGGAAAAACGCCGCGGTTTTGCGGGAAAAGTATAAGACGGTAGGTTACCCGGCATCGGTAGTCATCATTGCGTTATTAAAAAGTATCCCCGATATAGGAAACTTACTCAAAAACGTTAAGATGGAGTTTAGCGATATCGAACTCGGAATCGGCTGGCTGCAGGACATTGAAGCCAGACGACGTCTGGCGAATAAAAGACAGAGTTTCGGCGGTCTGGGCAGGGATTGGGCTTACGGATATACGCCCACGTTGAACTACCTGGGCCGCAATATCAGCGAAGAAATCCAATACGGCGGATTTTTTACCGATACCCGTATGCATAAAGGACGGGTCGAGCAAATGATCGGCTCGATGAGCGGCGGAACGCAGTCAGTTACACTTGTCGGAGACGTAGGTGTAGGTAAAACGACCTGTGTCTATGCTTTCGCCGAGCGTATTTTGGAGGACGGATCCGTACCGGAAAATATCAGATATAACCAAGTCGTTGCCCTTGATGCTCCGTCATTGGTAGCTCAAGCCGGCGGGCCGGGCAAACTTGAAAAGTTGGTCATGACCATGCTAAGCGAAGCACAAAGGGCGAAAAATATCATCTTATTTTTTGACGACGCGGAAGTATTTTTTGGGCAGGGTACGGCAAGCGTGGACTTGAGCAACCTCCTGATACCGGCCTTAGAATCGGGTTCTAACCGGCTTATCTTTACTATGACGCCGCGCGAATGGCAGAAAATCGGCGCCAGCAACTCCAGTCTGGCCAGCAAGTTTCAACCGCTTCAGGTCAATGCTGCCGGCGAAGAAGATACGCTGCGCGTCTTAAGGGATAAGGTTCTGTTTCTCGAATACGGAAAGAATATCATATACACGCATCAATCCTTAAGAGAGGCTTACAAATTGGCTGGCCGGTATGTCGATAATCAAGCTATGCCGGGAGCTGCTTTGGCCGTGTTGAAGTCAGCCGCGTCAGCTTCAAGCGGTTTTATCACTGCCGAAGTGGTACAACGTAGCATAGAGTCCACTTACGGCGTGAAACTTGCCCAGGCTACTGCGCAAGAAAAAGACGTATTGCTAAATATGGAGGACGAGCTTCACAAATACGTCATCAATCAGAAACAAGCGGTAAGCGTCATTGCCAACGCTCTGCGCCGGTCCAGAAGCGGTGTTGGCAATCCCGAGCGGCCGGCGGGGACATTTTTGTTCCTAGGTCCTACGGGAGTCGGCAAAACTGAACTGTCTAAGGCGCTTGCCAGGGTATATTTCGGGGATGAGAAATCAATGATCCGGGTGGATATGAACCAATTTGTCAGCCCTGACGATGTCAATCGTCTGATAACGCCGATGCTCGGAGAACAGCTGGGTTTCTTAGGGCAAGTCAGACGTCAGCCTTTCAGCGTGATATTGCTTGATGAGATAGAAAAGGCCCACAAGAACGTAGTCAACCTACTGTTGCAGATGCTTGATGAGGGAGTGATGCGCGATGTCGACAATAAACCGGTTTCGTTCAAGGATGCCATAATCATCGCTACATCCAACGCCGGCGCGGATGAGATCAGACGTTTGATCAGTGAGGGCAAAGATATCGCCAAGCTTCAGACCAACCTCGTTGATACCATAATCGAACGGAACATATTTGCTCCCGAGCTGGTAAACCGGTTTGACGAAGTGGTGATATTCAGACCGCTCACACCTGATGAGCTGATACTGGTGATCGATTTGATCATTGCCGGCATCAACAAGACGATGGACGCGCAGAAAGTACAGGTGGAACTCACCCAGGAAGCCAAAAAATGGCTGGTCGAAAAAGGTTATGATGCCAAACTCGGTGCCCGCCCGATGAGACGGGTAGTCCAACGTTATGTCGAAAACATCCTAGCCAAGCGCTTGTTAGAACAAACTGCTGCGAGTGGTAGTAAAATAAAACTTGATGTTAATGATTTTGAAGCGATAAATACGGACTAGCTGTCAATGGCTATCATCTTATCGCTCGCACTGATCTTGTTTCTACTGGTGGCTAATGAGATCCTTTGTCGCAGGAAAGAGCTGGAACCCGAGACCGGGCGGAAAATCATCCATATATTGGTCGGAACATTCGTCGCTTTTTGGCCACTCTATATGAGCTGGCTTACGATCCAGATTTTAAGTCTTATTCTTTTCGCCGGAGTGGCGATATCTTATCAGTTCGGCGTGTTCGGTTCCATACATAATGTCAAAAGGCGTACCGGCGGCGAACTGTGGTATCCACTAGGTATAGGGCTTGCCGCCTCTACGACCGTTCAGCCATGGATATTTACCGTGGCTATACTTCATTTATCGCTTGCCGACGGATTGGCGGCGATAGTCGGAAAAAGGTACGGAGTCATGCATTACAAAATAGGCGAGCACACCAAGTCCATTATCGGGTCCTTCGCCTTTTTAGTGGTTTCATTTATTCTTTGCATGTTTGCTTTTATCGTTCTTAGCAAAGAGCTACCTGGAATATCATTGGCGGTTTTTGCAGTTACACCATTTATCGCGACGGCTGCCGAAAGCATTTCCCGGCACGGTCTGGATAATATCTTCGTGCCGCTCACAGTTATCTTCGCACTTAGTTTGCCGACCGGAACTTTGACAATAGGATTTTGATGGTCCATTTTTACGACGCTTCGCTCGCGTTGAAATAAATATCCTAGGCCTGGTGTAGCTGGCGCACAGGAGTTTTATGCGGTAGTGCGACAACACTTCGTTATTTGCAATAAAATATCCAGTTTTCTAACGACGCTTCGCTCGCGTCGACATAAAGCCAAGACTTTGGCTTTATGGGGCGAATGATGGGACTTGGTCACGTCGGCGCGACCCCGGCAGTTACATACTTTGAACAAGTCCAAAATCTGTAACATGCCCTTGCGAAATGCCACAGGCATTTCTCACCCACGGCCTTAGGCGTGTGCTTAAACCGCGTGCGCCAAATCAAAAGCCCGACCAGAGCCGGGTCTTCGATTTGGGGCGAATGATGGGACTTGAACCCACGGCCTTCTGGACCACAACCAGACGCTCTAACCAACTGAGCTACATTCGCCACGTCGTAGTTCGACTTTAACTTCCGCCCGCCAAAAATAGTAAAACCTTATTTTGCCGGGCTTCAGTGTCCGTCGACTACTCCTTTCAATCGCCCAAACAGCAGCTTTGCTACTTCGCTTGGTCGATTGGGTGAGAACTCTACAGAACAGGGGTAATTATATTGTAATTAGCATTTTACTTCAATGTTGCGCCGGTTTTGTATTCCGCTAGGCTAAGGACATCTTCCAGTGTTTCGCAAGAATTTATTATTTCCGCCGGCAGAAACCGCGCATGTTCGTAGCTGACTAATTCTTTTAGCTCTTCAAAACTTTTTAGCTCAACCTTGATTTTCTCGCCGGCGTCAAGTTGCTGAGCCTGTTGGCTTTCAAACCCCGTTGCTAGAAATATATAAACGAACCAGTCGATTTTGCCGTGTGGTTGGCTAACATTTACTAGTCTCCAATCTTTAAAGCTCATGCCGGTTTCCTCGCGCGTTTCGCGCTTGGCTGCATCCAACTCCGATTCGTTATCATAATCATGCCGGCCGCCGGGAAGGTCAAAAAAGAATTGCTCCGAGTCGGGCTGTTTTTGATTAAGGACCACGATCTTATAGTCTTTGACGGCTATTACCTTTATCGTGTCGGGACGTTTGAGCATTTCAAAAGTTTCAAAACTACCGTCAAACATCTGTTGTCGCCATTGATAGACGTCAAAGATCTCTCCTTTGAAGACGCGTTTGGCTTCTTTGGGAACAAGTCTGGCGTTAGAGGGGATTATTTTTCGCATGATTGTCTAGTATTAACTTTATAGCATTCGGAATTTCAGGGAAGCTTTTTATTTGGTGGTGGGCCAGCTCATGTCGGATTTCGCCTAGATGGATACTGGGCATGCCGATAGCGTGCGCGGCTATTATGTCAGTGTCGCTATCGCCGATATAGACTGACTCTTCGGCCTTCAAACCCAATCTATCAAGGGCTTTCTGCAAGGGCTCAGGGTGCGGTTTATGATTCTTGACGTCATCCAAGGAAATAACGACGTCGAAATATTTTTCTATAGGTCTGATTTTGAAAATCTCATCCAAGCCGAACCTAATACGGCTGGTGATTATGCCTAATTTGAACTCACGGTGCAATTCTTCAAGTATCGCCTCAAGCCGTTTTGGAAATTTAAAATCCTGCCCCTCCCTTATAGCAGGATCGAATGACAAATTATAGACCCGTTCAATCTCTTTTTGATCTTTAACACCTTTTGACCTGAGTGCATTATCTACTACAGCCTTTAGCGGCAGATGGAACCCGTTAACTAGATGTTCCTCGTCAATGTCCTGATGCCCGGCCTTCTTAAAAAGTTTTTTCCTGAATTTGAACACTGTCTCTTTGGAATCAACCAGCACTCCGTCGACGTCAAAAAGTATGGCTTTTATCATCCGTTTTACCCCAGGCTTTGTCTATGTATGGCCGCTTCGACTATCTTTTTGCTTAACTTAGTCCGATTCTGACCAAGATTTAATATCTGCGAAGTTAACTCAAGATGTTTTTTCTCACTAGAAGTCTTAGGTCCGAGTTCGAGTTGCAGGGCTTCTTGTGCTAACTCCACATCTTTTTGTACTTGGCGCCATGCCGGATTTCGGCTTGCCAGTGTATCAAGGTTTTGAGCGTTAAGATACCGACCCGCTCTCTTTAAATCATCCTTTAAAGAGCCGTATGTATCATTCAAGACCTTGAGCTCGTCGTCCTTGATGGTTTTTAAAATCCTGCCGAGTCCGATAAATTCGGGTGGTACTCCGAGCGAATAAAATCCACAGGTGAAGGTAATCGCCCGAGGCATTTTTTGAGCGCCGACTTTCCGACCGTAGGCCAGTAAACCGATATGCTGTCTGCGCTCGCGTCTTTTCGGTACGGCATTGAATATTCCCTGTAAGTCGGAGACTATGGCTGAGAGTGTTTCCTGATAAACCTTTTCCGAAGCATTACTAATCCTGATCAATTTTTTCGCTGTTTCATGATCGAATATAACCGGCGTGGTTTTCGGCAACTCTTTATCTAATAACGCTATCGCCTTTTGGACCTTGGCCTTAGCATTATCAAAACGGAATCCCGACTGGACGGTGGCTGTCCTCACTCCGGGATATTCCCGGATGTATTCATGTACGTGGTCCGGACTTAAACCGCCTCTGAACACTAGGCTACCGGGACCCGAAATAGGGTACACCGGAATACCCGAATCCCTGGAGAATTGATAAATCTGAGATAGCGCTACCTTATTGGTCAGGATGGTGGCTAGTTTACCGGACATCAACGCAGGGTCGGAACATGCCAAAAAAGGTCTTATATACTTTGGCTTTTTGCCGTAATGTTTCTGAAACTTTGCGCTGTATTCTTTTAACAGTCTTCCTATCGACTGCTGGCTTTGGACGCTTTCTACCAGCGGTATCAGCTCTATAGTATTTCGGTTGTCCGGGTTGCCGGCGGTGAATTCCTTTGATTTGAAATTCGCTAGCTTTTCAAAAAGCAGATGCATTTTCATTAACTGATCGGCATTCTCGGTCATCGGCAGGATTACTTCGAACAATGGCCTGTTTTCAAAACCTAAATCACGTGCGAAATCCTCTGCGGTCAGGATTACCGTCATCGCTTGAAGCAGGCTATAGCCCTTTTCCTCCCATATGTTAGGCAGTCGGAAAGTCAGGAATTTGTCCCGGTTAAGCTGATGCTTGGAAAAATATTCATAATGCTCGGAAAATAATTTATCTATGACGGCGGCGTCGGCATGTTTGCCTTCCCAGTCCCACATGAATTCCGCCGCACCCAATTCCTTAAGTGAAATGACAGCTTCGTCCAGCTCTTTATACACAGAGATGAAAGGATCTTTCTGCTTATCCCAAAAAGGAGGTAACGCGTTATCCGGGTGCTGGGTTGCCATGGTAGCCGGTATTTTTCTCATTGGCTTGCTCCTTCTTCGACAAATTCTTTGATTTTTTTCAGACCTTCTTGGAGCACGGATTCATTAGTAGTAAAAGACAGTCGTGCATAACCCGGCGCTGAGAATGCTTCACCGGGAACCAGCGCCACATTTTTTTGCTCGAGTAATTTCTCGCACCATTCCAAGGTGTTTTTTGTTATCTTGCGCAAATCGATAAACACATAAAAAGCGCCGCCGGGAGGATTAAAGCCTAATTTTGGGATATCTGACAATACGTCTTTGACTATCGCCAGGTTTTTGCGCAAATCTTCTAACATAGGCGGCTTATCATCGTGGGCAAGTCCTGCCAATGCCCCGTATTGACTGAGTGTTGACGTGTTGCCGAGCATATGGCTCTGCAATTTGGTCATAGCCTTGATTATTTCCGAATCCGCTATGACATAACCGATCCGCCAACCGGTCAAAGCTTGGCTTTTGGAAAAACCGCTGCTGATAATCAAATTTTTGAAACCAAAGTTCGTGACGGGCTCAAAATTGTTCGTATAAACAAGCTTTGCATACATATCATCTGACAATATTGTGATATCGTTGCCTGTTAAAGCTTTTGATAATTGCCGCAAGGCGGCAGAAGAGTAAACCGAACCCGTAGGGTTATGAGGTGAATTTATAATGATCACTTTTGTTTTAGCGGTTATTTTGTTTTGTATGTTGGTAACATCCAGATCAAAATTATCTTTAAGCCCGGCTTCGACGACTGTGCCGCCGGCAAGTTCTATCAGGTATTTATAGCTGACCCAGGCCGGCGAAGGCAGGATCACTTCGTCACCCGGATTTACTATACTTAACAGGCTAAGAAATAGCCCTGGCTTGCCGCCCGCGGCGACCATGATATTTTCTTCCTTTATCCATTCGGCGGAATAAAACTCCCGGCAATGGGCGGCTATGGCTTTGCGTAGTTCGCCGATACCGGCAACCGGTGTGTAATGATTTTTACCCAGCTTCCCCGAAACGAATTCTTCGATGTATTGGGGGGTGTCAATGCTTGGCTCGCCAGCCGTGAAGTTATATACTCGCTTGCCATCGGCAACCATTGTTTTGGCACGCGTATTAAGTGCCAAAGTGGCACTCTCTTCTATGGTTTGCAATCGGTCGGATAATTTTACGGACATTTTAATTATCGACAGCCACATCCAGCAATATCAAAGCCAGCACACCAAGCACCAGGTAAGTCCAAAATTCTCTGTTGCCGGCTTGTAATTTCTCGCTCATATCTTTTAATCCTTATTGATATAATTTGGGAATTTAGTGTTATGTTGGCACCCCGGGAGGCAAAAAAGTCCGGGGGACTTTTTTGTCGTAACGAGGGAACCGTCGTTAGTTGTTAATTATAGCTTGGTACCCCGGGAGGGACTCGAACCCCCGACCTTGACGTTAGAACCGTCTTGCTCTAATCCACTGAGCTACCGGGGCATACCTTTTTAGACAGACTCCATTATAACAGAGACAACTATTGTTTCTTTAGTCCTAAAGCATCAATTATGGTTTGAGTAAAGTTGCCGTTTGACGCGACGCAGTGCCTTCGGGCGTCTATAGGAGTTTTGTCGGTGGCACTTGTCCAGACTTCACCGCCGGCTTCTTCTACTACCAGCTGAGCGGCCTCAATATCCCAAAGAGCGGGGAAGTTGTCAAAACAGCCATCGGCTACACCTTCGGACACATAAAGAAAAGCCAAAAAATCCCCCACATGTCTTTGCCGCCAGGTTTTGCGAAGCAAAGCTAAAACCTTGTCAGTGTCATTAGTCTTATCCCAGGTCATCATAGCGTTATGAAGTAAAAAAGAATTAGAGATATCATTAACTTTGGATACATTAATACGGCGTTCGCTGCCATCGGCATCTTTTGTAAAAGCTCCATTTCCTTTTGTGGCCCACCAACGACGGTTTAAGGCAGGGGCGGAAATGCATGCGACAATTACTTCATCATCCACCTTCAACGATATTAAACTTCCCCAGATCGGAAATCCGCGAAGAAAATTTTTGGTTCCGTCAATTGGGTCCACCAGCCAGCGTTTCGAGCTAGTGCCGCTGACGGTACCTTCTTCGCCAACATATGAATCACCATACTCATCTGTAACAATTTTACTTAGAGCTTTTTCGACTTCTTTATCGCCCTGGGTAACAGGAGAATCATCAGGTTTTGTCTCAATAATAAGGTCTCGCGATCTGTAATATTTAAGCGCGATTTCATCGGCCTTATCTGCCAGCCGTAAAGCCTGCTTGAGTTCTTTATCGTATTTCATATTCATACCTTTCATTAACCAGTTTTGCATGCGAACGTAGTGGATGCAAAACTGGAAGGAGCAGCCAACAAATATAACTGCCGAACTAAAAGTTACGTCTTAGTTCGGCCGGGCAAATTGTTGAGCTGTGACGTGGTGCGGGATACCGGAATCGAACCCATAACAGTTCGGGGAACTGTTATGTCGGCACGAGCGAAGCGTCCCTCATCTTGGTGCGGGATACCGGAATCGAACCGGTAGCTCCTGCTTGGAAGGCAGGTGTATTAGCCGTTATACAAATCCCGCAAAAACAGAGGTAATTATAAAGAGTTTTGCTTATTATTTCAATTTGCCATGAATTTTATGCGGCTTAGGTGTACAATCAGATTCAAATGATAATAACCGCGCAACGATTGATAGAAAAGGCCGGCGAGCATCTTGGTTTGAGCCGCGAGGAAGTGGATTATATTTTAAAAATTGATAAGGAGCACGTATTCAATATCGTTTTGGAAGACGGTACCGAGCACCGGGCTTATCGGGTCCAGCACAGTAATCTGCGCGGACCTTATAAAGGCGGTATACGTTTTCATCCGGATGTTGATCTTAACGAAGTTAGAGCGCTGGCAATCTTGATGAGCCTAAAGACTGCCGCCATCGGCTTACCGCTGGGTGGTGGCAAGGGGGGCGTAGCGATCGACCCCCGTAATCTGTCGGATACCGACCTGGAAAGAATATCGCGAGCTTACGTCCAACATCTGCACCCGCATATCGGACCGGATAAAGATGTACCGGCGCCTGATGTAAACATAAGCTCTCAGATAATCGACTGGATGGTGGACGAATATGAAACGATAACCGGAGATACGAGAAAGGCGAGTTTCACCGGCAAATCTATCGAAAACGGTGGCAGTCACGGCCGGGAAGCGGCAACCGGGCGGGGCGGCGTTATAGCTATCGGTGAATATCTGAAATTAGCCGGGAAGAATCCAAAGCAGCTGACGTTCGCCGTCCAAGGGGTTGGCAATGTGGGATTCTTTTTTGCGAAACTGGCGGAAACCGAACTCGGCGCACGTGTGGTGGCGGTTTCGGACTCACAAAGGACGCTTGCGGTAAAAGACTTTGAAAACAACAAAACATACGTCAGTGTCGAAGCTTTAAAAGGCCGACGTCGCAAAGGCTTGATCGATGATCTGGCCGACTCGCATGCGCAGTTTTTGGGGCGCGACGCCATACTTAGTCTGGACGTGGACGTTTTAGTGTTGGCAGCTCTAGGCGATACTGTTACCAAAGCCAATGCTCATCAGGTAAAGGCACCGATCATACTGGAATTGGCGAACGGGCCGGTCGATGATAATGCATACAATATATTAATCAAAAACGGTAAAACAATAATCCCGGACATCATTGCCAACTCCGGCGGGGTAATTGTCAGTTATCTCGAGTGGATGCAAAATATGTCCGGTAAGAAGTGGGAAGAGGACTTGGTCAACAAACAATTGGCGGAATATATGACCAAAGCCATCAAAGAAGTCCACGATTACGCCAAAAACCACGGCATACCTCATAAACAAGCGGCCTTGGCGTTGGCAATGAAACGTTTACTGCAGGCCCGGCATGAAGCCGCGAACAATCAGATCTCGTGAATTATCTCGATCTTAGCACCGAGTTTATTGAGCCGCTCGGCCAGGTATTCATAACCTCTGTTTATCGAATAAACATTCCGCAGTATTGACGTGCCGTCGGCGGCAAGCATACCTATGAGTAACAGTACGGCCGGTCGGAGGGCCGGCGGACAGATTATGTCATCAACATGCCATTTGGTAGGGCCGTCGATGTAGGCTCTATGTGGATCGGCCAAAGTGATATTGACGCCAAGTTTTCTAAGCTCGGTATAATAAAGCGCTCTTTCTTCATAAACCCAGTCATGGATTAGGGTCCGCCCTTTGGCTACCGCCGCTATAGGTACGAAATAAGGCAGGTTGTCAATATTTAATCCCGGGTAAGGACGGCCATAAACTTTCTCATCGAGCGCTTTTAGCTCTCCATTGTGTTTATGGACGGTGATATCGGCCAGCAGGCTGTGCCCGTTGTTAGCTTTGTAATGTTCGCTGGTGGTGACTTGCAGCCCCATCTTTTTGAGTTTTAGAAGCTCCAGTTCCAAAAACTCGATAGGCGCCCGCTTAATTGATATCTGCGAATTGGTGGCTACGGCGGTAGCGACGAAAGTCATCGATTCGATAGGATCTTCTGTAGGATAATAAGTGATATTGCGGCGGGCTTCCTTAACCCCGCGGATTTTAAGCGTGCTGGTACCGATACCGTCGATTTTTACACCCAGTTTCTTTAAGAAGAAACACAGATCCTGTACCTGGTAATTAGCGCTGGCCATCTTAATAACTACTTCCTTTTCCTGATAGGCCGCAGCCATGATGGCGTTTTCGGTAGTAGTGTCTCCGGATTCATACATGACTACATAATCAGGCTGTTTCTTCTCGACCGTTACATGGTAGTTGCCAGATTTGGTCGCAACTTTCACTCCGAATTCCTCGAGCGCGTACAGATGCGGCTGGACCGTACGCTTGCCCAGCTTACAACCGCCGGCGTAAGGTATATTAAATTCCCTGAACAAATGCATCAGCGGGCCGAACATCATGATTACGCTTCTGGTCCGGCGGGCGGCATTCTTATCCATTTTATCCAGCTGTAGCTTTTCCGGTGGGCGGATTTCCAAATCATTGCCGGCCATCCAACGTACTTTAACCCCTATACTTATCAAAACTTCGATCAAGCGGTTGACCTCTTCTATCCGGGGCATTTTTTTCAGGCGCGTGGTGCCTTTGTTCAGCAGGGAAGCGAACAACAGGCAGACCGCGGAGTTTTTCGCTACCCGGGTTTCAATGGAACCGGAAAGCTCATGGCCCCCTTCTATACGCAAGTTTACTGCTTCGCCGCCAAGGCTTATTATCTGTTTGTTAAGTACGTCGCTGATTCGGCCCAAGGTGTCCAGGCTTAAGTTTTGCCGGCCTTTTTCAATCCGGTTGATGGCGCTTTGCGAAGTCCCTAGGCGTCTTGCAAACTCGGCCTGTGTTAGACCTCTTTCTTGTCTGATTTGATAAATTAGTTGGCCAATTTTTTCATTCGTAGTAGACATACTGCAATAAAAATATCATAGACGATATGAAATGCAAAACTAAAAAACACAACAAATTAGGACATTTTTAGATAAAATTAGTCTATAAAGCCTACAAAGTCTATAATCAGAAATATGTTGTAGCTACATTAATTGTCGTCTTATACGAAAACCCATCATTAATGTAGTTTTGGAGGCTAATTTTTTATGAAAGATAAAGCAATTGCCAAATTGATTTTGGCAGAAAGAAAACGGCAGTCGGAAGGTTTGGAGATGATTCCGAGCGAGAACCATGCATCCAGTGATGTATTGGCGGCTCTCGGCAGCGTATTGACCGATAAATACTCAGAGGGCTATCCCGGCATGCGCTATTACGGTGGCTGCGAAGTGGTAGACCAGGTGGAAAATCTGGCTAGGGACAGGGCGAAAAAGTTATTCGGAGTGGATCATGCCAACGTGCAGGGCTATTCCGGCTCGCCGGCCAACCAGGCGGTTTATTACGCGCTGCTTGATCCGGGCGACAAAGTAATGGGGCTGAAGCTTTATTTCGGTGGACATATGACGCACGGTCTTAAGGTCAACTTTTCCGGAACCATATATGACTCTGTTCAATACGAGACCGGCAAGGACGGTTACCTTGATTATGATGCCATGGAAAAACAAGCCAAGGCTGAAAACCCGAAGATGATAGTTGTGGGCG
>DASUOG010000012.1:0-7070 GCA_036276755.1 Saccharimonadales bacterium (SeqCode) | reverse complement strand
AATGCACTCCGCCAATTTGTCAGGATACCTTCCGGCTCAGGATAATTAATATACAGATACTCGGTAACCGCCAGTTCAAGTATCGCATCGCCTAAGAATTCCAGTCTTTCATTATGCTCTTTGACGGTCTTTTTATGTTCGTTTAAGTATGATCGATGAGTAAAGGCGGTTATCAAAAGGGCTATGTCTTTGAACTCTACGCCTAAGACCTCGCGGGCGAAGTCCCGGTATTTATTAATTGTGTTTTTATCAAGATGTTTTATATCAGAGTCCGGCATGACGTATTTTTTTTAATCCCAAGAGGATGATTTTGCCTATATCTTCGTATTCTATCTTATCCAACGCATCATTAGCCCGGAACCAGCCGATGCCGTTCATCCAATCTTCAGGTTTTAGGTTATTCGTATTACCTCTGGCTTGAACCAGGAAAATCTCCGTGGTCATCAGCACCAGGCTGGTAGCACGGCGGTAACGGAAATTTATCTTTCCCAGCCAATTGAGCACTTTCATTTCCTGCAAGCCGGTTTCTTCACGGATCTCACGCTCGGCGGTATCTTTGGCCGATTCCCCTTCTTCGATGTGGCCTTTCGGGATAGTCCATCGGTTCTTGGCATCCTGGATCAGCAGGATCTCGACCTCATTGCTTTTATTGCGCCGAAAAACCATGCCGCCGCTGGTCGGTTCGCGGACCACTTCATTGATAGCCGGCTTGCGACGAGGTATAAATTTCTTTATGCCGGCAATCGGTTTCGGCCTCTTCACATTCGGTTTTTTCATATTAGGTTTTTTCATCTGATAATATTTATCCTTTAGGTTTCTTGGCTTTATTAGATTTTGCGGTTTTGGATGATTTACCCTTGGCGGAAGGTTCAGATTCCGCTTGTTTATACAAAGTGCCAAGTACGCCATTGATGAATTTTGAGGAATTGTCGCCGCCGAAGGATTTAGCTAATTCCACCGCTTCATTGATAACCACTTTTTTAGGAATATCCTTGTGGCTTTCCATCTCGTAAGCGCCGATCCTGAGTATGCAAAGGTCGATTTTGGCTATCTGGCTTAGGGGCCATTCCGGAGCAATAGGCTGGAGTTTCTTATCTAAGTCGGAAGAGTTTTTATCGACTCCTTTAACCAGCTTGATTATAAAGTCTGTGTCGTCCAACGAATTTTTATAGCGATCTATGTTTCGCTTCAGGATTTTATCCAGATCGATCTTATTGTCATTGCTGCCCCGTCTGAACTCTAATTCATAAAGAGTCTGCAGTGCGATAATTCGACCGAGGTGGCGATTGGCACTCATATTGTTAAACTATTTACTCCTAGCGGCTATTATAGCGCATGTCAGATGGTAAATACGCGAGTAATTATTTATCCGATGAAAGTTTTTTGCCGTATTCGCGTTTGGTAGTGAATGCTTTGACCGGGCTCTTGGCGTTGACCCTGCGGGCCAATTTTAATACCAAATGACTACGCCGGTTTCCGGTACGTCGATGAGTGGTCTTTTTCTTTGGTTTTCCCACTATTATCTCCTTACTTCAGGCAAGCAATCAGGCTTTCACCGGTTTAAATTAATTAATCGTTAAAGGTAATTTAGCATAAAAAAACATTTTTTTCAACTAATTCTACAGGGGTGGATTAAAAGCATGTTCTTGACATTTTTTACCATAAGTGCTATTATATCCGGATTATGAGAAGAGCTAGGGAAGTTGAGTTCGAGAAGGTCGTAGAACGTTACGAAGATGCGCCCTCTACCGAGTCTTTGGAGTTATCTGCATTAAGACGGCGTAGAAACAGACCGAATAAATCCAGGCTATTTAGGCAACGCTTACTTACCGGGCTGGCCATTGCCGTTGCCCTTCCTAGCGCATACCTCGCTTATAGATCGATATCAAAAGAAACATCAAAAGACAACCCGGCGTGTATCGGTGCCCAGACTTTGACCGTACCGGAAGGCGGGGCAAGTCCTGTGGAATTAGTCGAACAAAACCTGGGCAACGAAAATGTTGACGCTAAAAACATAGTAATAAAGATACATATGGCCGGCAGTCAGACGGTTCATGCAGCCAATGCTTCATTTTCGATTCCTGAGGGTGTGGAAGTTGATGTTCCCGCTGCCTGTGTCGGCAGATAAAGCTAAACGACGAAGTTAATCAATTTCTTAGGTACGTAAATAGTCTTACGTACCTCTTTTTTCAAGTATTTCGAAACCTTATCATCAGCTTGGGCTGTTTTAATCACCGTCGGTTCGTCAACATCGGCCGGCAAGGATATATTCGCCCTTACTTTGCCGTTTACCTGTACGACTATGTTAATCTCGTCACTCACCAGATACTTTTCGTTATAGACCGGCCATTCGCTGACATGGATAGACTCCTTATACCCGAGCTGAGACCATAATTCTTCAGTCATATGGGGCGCAAAAGGCGCCAGCAGCAATAGTAGAGAATTTATCGCAAAATTCCATTCCTGACCCTTGCAGCCACGATCGGCGTTTATTTTATAAAGTTCGTTGGTCGTTTCCATAAGCGCGGCGATAGCGGTGTTAAAATCCAAGCTATCCAAATCTTTTGAAACCTTAAAAATAGCCCGGTGGGTTAGTCTCAACACATCCTGATCCGGCGCTGAAGCCTTCTCGTCTTTGACAGCCAGAAACTTTTGGCTAATCGTCCAGACTCTTTGCAAAAACCGGTGGGTTCCGGCTACGCTTTCCGGGCTCCACGGCGTGGTTTGGTCATAAGGCGCTAAAAACGCTATCGCCAGCCTAAGGGCATCCGCGCCGTATCCGCTGTCTATGATATCGCTTGGGTTAACCACATTACCCTTGCTTTTACTCATCTTACTGCCATCGGCTGCTAGAATGATCCCCTGTCCGCGTCTGGCTTTATAAGGTTCGGGTGTAGGTACCAGGCCCTGGTCGTAAAGGAATTGATGCCAGAAACGAGAATAAAGCAAATGCAGCGTGGTATGCTCCATACCGCCCAGATATAAATCCACGGCACCCCAGTAATCGAGCTTTTTGCGGTCAGCAAAGACCTTGTCATTGTTGGCATCGTAGTAGCGCAGGTAATACCAGGAAGAGCCGGCCCAATTCGGCATAGTATCGGTTTCCCGCCTGGCTGGTTTGCCGCAAGTAGGACAGGTCGTGTTAACCCATTCCTCTATGGCAGCCAGCGGGCTTTCGCCGGTATCGGTAGGTTCATAGTTCTTAACCTTAGGCAGTTTAACAGGCAGTTGATTGTCCGGCACCGCTACCGCGCCGTGTTCCTCGCAATGGATTATCGGGATCGGCTCGCCCCAGTAGTGTTGCCGACTGAAGATCCAGTCGTGCAAACGGTAACTAACTTTAGGCGTAGCCAGCTTATTAGATTCAAGGTACTCAATGATGTTTTGGCGATTTTTCCCGGCTACCTCACCGGCAAATTCTTCAGGTTCGGTTAGAATGCCGTTCTTCATATCGGTGTAACAATACTCCAGCCTACGAACTTTATCGGCATCGTCCTTGTCCTTAGGAAATAGAACGGGTTTAAGTGGTATGTCATATTTTTTAGCAAACCGGAAGTCGCGTTCATCATGCACCGAACACTTAACAATACCGGTGCCGTAATGGGCTAAAGCGTAGCTTGAAACCCAAATGGGCAAATCTCCATTACCTACCGGGTCTTCTATATAACGACCGGTAAAAATACCTTCGATATTTTCTTCATCAGTATAGCCTTGAGCGTCACGTTTTTTGACAATTTGGGCGGCACGTTCTAAAACCTTATGTTCTTTCGGGGTGCCCTTGACCAACTCCGGCAAGAAAGGATGGTCCGGTGCAATGACTACGAAAGTATCAGCCCGAAAAGCTTCAAAGTGCGCCGAAAAAGTCTGAATTTTTAAGTCCGTATCTTTTACTGGAGAGGTAAAGATCATGCCTTCGCTGCGGCCGATCCAGTTTATCTGCTGGTCGGCGATCCGGTCCGGGTAATCAACGTCTTTAAGACCTTTCAAAAGACGGTCGGCGTATTCGGTAATCTTAAGCAGCCATTGTTTTAAGATTTTTTTCTCGACCAAGGTATCACAACGCTCGTGTCGGCCATTGACCACTTCCTCATTTGCCAGGCCGGTCTTGCAATGCGGGCACCAGTTGATGGCAATTTCGTCCTGATACGCCAGGCCCGCCTTAAAGAACTGCAAGAACAACCATTGCGTCCACTTATAGTAATCAGGGTCGGAAGTCCTTACCTTGCGGCTCCAATCGATACCGTACCCAAGACTTTCTAATTGCTTTTGAAAGATGGATACGTTGTTCTCGGTTGCATACTGGGGCGTAACCTTGTTCTTAATAGCATAATTCTCGGTCGGTAGACCGAATTCGTCATATCCCATGGGGTACAAAACGTTATAATCCTGCATACGTTTATAGCGGGCTAACATATCACCATATGTGTATTCCCGGATATGGCCCATATGCAGGCCGTCGCCCGAAGGATACGGAAATTCCGTGAGCATGACGAACTTCGGCCGTTTATCAAAGTCAACGGCATCATATAATTTTGAGTCCGCCCAAATCTTTTGCCAATGCGACTCAATATCTTTGGGGTTGTATCTCTTCACTTAAGGTATTATAACCGATTGACTTCGCTCAGCCAGTGGCTGAATTTTTTATTTTTGCCGGCTCTTATATCTTCGTAGGTATCGGCGATCTGCTTCGTAACCGCCCCAAGAGCACCATGGCCGATTTGTCTTTTGTCGACGGACAGTACGGGTGTCACATTGGCGCTGCTGCCGCAAAAGAACAGTTCGTCGGCTACGTATATCTCACTGCGATCGATATCGCGTTCTTCGCACTTTATACCCAACTCATCAGCCATTTGGATAACCGTGTTTCTGGTGATTCCTTCCAGGATGTCCGATTGGGTGGGCGGAGTGATCAACATCCCGTCCTTGACCAGGAATACGTTGGCAATAGTTCCTTCGCAGACATGACCGCTCTGATCCACGGCAATCGCTTCATCATAACCGTTAAGCAACGCTTCGTTTTTCATAAGGCTGGCGTTTACATAACTGCCGTTTATCTTAGCGCGGCTCGGTATTGAGTTATCCGGCGTTCGATACCAGCTCGAAACACACGCGTTTACGCCTTTTCTGCTTAGAATTTCACCCATCGGGTAGACATACGCGCTGAATGAATTTTTGAGACCATGTATCTTGGTGCCGGCAATCAATTCATCTATAAAAACGGTCGCCCTTATAAGGACATCTTCTTCGATATTATTCCTAAGTAAAAGCTCGGATATTACTTCCTTGAACTTGTCGAAACTCCATTCTTCGGCAAACTGATGGAAATCCAATATTTTAGCGGAAGCGATGAGCCTGTCATAATGGTCCTTCAGCCGAAAGATATAGAGTTTTTTCTTATCTTCATCCCATTTCATGCTAAAAACGGTATAGACGCTCAGACCGTAAAGTACCGGCGAGCTGGCAATGCTCAAGCTCGCTTCATCAAATTTTACATAACCGTCACGTAAATATACATCCGCTTTTTGAAAATCAAATTTATTCATGGCTCATATTGTAATCCCTGCGGACCATAGATACGAATCTTTTTACCAATTCACTCATCGGTATCCCGGCTACCGCCGCAGATTTCGGAAACAGGCTTTGCTCGGTCATACCGGGGATGGTGTTGAGCTCTAAAACCACCATGCTGCCGTCATTTCGGACTATCAAATCCACTCTGGACAAGTGGCGGGCACCGAGCGCTTTATGCACTTTTTCGGCAAGCTTGGAAGCAGCGGCCTGGGTCTTGCTATCCACGGATTCCGGCGGACATATTTCTTGTGTCCGGCCGTTATATTTATTTTCATAATCGAATTCCTGGTCTTCGGGAGGCCGGATTTCAATCACCGGCAAAGCCGAACCGTCCAAAATAGGCACCGTGATTTCCGAGCCTTCTATCAGCTGTTCGATGACTGCTTCACCGCCGAGCGAGAAAACGTCCTCGATACTTTTCTCGTCAATGTCCGCCGGGTTCCGAACTATATAAGTACCGATGCTGGAACCACCACGCGAAACCTTTAATACATGCTGTTTCTTGGCCAAATCATGGACCGGATAAGTCTCGCGGTCGACCAGCGCGCCCCGGGCAATAGGTATGCCCGCCTCTTCCAGGCGCTTGCGGGTCAACCCCTTGTCGAAACATAGTTTGGACTCTTTGCTCTTAGTCCCCAGATACGGCAAATGGCGTTTCTCCAGCTCTGCCTGGATAAAACCGTCTTCTCCGCCGGAACCATGCAATATCGGAAAAACCATGGTGTCCGGAGCAATTTTATCCGGACCGGCCAATCCGTCCCCGGGGTCAAACTCATCTACTTCGTAGCCTGCTTGCCGTAACGCCCCTGCAACAGCCGCTGCGGACCTTAAGGAAACTGCCCTTTCCGGTGAATCGCCGCCGCCTAAAACCAGGATTTTCATACACCCCTCACAGTTTTGAATTGTTTCGCCTTTATTTTAAGCCAGTGCGGTTCTTGGCGAACAAGTTTGGAGACATCCCGCGAATCCGCCAGTATTTGCTTCACCGTTTCTTCTGCGAAAACACCGTTCTGCGAACCTTTGGCCAGTATCAAAGCCTGCGGTCTGATAGCTTCCTTTAGAAAATCGGCGGCAGCGTAAGGATTATCGAATGTCTCTACCTCACAGCCCTGCTTTTTTGCCGCGGCTGCTAAATACCGGTTGGCGTCGGGGCCGATAGTTAAAACCATATCCAACTGCTTAGGGTCGCAGTATTCACCTACTTTTGAATGGGCATCCGGGGAAAACCGGCCAAGTTCATTCATATTGCCTAAAACAGCAATTTTTTGCGGCGCCTTGTTCTCATATAACGTATCGAGCGCGGTCTTAACGGCGTCGGGGCTGGCATTATAAGTATCGTCTATTATCACGGAGCTGTTTATCCCTTCGAGTACCCGCATCCGGCCGTTCGCGGGCCGGATAGCTTTTATGCCTTTTTGGATCAACGGTTCAGTCAGATCTAGCTCATGGGCGACGGCGACCGCGGCACATATCGAGAACAGCTGGGTTTTCGCAATCGA
>DASUOG010000011.1:0-68675 GCA_036276755.1 Saccharimonadales bacterium (SeqCode) | reverse complement strand
ACGGTTGGAAGCTTAACAATGATTCAACAAGGGATCTGGTTATTAGCGGGTTGGATCCTGACGACATTACATACAAAGAGGGTGAGGTACCTATTGTGACCAATGAAGAAACTCCCATAAGCGACGCACCACATCGCTTTTCCGTAAATATCTTGGATAACCCTGACCAAACCGAAGGAACAGAAACCGAATTTATTCTTACCAACGGCCAGAAAGGCACGAAGATTCTCACAGAATTCGAAGATCTGGTAAATGGAGCGGGCCTGATAAAAAGCGCTACTTACCAGTTTGAAAAAGTCGGTAAATTTTACGTAGTCAATTATTCTCGGCTACCGGGAGACCCTGACAATACTACGATGGTTGAAAAGGTAATTAAGACGCTTCAATTCTAGACTGTATTTATAATTGCTATAATCATTAGCGTAATGCCTAAGCCTTTGAGTATTTCCGAGCTTGAGAAAAAAGCTAATGATATCCGAGCGGATATTATTAAGATGCTGGAACATGCCGGCAGCGGACACTCCGCCGGCCCGCTAGGCCTAGCGGATATTTTTACCGCGCTTTATTTTGATATTTTAAAATATGACCCTAAAAACCCGGATTGGGACAAAAGGGATATTTTTATCTTAAGCAATGGCCACTGCGTACCAGTGCAGTACGTTACAATGGCTCACGCCGGATATTTCGGTCGTGACGAACTAGCGACTTTGCGTAAATTCAGCTCCCGCTTGCAAGGCCACCCCGAAAGGACAAAGCTTCCCGGTCTGGAGACGACTAGCGGGCCTCTGGGTTGCGGCTTGAGCCAGGCGGCAGGGATGTCGCTAGCAATGCGTATGAATGATGACGCCCATAGGCGGATTTACGTCGTAATGGGCGACGGTGAGTTAGACGAAGGCAATGTTTGGGAAGCGGCGATGCTGGCCGGCAAATATAAGCTCAGTAATCTCACGGCTATTATAGATCGCAACAACATACAAATCGACGGGCCTACCGAGGATGTGATGCCGCTTGAGAATCTGCATGATAAATGGGCTGCCTTCGGCTGGCATGTTTTGGAGATGGACGGCAATAATATTAAGGAAGTAATCGACACTTGCGGATTAGCCCGTGCGATAGTAGAAAAACCGGTAGTCATAATCGCCCATACGATACCGGGCAAGGGCGTGGACTTTATGGAGGGAGACTTTCATTGGCATGGCAAGCCGCCTAACCATGACGAGGCTAAAAAGGCTCTGCACGAGTTAAGGACGCTTCGAGGGAAGATAAGGGGCGAACATGAGTGATTTTCATCTTATAGACAATGTGCTCGCCAAGGATATCATGCAGGAACCAATCCGGGCAGGGTTCGGTCGCGGTCTTTTAGAAGCCGGCAAGCGCTGGGAGAATGTCGTGGCCGCTTGCGCCGATTTGACCGATTCGACCAAGATGGGCGAATTCGCAGTAGCTTTTCCGGAAAGGTTTATTGAGATCGGCGTTGCCGAGCAGAATCTGGCAACTGTCGGTTCAGGATTAGCGGCAATGGGCAAGATACCGTTCGTCAGCTCGTATGCGGCTTTCAGCCCGGGCCGCAATTGGGAGCAGATAAGAACGACCATCTGTCTTAATGACCGTCCGGTCAAAATCGTCGGTTCGCACGCGGGGGTCAGCGTAGGCCCTGACGGCGCCACGCACCAGATGCTGGAAGATATCGCGTTGATGCGTGTATTGCCGAACATGGTTGTCATCGCACCTTGCGACAGCCTGGAGGCAGAAAAGGCGACCTTGGCAATGGCCGCGGACAAACGCCCCAATTATATAAGACTTGCACGAGAAGCTACGCCGATAATAACCACCGGGAAAACGCCGTTTGAAATAGGCCGGGCATACATACTTACCGAAGGCAAAGACCTGAGCATCATCTCTACCGGTACGATGACTTATCAGGCACTGGTCGCGGCCGAAAAACTACATGATGCGGGAATCGATGCGGAAGTGGTGCATGTACCTACCATAAAGCCTCTGGATGCGGTGACCATATTAAAAAGCGTGCATAAGACCAAAAAAGTCATCACTGTAGAGGAGCATCAGATCAACGGCGGTCTTGGCGGCGCCGTCGCGGAACTTTTAAGCGAAGAATCACCGACTCTTCTTAAGAGAATCGGCGTTAGGGACAGGTTCGGCCAATCCGGTAAACCCCAGGAGTTGCTGGAACATTACGGTCTGAATGCAAAAAACATTGTGATGCATGCAGATAGGATGATGCGTTGACCGATAAACCCGGGGTAGTATTGCAATGATAAGCTACGTTTGACAAAATGATATCAATAAGTAATCAAAAAGGTGGGAATGAATGAGTCAGTTTGATGTGTTAAGTGTCGGCGACATCGTAACGGACGCTTTTATAAAACTTTTGGATGAACGGGCTCAGGTGCAAGAGACCGATCACGGCCCTCTGCTCATTATGCCTTTCGCTACCAAGATACCGTTCGATCACACTGAGATCGTACATGCCGTCGGCAATGCCCCGAATGCCGCGGTTAATTTTGCCAAACTCGGTCTTAAAACCGGAATGGTAACCAACGTAGGGGCTGATTCTGCCGGCAGAGACATAATACACACCCTCGAGAAGGCGGACGTCGACACACGATTCGTGCGTATTAATACCAAAAAGAAAAGCAATTATCACTATGTACTCTGGTACAAAGAAGAAAGAACCATACTTATCAAACATGAAGAATACGAATACCATTGGCCGCACGTCAAGATTAAAGAAATCCCCAAGTGGATCTACTTCAGCTCGATCAGCAAAAACGCGCTTGAGTTTCATGATGATCTTGTCGAATGGCTGGACAAACATCCGGAAGTCAAGCTCGCCTTTCAGCCCGGCACGTTTCAAATGGAAGCTGGTGTCGGAAGAATGAAGCACGTATACAAACGCAGTGAAGTGGTCGCCATGAATCGAGAAGAAGCGGCTTATGTTACCGGTGGCAAACATGACGATATCAATGATTTGATTGATAGGCTGCACGAACTCGGCCCTAAAATCGTGGTGATAAGTGACGGGCCGGCCGGCAGTTATGCAAGTGATGGGACAAACAGGTTCAAGATGCCCATTTACCCCGACCCCAAACCTCCGTTTGAGCGGACGGGTGCCGGCGATGCATTTACATCGACATTTGTCGCGGCAATAATCATGGGCAATACCGTGGATGGGGCTTTGCAGTGGGCTCCTATCAGTTCCATGAATGTAGTACAGCATGTAGGCGCCCAGGCCGGTCTGCTGGATGAAAAGGAATTGGCGGCTTATTTAAAACATGCCCCTGCTTCGTATAAACCGGAGCGGCTTTAAAGCAGAAACGATATGACAAAACTGATATCCGAAATATTGGATATTCCGCAGCCTTTATTGTTTAAACAGATCCAGGAGTTAGAACGTATTTCCGGAAAACCGGGACTGGATATACGGCTGGCCAATGAACTGAAATTGCTTTTTAAGGAAAAGGCCGGGCATTTAGGATTGGATGAAAACGACACGACGCCCAGCGAACTTTATTTCGCTATGGCACATCTGGTTTTTAAGCATTCGGATGAACTTGCTAAAACGATTGCGATAAAACCCGATGATTCTCCGGAAAAAATGGTTAAGCAGTCCATAGGTTTCATTGAAAAAAGGATCGGCGTAAAAAAAATCTGGGCACTGAAAACCTCCGCCGCCCGCCGTCAGCTCAAAGAAAACCCCCCGAAAAAGTTGATGAATATTTTTGGCATCCGGTCTATTGATTCCGCGCTGAAGCGGGATAAATCTTCGTTGTTTTATTGTTTTGCAAGCCTGGTAGAACCGGCGACATGGGTCAGCAGGTATGCCAACCAGGCCACTAAACTTACGCTAAGTGATTTCGATGAGCAAAACATTACGGTTTCAATACTTTCTGAAAATCGCAAGCAACGCTTGATCAAAGCCGGAATAAGTCCGAGACACATAGTCTACAGCCATCAGGAAACGGCAGGCATCGTAGTTGCACTGCCGGATAAAAGATTCAGAGGCGACGTGCTATTTATCGTCGATTCCATATTGCTGCTGATAAAAAATATGCTCGAAATCTCTGCGTATTACAGAAAACAAAGTCTTAATCCGGGATTTTTCAACAAAGTTGCCAAGATTCGCGGAAGCGGTTTTAACTCGGTCGGGTCTGACGATATGCCGATTGATTGGCCGGCAATGGTTTATGCGGCTACCGAACTTAGGATCCCCGGTTTGTTGGACGACGAAGAACTGTCTATCGGCAGTGAAGATTTGTTGGTGCCCACCCTGCCGCAGCTGGCGGGCTTCGGTTTCTGGAAACACCCGTTCGGCGCTTATAAAGAAGCGGATATAATCGTGCCGTTTAATCTTTCCGACATGATTATCAACGCGGTCAACGGTGTCGAACCGGAAAGAGCATACAAGGAGAATAGCCGCAAACACTTAAAAAAAGAATTGTTCGGGAGGTATCTACATCATGAACCGGTCCGAGAAATCGTAATTAATATCAAGGATCCGCCGAAAAGCGGGAAGACGTAAGATGTATCAGATATGTGTATCCGGCGCCGCCAAAGGCAAAAGCCTTGAAGAAGGCAGGGAACTGGCGTATGAAACCGGCAAAGTTATCGCCAGAGCCGGTCATAGTCTGCTGACCGGCGCTACGGTAGGTATAGCCCTTTCTGCCGCCGAAGGATATAAAAAAGCCGGCGGAACCATGAACGTCGGCATAAGTCCGGCTACCAGCAAAGTCGAACATGTCATGAAATATCGCTTGCCGACCAAACCGTATGACACCATTCTTTATACCGGTATGCACTACGTGGGCCGTGATGTATTGCTGATAAACTCCAGCGACTGCATCGTCAGCATCGGCGGGCGTATCGGTACTTTGCATGAATTTGCGGTTGCTTTGGAAACCCGTACGCCGATAGGTTTTTTGCAAGGCGCCGGCGGTATCAGCACCGAAATCATGGACATACTGCATGCTGCGGGAAGGGAAGAAAGTCAGGACACTATCTTTAGCGATGATGCCGAAGACCTAGTAACCCGCTTAACCGAACTGCTCGATAGACGCAATAAGAAATATCGAAATCTTTACGAGTGATTAATCCCCACAGTTGATACAATTGACTATATGCGCGGGAAATTCAAACTCAGCTCCAGCTATAAACCTACCGGGGATCAGCCGGAAGCCATAGCCAAGCTTTCCGATGGCTTGCAAGCCGGCCGTAAAGAACAGGTTCTGCTGGGTGTAACCGGCTCAGGCAAAACTTTTACCATGGCTAACATAGTCAATAACTGCCAAAAACCGACTTTGGTGCTATGTCATAACAAAACTCTGGCGGCTCAACTTTATAGCGAATTCAAAAGTTTTTTCCCTGATAATGCTGTCCATTATTTCGTGAGTTATTTCGATTATTATCAACCGGAAGCTTATATTGTCCAGTCCGATACTTATATAGAGAAGGATTCCCAAATAAATGAAGAGATAGATCGGCTGCGCCATGCGGCGACTTCATCGCTGCTTAGCCGCCGCGACGTTCTGATAGTGGCCAGCGTCAGCTGTATCTACGGCATCGGCTCGGTCGAAGATTACAACGATTTATCCGTCACCATAAAAACCGGCGAGATTAGAAAACGCGATAAATTGCTCCGGCACTTGACCGATATCCAATATCAAAGGAATGATATTGATTTCCATCGCGGGACGTTTCGGGTCAGAGGGGACGTGGTGGATATTTTCCCAGCCGGCGAGGAAGTAGCTTATAGGGTTGAGTTCTTCGGCGATGAGATAGAGAAAATAACCAGAATCGATCCGTTAACCGGAGAGATAATAGCCGATTTAACAGCAATCAAGATTTACCCGGGCAGTCATTTCGTAACCCCTAATGAAAAATTAAAAATGGTCCTCGGCAGTATACGGGACGAGCTGGACGGGCGTCTGGAATATTTCAAAAAAAACAACCTGCTTTTAGAAGCGCAAAGGCTGGCCCAGCGCACCAAATTCGACCTTGAAATGCTGGAAGAAACCGGATTCGTGAAAGGTATCGAGAATTATAGCCGGTACCTTACTAATCGGGAGCCCGGTGAACAGCCGGCGACCTTGCTGGATTATTTTCCCGACGATTACCTGATGTTCATCGACGAAAGCCACATGACCATCCCACAGGTCCGGGGGATGTACAACGGCGATCGGGCACGCAAGGAAGTTCTGGTAGAACATGGATTCCGGCTGCCGAGCGCCCTAGATAATCGCCCTCTGACATTTCCTGAGTTTGAACGGCATATAAATAACGTCGTATATGTCAGCGCAACACCCGCTGAGTATGAGCTTAGGCGCAGTCCGAAGCCTGTACAACAGATCATACGGCCTACCGGTTTGGTTGATCCCGTGATCGAAGTACGCCCGGTCAAACACCAGGTCGATGATTTGATAGCCGAGATCCGCAGCTCGGTGGATAAACACCACAGGGTACTTGTTACAACGCTTACCAAACGTATGGCCGAGGACCTTAGCGAATATCTTAAGGAACTGAATATCAAGGTCTCGTATCTCCACAGTGAAATAGATACGCTGGAACGAAGTGATATCCTGCGCGATTTAAGGTTGGGCGTATACGACGTGCTTGTCGGCATAAACCTCTTAAGAGAGGGACTGGATCTGCCGGAAGTATCCCTGGTCGCGATTTTGGATGCCGATAAGGAAGGTTTTTTGCGCAGCGATCAAGCATTGATACAAACAATAGGCCGCGCGGCGCGGCATCAGGATGGACGGGTAATAATGTATGCCGAGAACGTCACAAAGAGCATGAAGCGGGCGATCGACGAGACCGAACGCCGCCGTAAAATCCAGCAGGAACACAATAAGAAGCATGGGATCACACCGAAGAGTATCGCCAAGAATATCGACAAGGGATTGCGTCCTGATCTACCAGACAGCGAAAAGCCCAAACTGGACCTTAAGAAGATACCGAAAGATGAATACAAACATCTCGTTCGTGACCTAAGCAGGCAGATGGATCTGGCCGCCGCAAACCTTCAGTTCGAACGAGCCGCCGAGCTTAGGGACATGATAAAAGAAATAGAATCTAAAATTTAAGCAGCAAATCTAAAACCGGCTTTTATTATATTGCCCAGACTGATATTGCCTAAAGGGCCGGATCTTCTATCCGGTTCGGGAGGTTGGGCTTCAGCTAGACTGTCAAAGTCCACGCTCTCAAAGCTTCCGTCGTAACCTCGCATCTCAGCCAAAACATCAAACCTGTGGAAAGGTCCCGCCAGCACTCGTGGATCAGGTATCCGCATATGGCGGCCTTCCAGCATGGTAATAGCCGTATTCGGTCTGTCTTCTGCCATGGCTTTCCAATCGTCCGGCTGTGACCAGCCGTCTTTATCGAACAGTGTTATATGGGTGGGCGTATGTCTGTTTGACCAAGCTAGCCTGCCTGCATCTCCGCTCCAAAGATGCGGAACAACTTCCAGATAATGCAACCAATCCGAGGGGCTGGTGCTGAATGTTTTGCGCTGACGGGCTACCCCTCCGGGACCTATCCTCAGCACATGTTTACCGAGCTCTATCGCTTCAAAGCCGGCCTGGGCAACAGTTCCAAGCAGCTCCTCAGCTCTGGGGGCCCGTGGAAAACAAGGCGCAATGACATCCGCATATTCCATGCCGCGTAAACCAAGCGCAATAGCAGCTGCCCGGGACGAGCCATAACCCAGCACCGCCGGGCGCAGATCACTGTTTTGCAATACATGGCCAACGATTGAGTTCATATTATGTGCGGAATGCCGCAGGCTAGCTCCTAATGCGCTGCCTACAGGGCTGACTGAAATTGTCGAATAACCCATTTCATTAAATTGTCCGTTAACCTTCTCGTTGAATCCTTTTCTACCTACTATCCAAGGGGTACTGTCGGCGATTGCCGTATCACTGCGCTCATCGGCCGCCCGGGTGAGCTCCGTTTCATAAACATTGCCGTCACCCATGATGTATCTATCAAGTCGCCTATGGTGGCCGGATTGCACATTCTCGTATAATCTTTCTACTGCAACAATTCCGTCTATTGAAGAACCCTCGGAAATCCGAGGGCCTTGGCCGCTAAATTCAAAGCCTGCTTCTTGTAGGGCAGGTACTCCGCCAGCTTGTGTTGCTACGGTAATCGGCATTTTTCAAGCTCTTTTTGTATCCTATCTTCAAAGCGAATCATAGGGTTTTTTATGATGTTTGTCAATGCGTTTGTCTGTAAGATATAATTATTAAATAATGTCTAAGATAACCCGCGTGGACGTATTGAAGTTGGCTTCTTTGTCCAAAATAAAACTTACCGACGAAGAAGTCGAACGATTCGTCAAAGAATTGGATTCAATCGTCGAATACGTCGAACAGATAAATTCAGCCGATATAACAGGCATTGAGCCGACCGATCAGGTTACCGGCCTGCAAAACGTCATGCGCCCGGACGAAGTTATTGATTACGGGGTGTCCAGCAAGGAGTTGCTCAAGAATGCTCCGGCTACGGAAAAGAACCAGATCAAAGTTAAAAGAATCCTAAGCTAGCTGATGTCGGATAAAGTCTGGAAACCTATTGCCGATATTGCAGAAGACGTCCGAGCCGGACGAGTTAGGGCGTTGGATTTAGTTGAAAAATCTCTGGGCCTGATAGAGAAGCATAAAGAATATAAAGCCGTAATAACTACTCTTGAGAAAAGCGCAAAGACGCGGGCAAAACAAATCGACGCGACAATCAAAAAAGGCGGAAAAGCCGGGCGTCTGGCCGGAGTACCCTTCATAGCCAAGGATAATTTTTTGGTATTCGGGGCTGATACTACCGCTGCCAGCAATATTTTGCGAGGTTTTAAAGCGCCGTATCAGGCTACGGCGATAAACAGGCTCGAAGCCGAGGGGGCTGTCTGTGTCGCCAAAGCCAACCTCGACGCATTCGCTCACGGCAGTAGTACCGAAAACAGTGATTTCTTTACCACGCTTAACCCTTACGACAAGACCCGCGTTCCAGGTGGCAGTTCAGGCGGCTCCACGGCCTCAGTAGCCTTAGGAATGGCTCCGTTTGCAGTGGGGACCGATACCGGCAGTTCGGTTCGCTTGCCGGCCAGTTTCTGCGGCGTGGTCGGACTTAAACCGACTTATGGACTTGTAAGCAGAAGCGGCGTAGTTGCGATGGGTTCAAGCTTGGATGTTATAGGCCCGATAGCCGGAACGGTGGATGACACCGCTTTGATCCTGGATGTAATCTCCGGTAAAGACCCTCTGGATATGACTACTATAGACAGGGACACACAAAGCTATACGAAGCTGGACACACTTATAAAGGGCAAAAAAATAGCCGTCCTTGAAGAATATATGGACGATAATACCGATCCTAAAGTTAAGAAAAAAATAGAAGAATCCATAAATAAATTGGAAAAAGCCGGCGCGAAAATTTCCAGTGTAAGCATC
Organism: Saccharimonadales bacterium (SeqCode); assembly: GCA_036276755.1. Taxonomy (GTDB): domain Bacteria; phylum Patescibacteriota; class Saccharimonadia; order Saccharimonadales; family 2-12-FULL-41-12; genus JANWLD01. The sequence goes on along the minus strand of DASUOG010000011.1, from coordinate 59,217 downwards.
CCCTCGATGCCACTTTCGTTAGCCGTTTACTATATACTTTGTCCGGCCGAGGTCAGCAGCAACCTAAGCCGTTACGACGGCCAGCGCTACGGGTATAGCTATAAGGACGCGAAGGATCTGGACGCAAGTTATACGCTTAGCCGCGATGTCGGTTTTGGCGCCGAAGCCAAGCGGAGGATAATGATTGGTACTTATGTGCTGAGCAGTGGGTATTATGACGCTTATTATAAGAAGGCGCAGATTGTTAGAACCAAGACGATAAATGAATTCAACAAGGCGTTTATAGATCACGATTTTCTGATTGGTTCGGTTTCTCCGACGCTGCCGTTTAGAATTGGTGAAAAGTCACAAGATCCACTCAAAATGTATCTGGCCGATCTTTTCATGACCGGAGCTAACTTAGCCGGGATACCATCCATAAGCGTACCGGCTGGCATGGTAGAAGGTTTGCCGGTGGGCTTACAGATACTTGCGCCCCAGCACCGCGACCGGGAATTACTAGGAATTTCAAAAGGATTTGAGGAGATTAATCGATGACCATACTATCAAGAGAAGTTACGCCGGAAGCACTGGTAGCTGCGGTCGGGGGACTTTTACTGGCTATTGTTGTAACCGGTTTTATTTTTTACCGGTTATCCCATAAACGGGTGAGGCCTAAAAAATTCCGCGAACGATGGCGGAACCTCCAGCGCAAACTACCTAATCGGGAAAGTTGGCTGGAGGCCTTGGTCGAAGCCGACAATCTGCTTGATGATGCCATGAAAAAGAAAAATATAAAGGGAGCGACCATGGGGGAGCGTTTGGTAAACGCCCAAAAGGACTTTAAAGATAAGGACGAAGTCTGGTATGGCCACAAATTGTGCAAACGACATCAGGAGAATCCGAACCTGAAGCTAAAAAAAGATGACGTCAAGCGGGCGCTTGTAGCGCTCCGCCAGGCACTGAAAGACTTGGGAGCCATATAGTGAGCGCTTACGTGCCAACCATCGGTATAGAATGTCATGTACAGCTGAAAACTAAGACCAAGCTGTTTGCCGCCGTCTCCAATGACGCTAGGGCTGCCGAACCCAACACCTTGATTAGCCATATATGTCTTGGCCTGCCCGGAGCCCTGCCGTCACTGAATGCTCGGGCGGTGGAGCTTTCATGCAAAGCCGGCTTTGCGCTGGGTGTAAAACCGCAGAAATTTTCCAAATTCGACCGTAAACATTATTTTTACCCGGACCTACCTAAGGGTTATCAGATAAGTCAGTTCTCCGACCCTATAGTCATTGGCGGCCATGTTGATATAGAAGTTGACAGCAAGACCAAGAAGATCGGCATAGTAAGGGCTCATCTGGAAGAAGACGCCGGCAAGACCACTCATCCGGCGGCAAAGGATTACAGTTTAGTCGATCTTAACCGGGCAGGAACGCCGCTGTTGGAAATCGTGTCCGAACCGGACATTCATAGCGCCAAGGAAGCCAAGGCTTACGCGCAAAAGCTATATCTGCTCATGAAATACGCTGATATCAGCGACGTAGACCTTTACCACGGAAATATGCGGTTCGATGTGAACGTCAGTGTGAGCGATGATCCGAAGAAACTGGGCACCCGCAGTGAAACCAAGAATCTTAACAGTTTCAAGGCCGTGGAAAAAACGGTTGAATACGAAATAAAGCGACAAACCGAAATGCTCGAAAAAGGACAGACCATAATCCAGGAAACCCGTGGCTGGGATGATGCCAAGCAAAAGACAACGAGCCAACGCGGCAAAGAAGAAGCACACGATTACCGTTACTTCCCGGATCCTGATATCCCGCCCTTGAACCTATCCGATGAATATCTGGAAAAGGTTAAAAAAGATTTTGACAAAAAGAACTTCTATACCATCAGGGATAAACTGGTCAGTGCCGGGCACTTATCAACAGCGGATCTGGACACGCTTTTCAATAATCCGCAATCAGTGGATTTCGCCGTCGCCGTTCTTGAGAAAGACGAAGCGTCGCCGGGTTCCATTTCAAAATTGTTTGACTGGCTTATTAATTTCATCCCGAGCTTCATCGATGATTATGCGAGATTAAACGAGGCCAAAATCGATGGACTGTTAGCGCTGGCAAAAGCTTTTGATGAAGGCAGGCTTGTTTCGACCAAGGCCAAAGAGGGCGTCAAAGAACTGTTTGAAGCCGATACTTTTGATGCCGACAAGTTCATCGGCGATAATCAGACATTGAGTGATGAGGACGTAGTCGAAAAAATCGTCACGAAGATCATAAATGACAATCCGAAAGCGGCTGAAGATGTGCGGCGCGGCGAGATGAAAGCGGTAGGTTTCTTAGTAGGGCAAGTGATGAAAGAGAGTAAAGGCAAGGCTGACCCGGCCTTAGCCCAGAAATTAATAAGAAAGCGGCTTAAGGTATAATAGTTAAATTATGGCAAAAGTCACCAAAGCAGTAATAGCCGCCGCCGGTTTCGGTACCCGCTTTTTACCGCAGACCAAGGCTATGCCCAAGGAAATGTTGCCGATAGTAGATAAGCCGATAATCCAATATATCGTCGAAGAACTTGTCGGAGCCGGTATAGAGGACATAGTAATCGTAACCGGTTATCATAAACGTTCCATTGAAGATCATTTTGACCAGATGAGTGCAGATTTACGGGAGAATCTGCTGCAAGGCGACAAAGAAGAGCTATTAAAGCACACCAAGAAAATTTCAGACCTAGCTAACTTCGCTTATATCAGGCAAAAAGGCCCTTACGGCAACGCTACACCCTTGCTTAATGCCGAACATCTACTGGGCGACGGCCCGTTTATATTCGCTTTTGCCGACGATTTTGTTGTAGCGGAACCTAGCCGCTTCCGACAGCTCATAGAAGCGCACGATAAATATGGCGGAAATATCCTGACTTGCGTCGAGGCGGACCAGAAGGACGATTACAAAAAATACGCTTACGTAGTCGGTAAAGAACAGGCCGACGGTAATGTCATAGCCGTGGATAAAATATTCGAAAAACCGGGAAGCTACGAAAAGGTACGTTCAAAGACCGCATCGGTAAGCGGCTATCTGTTTGAGTCTAATCTCTTCGACTACCTTAAAGAAGATATGAAGAACCTTAAGCCGGACCAGGAGTTCATTATGCAGCCGGCATTGCAGCGCATGGCCGGTGACGGCCATAAAGTATGGGCACTCAAGGTCAAAGGCGGTAAGTTTTATGATACCGGCAATAAACTCGAATATATGAAAACGGTCATAGATTTCGCACTTCAGCGTTCGGACATGAAAGACGAAGTCTTAGCGCATATAAAGACAAGGGTGAATAATTGACAAGATAGTCTATAATTTAAGACATGGATTCTAGGTGGTTTGAAGCGTTAGTCATTATTCTCTCGGTCATGTTGGCTTTGTTCTTATTACTGGCCATCATACTGTTAGTCAGATTTATTCAAATAACCCGCCAGATCAAGCACATCACGGATTACGCCGAGCATGCCGTTGATAAGGCAGAAGAAGTAGCTTCGTTCTTCGAAAAGACGGCGACCCCGGTAGCATTGATGAAGATCATCGCTAACATCAGCGAGAAGGTTGCGAGCACTGCGGAAAAGATAAACAAGAAGAAAAAGGGTAGGAAATGAAACGTGAAGGCAAACTAGCGATAGGTGCGGCTATAGCGGCCGGTGTCGGTTATGTAGCCGGATTATTATCCGCTCCGCGTAGCGGAAAACGAACACGCAAAAAATTGGCAAAATCGGCAAACCAGGCCAAGATTGACAGTGAGAAACAGCTTAAAAAATTATATGGCGAACTGAACGTTTTATTGTCCGATGCCGATGCGAAGCTAAAAAAAGCCAAAAAAGGTGCCGCCGCGGAACTTAAAAAACGGGTCGCTGCGGCAAAAGATACCAAAGAGAAAGTCAAGCTTATACTCAGCGCACTTCATAGCGGAGAAGCGGATGATCCTGATCTGCAAAAAATGATCGCCGAAGCCAAAAACGCCAAGGCTGATCTGGCTAAGTTCCTCAAGAAATAATTGAAGGAAATGCCGGAACAAAAGAAACATCCGGAATTTCATAGCAATCATAGCAGTTCGAAACTGAACTGGTTGCGTGCGGCTGTTTTGGGTGCGAACGACGGCATAGTATCGATTGCCGGCCTGGTAGTCGGTGTAGCGAGTGCCACTAGCAATAAAGGCATAATCCTTGCAGCGGGGTTGGCGGGGATTCTTGCCGGCGCGATGTCAATGGCAGCCGGTGAGTATGTATCGGTAAGCTCTCAGCGCGATAGCGAAAAGGCGCTGCTGGAAAAAGAAAAATACGAACTTAAAAATTTTCCCAGGGAAGAACTTTCCGAATTGGAAAGCATCTACAAGAAAAAAGGTTTAAGTGATGCGACAGCGAAACAGGTGGCCAAAGAGCTGACAGAACATGACCCCTTCAGGGCGCACGTCGAAGCGGAGCTTGGTATAAATCCGGATGTGCTTACCAATCCCTGGCATGCGGCCTATGCCTCGGCTGCGGCGTTCGTTATCGGTGCATCCATTCCGATGAGTGTAATTCTGCTGCCACCACCCCAAGAAAGAATCTGGGCTACTTTCATATCAGTAATCTTTGCTTTGACGATAACAGGCTATCTGAGTGCCCGCGTCGGTGGTGCCAAGGCCCGCAAAGCCATCCTGAGGGTTGTCGCCGGCGGAGCTTTAGCTATGACCATAACTTATTTCATCGGTAAACTTTTCGGCGTATCGGTTTGACATTCGTGCGACTTTTAACAACAGTCAAAGAACCGGGATTGGTTTATAATCAACATAGAAAAAGCGAGGGTTAACGGTCTTGTCCGATACTTCACGATCAAACAAAAAAACCAAAAACAAGGCAAGCGGCGAGCTCGGGCCTGCGGACTTTGTACATCTGCATAATCATACGCAGTACTCTTTGCTGGACGGACTTACGAAAATTCCGGCACTAATCAGCCGGGTAAAGTCCATGGGTATGGAATCTATAGCCATGACGGACCACGGTACTCTCTCCGGAGCAGTAGAATTCTACACCCAGGCTAAAAAAAGCGGCATCAATCCGATCATCGGCTTGGAAGCGTACATTGCTCCCCGCCGATATACTGATAAGGATCCGGCCAAAGACAAACAATATTTTCATCTGACTCTTCTGGCTATGAATAACCAAGGTTATAAGAACCTGATGCGCCTAAGTACCATCTCCAATCTGGAAGGGTTTTATTATAAGCCGAGGATTGATAAGGAATTGCTGGAAAAATACGGCGAAGGGCTCATTGTACTGTCCGGATGTATCAACGGTGAATTCGGTGACGCGATACGTCAGGACCAAATAGCCCAGGCCAAAGAAACCGCAAAATGGTACAAAAAAGTTTTTGGTGACCGATATTACATCGAGATTCAGGATCATGGACATCCGCATCACACTAGCGCGTGGGATGAACAGATAAAAGTTACGGACGCAAGTTTCAAAATCGCCGAAGAACTCGATATACCTACCGTCATCACCGGCGATGCCCATTATCTGGAAAAGGACGATCAAGAAGCGCACGAGATCCTGCTGTGTGTGCAGACCGGTGCTTTTCTGTCAGACGAAGACCGGATGACACTCAAGGAATTCGAACTTTATGTGACCGACCCGAAAGATATAATCGCCCGGTGGGGCAAGCAGCATCCTAGCTCCGTATCCAACAGTAAAGCCATAGCCGATAGATGCGAAATTGAGATAGAGCTGGGCAATTATCTGATCCCGAAATTCCCGGTACCTAAAGGCGAAACAGAGAAGAGTTATTTGGAGTTATTGACTTTCCAAGGCCTTGCTAACAGGTATTTGCAGGAACCGAAAATTTCAGATAAATTGCCGGAAATCAAAAAGAGCTTGCCGAAAAACATCGTAGAGCGCGCCGAATATGAGCTGAATGTAATAGAAAAGATGGGTTTTGACGGTTATTTTCTCATCGTCGCCGACTTCATAAACTGGGGCAAGGATCAGGGCATAGTGTTCGGGCCGGGACGGGGCAGCGGTGCCGGTTCCATAGTAGCGTACGGCCTTCGGATAACCGAGTTGGATCCGCTTAAGTATGATCTCATGTTCGAAAGATTTCTAAACCCGGATCGGATCAGCATGCCGGACTTTGACATCGATATACAGGATACCCGCCGCGATGAAGTTATCCAATATTGTGTGGAAAAATACGGCGAGGACCGGGTTGCCAACATTGTTACGTTCGGCACCATGGCTGCGCGAAACGCCGTACGCGACGTAGCGCGTGTTCTTCAGGTGCCTTATGCCGAAGCCGATAGGCTGGCTAAGATGATCCCCCCTCCTGTGCAGGGCCGGCATATACCCTTAGTCGAGTCGCTCAAGAGCAATTCCGAACTCAAGAAGGAATATGCGAATAATGAAGACGCGAAAAAAGTATTCGATCTGGCGATGAACCTGGAAGGCACTATCAGAAGCCATGGCGTACATGCGGCCGGAGTTGTCATAGCGCCGGATGATATAGTAAAATTCACTCCGCTCGAAAAGGCCCAAAAAGGCGTGATAGCCACCCAGTATTCGATGGTACCGATTGAAAAAATCGGGCTTTTAAAAATGGATTTCCTCGGTCTGTCAAACTTGACGATAATCAACAATACACTCCGTATAGTCAACAGGGTCTATAACAAGGATATCGACATCGATAATCTCCCGTTGGATGATGGAAGGACGTTTGAGCTGTTGCAAAAGGGCGACACGACTGGTGTTTTCCAGCTTGAGTCTGCTGGCATGAAGCGCTATCTGAAGGATCTGAAGCCCACTGTATTCGAGGATATAATCGCGATGGTCGCATTGTACAGGCCGGGTCCGATGCCGGAAATTCCTCGTTTTATCGCCGGAAAAAACAATCCCGATACCATATCGTACCCTCATCCTTCTCTGCAGCCGATATTGAAAAACACCTACGGCGTAATGGTTTTTCAGGAACAAATAATAGAGCTTCTGCAACTTTTAGCAGGTTATAAGCCCGGCGAAGCCGACCTTGTAAGAAAGGCTATCGGCAAAAAGAACCGTCACATCATGCAATCGGAAAAGCCAAGGTTCTTAGAAGGTTGCAAAAAACAGGGCTTGTCTGAAAAAGAAGCGGAAAAAATATGGGAGCAGATACAGCCTTTTGCCGATTACTCATTCAATAAGGCTCATGCGGCCTGTTATGGCATGATAGCGTACCAGACGGCTTATCTAAAAGCCAATTACCCGGCGGCGTTCATGGCGGCACTGATGACCAGCGACTATGATGATACCGACCGTCTGGCTATAGAGATATCCGAGTGCAAATCCATGGGCATCGAGGTATTGCCACCCGACGTTAATGAATCATTCGGCGAGTTTGCGGTCATTCATGATGAAGCTGGCGAAAAAATACGCTTCGGCATGCATGCCATCAAAAATGTCGGGTCGGGAGCGGTCGAAGAGATAATAAACAACCGCGAAAAGCTTGGCGGGTTCAAGGACTTGGAAAGTTTTTTGTCCAATGTAAGTACTAAGGCCGTTAATCGCAAGGCTTTAGAGAGCCTGGTCAAAGCCGGCGCTTTGGATATTTTCGCCGACCGGCAGATCCTGGTAGAAAACCTTGAAAATATGCTGGCTTTTGGCGGCCGGCGGCAGAAGGATCTTTTAAGCGGCCAGACCGATTTGTTCGGAGACAGGCTCGATGATGCCGAACTAAAAGTAAAATTCAGCTTTTTACCCGCCTCCTCCGAGTTGTCGCCCCGGCAAAAAGTTGCCTGGGAAAGAGAACTGCTCGGCATTTATCTATCAAGCCATCCCCTGGTGGAATATCAGGATATCCTTAAAAAAGAAGCCGTGCCCATAGCCGATGTGCCGCAAAAAAAGGAAGGCGAAAGACTCACCGTAGGCGGTTCGATAACGGAACTAAGAGAAATAACGGCGAAGAATGGCAAACGGATGGCCTTTATCCGTGTCGCCGACATGAGCGGTGATATCGAGCTGGTCGTTTTCCCGGGCGTGCATGAAAAAACTCCCGAGCTGTGGAAACGCGATCTGGTATTGCTGATAAGCGGCAAAGTGTCGCGAAAAGGCCGGCAGGGAAACACTGAGGAAGCCAAAATTATAGTGGACTCAGCGAAAGAGATAGCGCTGGAAGAATCCGGTGGCTATATTACCGACGATAAACTACCCAAGAATTCCGGACCCAGGATTTACATAAGGGTTCCGAGTACGGGCGATCAACATGCTCTCGCTGGTCTGAAAACAGCTATAGACAAAACGCCGGGACTTGTCCCGGTAGTACTGGTCATAGGACCCGATGATGACAAACAGGTTATTAAAATACCGACGCTGGTTGATCCCAGCGAGGAATTTTTAGCTACTGCTAAAAATTTGTTTGGCGAAACAAGTATAAAGCTCCAATAACTAATGGATGAAACCGGCTGTTTGAGACAGTAATATAAGTAGTACCAGCAGGGCCAGCAGACTCATATCGAGTGCAGGGTGGCGCAATATGTATTCTTCACCGTGCCGTATTTTCCGGCGCAGTTTCAATGAATGTTTGGCTATCAGATACATCGCTATCACGCCGATAAGTAGTCCGCTTAGAAAATTTATCCACGGCCAGCTTCCACCGCTCAGGGTTTGTATAAAGCTGATAGTGGTCGGCACTTTGTCGGAAAAGTCAGCCTCGACTTTGTTTGATGCCAGAGTACTAGGTTTGCCGTAAAAAGCTACGACTATGGTTTCTTCTCCCTTGCCCTGGTAATCGGCTACGTTTGCTATGCCGAACCCTACATCCGAAAAGTCGTCACCCAACATTGCCGTACGATGGCCGCTACTGTTCATCCAGCCGTTTATGGTATCCTTGCTGGAATTGAATCCATAAGCCAGATTTTCGGCTATCCGGCTGTACTCATAACCTGCCTTTTTTACAAAATACCATGGTTGTTTGCCGTCGGGCGTTTGATGAGACCAATAATTACGGGCGGCCATGTCCTCGGCTTTCGACTGTGCGGCGCGGGCAAGGGTTTGGTTTATCGCCAGTTTGCCTATGTCTTGCTGGGTTCTGCGTTGATTGGTCTGATCGAGCAGGGAACTGCTTGATATGGACGGAGCATAGCTTAGGACGGATTTAGAATCATGAAGTTTGTCGGCAAATAAAACACCGACCCCGATAAGCAGCCCGATGACCACTGGCAGATAAGGGGTATAAACCTTCAAATAACGCTTCGAATGTTTTTTGAATGTTGTGCGCCTATGGGGCGGGTACTTGCCTGGTGTTCGGGATTTTGGTTTTGTCATTGTACGAATTTATCTATAAACATGTTAACATTTATCGCTTAAATCCGTAGTCTAAACAGTGCCATAGCACAGGCCTGGACAACGTTAAACGATTCTTTTTTACCAAACATCGGGATCTCCAAGATGCAGTCGGCCTCGTCCAGTATCGCTTCTTCCAAACCGCTCAGCTCATTACCTGCTATTAAAGCTATTTTGTCCGGAGGCTTGAACTTCCTTATATCCCGGCTTTTCGACGATTGTTCCAGGGCGCAGATACTGTAACCTCGATCTCGCAACTGTCGGAATATTTTCTCGACATCCGATTCGTGCTGCCAAGACAAATAATCTTGCGCACCAAGCGCGGTCTTATCGATCTGTTTCTGCAATCTTTTTATTATATGCGGTAGCCGCTGGTCGCCGTTAATAGGCGGATAAGGTGTATAACCGCTCAAAAATAATTTTTCCACGCCCATTCCTTCGCAGGTGCGTATAAGCGAACCGACGTTGTGCGCGCTACGAATATTATGAGCTATTACTATTATTTCCCGTCGCATACGCATAAAATACAGCTTAGCGCTAAAAATGTTTTGTTCATAGTTTAAAAAGCTTATGTCAATGTATAATAACTACCGATGAGTCAAGATGCGCGTGTCAATGAAGAGCGAGCAACTCAGCGCCGCGCCATGGTGCTGGGCTTGTCTTATGCCGATACCTCTATCGGCGAAAAACCGCTCTATAAGGATTTACTCACTTCGGACGAGCTTCGCCAATACCGCGCCATTCCGATATATGCCGACCCGCATCATATAAATTTCGGTGTTACCAATACTACTTCCCAGCAGACCATGAAGACCCTACAGGACAGATTTTTGGACCAGAGGGTATCCTTTTCGCTCATATCGGACACCGGCTTCAAGGACTATATGCTGCTTTATGACCCACCGAAAAAAATCGAGTATCAGGACGTCAAGCTTTCAAAGGAAACCGACATCGACTTATTCACTGAAGTTACACAGACGTTGGATAAAGTCTTGGCTGACGACATCCTGGCTTATCTGGTCAAGCAGACTTACCAACTCAAAGGTTCGGACATACATCTGGAAAACCAAAAAGAAGCAGTGCGGGTGCGTATCCGGGTTGACGGTGTGCTTCACCCGATTGCTTCACTGTCGCATGAAAAATATCATCAACTGCTCTCTTCGATCGCGATTGCGGCAAACGTATCCACCGGCAACGCGGACCCACAGACCGGCCATATAAACCACAAGTATAAGCTTGCCACGGGCGATGAAGTCACCGTTAACTTACGCGTTGAGACCGTGCCGACAGTCTATGGTATGGACGTGGTCATGCGTATCTTTAATCTGAGGATGGAATTGCTCAAGCTGGATAATCTGGGTCTAAGCGAAAAGGAACGCTCTGCCGTCGACGACGTGATCAAACACCCTACAGGTTTGGTCTTGATTGTCGGACCGACGGGTTCAGGCAAGACCACAACGCTATATTCGCTTATCAACACATTGAATTCGCCGGAACGCAAGATAATCACTCTCGAAGATCCGGTGGAATATTTCCTGCCCGGCGTGGTGCAGATACCGGTGGCCGGTGACCAGGACGCGATGGGTTTTGCGAATCATCTTAGGGCAGTGCTTAGGCTTGATCCGGATGTGGTGATGGTCGGCGAGATAAGGGATCGGGATACTGCCAGGACCGCTCTCCAGGGTGCGCTTACCGGACATCTGGTGTTATCGACCTTCCATGCTTCCTCAGCGGCAGCGGCTTTGACCCGCATGCTCGATGCAATAGGGATCAACCCGCTTTTTTCCAGCGCTATGCACCTTATCATGGCCCAACGTCTGGTCAGAAGACTTGACGACTACACCAAAGAACCGTTCAAGCCGGATAAGGAACTGCGTGGCCAATTGCAAAAAGTTATAGATACCTTGCCTCCCAAAGTGGAAAAACCGGATTTAAGTAAGGCTACTTTGTATAAAGCCAAACCGAACAAGGCAAACCCCTTCGGCTACAAAGGCCAGATAGCAATCCGCGAACAGTTGCTAATGACGCCGGGAGTTCAAAAACTCCTGAGGTTGCCGCCCAACGAAATCACGACTGAGATGCTGGAGAAAAAGGCGGTGGAGGAAGGCATGTTGACCATGCTTCAGGATGGCGTACTCAAGATCATCAATGGCCAGACGACCATAGAGGAAGTTTATCGGGTAGTAAGTTGAAAACTTATTAGAACCAGCTATATTTATACGGTTCCGCGACCAGACTTTTATTTCATTAACAGATGTGATATACTTTGCCTCTAAGCAATAAAATCAAGGTTTTTAGAAGCAATGTCGGTAATTAAAGCTGTCGAGAAAAAATACATGAAGCCGCACGTCGTTGACGTGAGAAGCGGCGATACTGTAAAGGTGCATCAAAAAGTGCGCGAAGGCAACAAAGAGAGGGTACAGGTCTTCGAAGGTTTGGTCATCCGGACTTCACGCAAAAATTCCTTGACGGCATCGATAACCGTGAGACGGATCGCCAGCGGCGTGGGCGTAGAAAAGACTTACCTTTTGCACAGTCCGACGATAACCAAAGTACAAGTCGTCAAACGCAGCAAGGTCCGACGTAATTACCTAAGCTACATGCGCGAGCGTACCGGCAAATCAGCCCGTCTTTCAAGCGTTGACTTCGATCAGGAAGCGGTGAACAAAATACCCGAACCGGAAAAACCGCCAGAACAACCGGAAGCTAGCGGTGAAACGAGGGAAGATACTGAACCGAAAGAACTATCGAGCGAAAAGACAGAATCAACCGAACCCGAACAAAAAGCCGGCGATAAAAAGCCCGAAGGCCAACAAGAAAAACCGGCCGAAGATGAATCAGCCGACTCTTCAAAACCCAAGAAAGCTAATTGACCGTACCCAGGATAGCTCCGATAGCAAGCAAGGTAACCAGCTGGTTGCCGAGATTCATTTTGAGTAGTTCCATGGAGCCTTTGGCAAACACGGCGTTAGACACCAGCACCGGTACCACGAACCCTACGAACGCCCAAAGTCCGGTCAGTACTCCGGTCGCAAGTTCGCTGTAGTCCGGGTAGAAGTAACCTACGTAATTAATGAAATGCGCTAGGATCAAAACCTGCACGAAAGCCAGCACCACCATGACCAGCATCGGGCCTACAGGATTGCCAACATCCTTTTTGGATAGTTTGACCAGTTGCATCCACCTTTTGCCAAAAAGCGGTCCGTACCATATGGAGCCGATAACCATTGCGGCCGCTACCGCCAGGATGATCCCCAGCCAGCTCACGGAAACCGCCGGTCCGTATATGTCACCCGAATAAAGGGAATGAGCAAGCGTACTTAACATTGTTATTATCCTCCTTTTTAATATTTTGATGATACTCCCATTGTTCGATGATTTGCAAATATATTGTCTTCGAGCTTTGCTACAATAAAGCGATAGATGGGCTACGTATTAGGTATTGATGAAGCTGGCCGGGGTGCATGGGCCGGGCCGTTGGTGGTCGGGGCGGTCATAATGGGCGATTTTGTTCTGGACGGCTTGACGGACTCCAAGCTTTTGCCGAAACACATGCGAGAAAAATTTGCCGAAAGCATTTACCGGGAGTCTGTTTCGGTAACTCTTGGCTGGGTCAACCCGCAAGAAATAGATTCCATGGGCCTAACGGAAGCAACATCGTTGGGGATTAACCGCGCCCTTTCCACATTAAACTGTGACGAAAATGAGATAATCATCGACGGAAACATAAATTACTTGAAGCATCTTAAAAATTCCAAGTGTATTATCAAGGCCGATATGACCGTGCCGGAAGTAAGCGCGGCCGGTATCATAGCGAAGGTTGCCCGTGACGAATATATGCGAAAAATTGCCATAGATTATCCCGGGTACGGCTTTGAAACGCATGTCGGCTACGGTACGAAAAAACATATCAATGCCCTCAGAGTCCATGGTATAACCGGTTTTCACCGGTTAAGCTACAAACCAATACTCAAGCTGGCATAAACACTAACAAAATGTGTCCGATCGGACAAAAAGTGTTAGTTTTCAGATGATATAATCGGTTATCATGGCATTACATAATGTCTCCGGTAAAGCGGCCGAGGACGAGGTGGTTGAATACTTGAAAAACCGTGGTTTTAAAGTAATCGATCAAAACTGGAAGACCAGATGGTGCGAAATAGATGTCATTGCTAAGAAAGATGATTGTATTTATTTCGTGGAGGTCAAATATCGCAGCTCGGCCTCCCAGGGCAGCGGCTTTGATTATATAACCGCCAAAAAACTGCGACAGATGAACCTGGCGGCTCGCAGTTGGGTTGAGATCAACCAATGGGGAGGTGAATATACCTTAAGCGCCGCCGAAGTTTCTGGCGAAAATTTTGAGATTGAATTTATAGATGAGATTTAGGCCGTCACCAGCACGAACGCGCCAATCATCTCTATCGTATTCTGCGGTTCGTTCCTGATGACTATATCTGAAAGAAGCTAGTCGAAATATCGCTTTAGTTTCGGTTCCTCGCGCTTGCGCCACTCTATGCGTGCTTTGATTTCCGAAAAGCCTATTTTGATATTCCGTTCCAATTGGCGTCTATGGAGCAGCGGCTTGAAAAAGTCCTCGTATTTTTCATACCACTCGAATGTGGTCAGAGGCGCGGCTGAATATACCGGCAGGTAATCCAAGCTCTTGGAGCCTCCGAAAAGCTTTTCCAGTCTTTGCCAATCAATGGTCATCCACTGCCAGGCGGTTTGCCGAGTATATTGGTTACGCATGAGGTAAGCGTACCACCGGAAGATATCCTGTGGACGGGCGATTCCGTCTTCTGAGATAGTGCGTTTGATTATCTTTTGGCCGATTGCCGGATCGCGCGTTTCGCATAATGCTAGACTGATGGCAAGTTTGAGGTCCGGGTTGGCGGATTGCTCATATATTTTTAGCAGGTTATCTATTTCTTTAGCTTTACCGAATCTCACGACCGCGGTTAATATCACGGTTCTGATTTCTGCTGGCAGACGGCTTATATCTTTGGTCTGCTCGTACATGGCTATAGATTTATCTATAACCTCTTTGTATTCTCCGGCGAGCATTATCCCGATCACGGTTTGTCTCAGCAGAGTGTCATTCGGATCTTCGCCGGGCTTTTGTTCCCAGCCGAGTCTTGTATACTGATTGTTCGCCATTTTGACCCTTAATTTCTTGATCCCGGCCTCGGTTTTTTCGTCACCCTCGGTAAGCATACGTACAAGCCCGACCACCCGGCTCATCATATTCCACACTGCTTCCCGCGGCTCGTTCTGACAATTCTTGATTATGTCCAGAGCTTCAATCAGTGAGGTGTCACCCCTTCTAGCCAGCAGGAGTATATCGTTCAGACGGATAATCCGTCCTTCGGTAGGTATCGATCGATCGGCGATAGCCTTGGCCAGGGCCTGTTTTTCATCCCTGTTTTTATAATTGACCAAATAATGTCCGCTGCCCAATACATTAAAAATTACCGGTTTGCTCGCGCTTAATTCGTCCGTTTTCTTAACAAGGAGTTTTTCAGCCAGCGGCTTGTCCGAAAGCAGAGCGATGGGCCAGATTGCCCCACTGTCTTCTCCCTCGAGCAAAAACCTTTCCTGGCTCAAACTGATGGTATTGCCGGTTTTTTTTACCGTAAGTACCGGCATGCCAGATTGTTCGATCCAAGGTGTCATAAGAGATGAGACCGCGGCATTGCTACTGGAAGATAATGCTTCCCATAGATCGTTTCGTTCAGCGTTTTTATAAGCATTCTGCGTAAAATAATTCTTCAATCCTTTTCTAAAAGCCGTATCACCTATGAACTCGCGCATCATCTTGAGCAAACGGCCGCCTTTGGCATAGACGATGGCCGGATCGAATAGCGTGTGTATGTCGTCCGGATGCGATACATTCACGCCGACCGGCTGGACATCCTTATATATATCCCGGTTTGCCGCGGACAGGACATCGGATATTACATAGTGTTCCCACCAGTGCCAGTCTGGGTGGGTATGATCCAACGCGATATGCTCCATCAGGCTCGCGAAGCTTTCGTTCAGCCAGAGGTCATCCCACCACTTCATGGTAACTAGGTTGCCGAACCACTGATGCGATATCTCGTGGGCGATGACCATCGAAATATACTGTTCGGTGGACAGCGAACGGTTGTCCGGATCGGCCAGTAGCGCAATCTCCCGGTAAGTGATAAGTCCCCAGTTTTCCATGGCTCCGCTCTCAAAATCGGGCAGGGCTACCTGGTCGCATTTGACAAGCGGATAAGGGGTTTGGAAATAATCGCTAAAGAACTCCAAGGCCGACACTGCTTCATTGTTCGCGTATTCCAGGAATTTTTCGGGCTGGGCAACCGTCGCCCAGGTACGCATGGTAATGCCGGTCTTCGTCTCTGCTTCTACGCAGTGGAGTTCGCCGATGATGAAAGCCAACAGATAGGAACTCATAACCGGTGTTTTTTCAAAGGTGGTCATAAGCCGCTGCCCGGACTTGGCTTGATCTTTCGGCGGGGTGTTGGAAAGGATGGTTAAACCGGCCGGGGCATCCAGCGATAATTGGAACGTTGCTTTGGCTTCCGGCTCGTCTATACACGGGAAGACTTCGCGGGTATGATGGCTTTCGAATTGGGTAGCCAGCATGACTTTCTGCTTGCCTTCGTGGTCGAAATAGCAGGGGTACAGGCCGTGCATCGGGTCGGTTATCCGACCGGCGAATTCCAGATACGCTTCGTACTCCCCCGGAAACAGTGTTTCGTCACTGTGCAGTCTTACTTCATCCAGGCTTCTTTGGGTATTTATACGCTTGATGACGATCTCTTTATCTTTAGAAAGGCTTTTCAATTTAGTGGCGGTGAACTTAAGGTCTTTTTGGTGAAATGTTATCCGTTTGCTAGGCCGGCCTGTCTTTTTAAACCTGATCTTCACCGTTCCGGAGAAAAGCCGTTTATCTATGTCCAAAGACAGCCCCAGGTCGTAATGGTTTGGTTTTATATCCGAATAAAGTCTCTTCACCTTTTTGCTCATCCTGGCATTGTACAACAGGGAAGAATATATTGACAAACTTGATATATTATTGTAATAATATATACATGGGGACTTATTACGATATTCCTTCGCCGGAGGTGCAATTTGAAGCCGAACCTATGGTTCATCGGCGTGAGTTGCCGATGCCGCAAGTAGAGTTTGAAGATGATTTGGATGCCCAGGCGCGGCAGATCCAAGCAATTACCGGCATAATGCCGGATGCACGTTTGCATTTCCGCCCGCGACCTGGTGTCCCACTGGCGGAGATGCAAGAGATGATAGCCGGTGCCAAAGCTGGCGATCCAACGGCCAGCGAGGCCTTGATCGCCACGCGCCTGTCATGGATATATAAATACGCCCAGAGGGATGAAATCGCCACACGAGATGACCTTACCCTGGAAGACGTCATGCATATGGGTTGTCTGGCGACGCTCGAAGGCGCTAGAAGGGTAAAAAAGCCTGCCAAAAAGAACGCTGTGACTATATTCGCCAATGCTGTCGCAAAAATCATGGATCACCTGATGACGGAATCCAAGCTTCTGCCACCGGTGAGCAGTAAGAGTAAAAAGGTGCTACACGGCCTGCCGCCGGGGGACTTCTCGCCCGTAGAAGAAGCAGTGGAGCCCGTTGAGGATCCGGAGAGCGAGACAGGTACGCTTAACCGTTTGGTGGCGGCGGAAAGTTACGGAATAAGCGAGGATGAAATACTTGATAAGTTATTGCTGGATCAATGGCTGGAGCAAGCCGGACTTACCCATAGGGAACGCAAAGTATTAAATCTTCGCACCGGCTTGGGCCTATCCAAAGAGGAAGCTTTAGAAGAAGAAATGTCTGAAGAAGCACCATCTGTGGATGAGTTCTCTGATGAAGAATTCGCTGAAGACAAATCCCCGACGGGCCGCGAAAGATCCGGCGCCGAGTTACTGTTCGATGTCCTGGGCCGTAGATACGCCGACGTGCATACTCTAGACGAGGCTGGATACAGGCTTGGTTTGACAAAGGAACGTATCCGTCAGATCGAAACCTATGCGATTGACAAATTATACATCGCTACGAAAAGACGATATGCCTTTGACTTGAGCGTATATGCGGAGTCACAAGCTGGAACGGAGCAGGCAGATAGAGAAGTAAAAGGCGATATTCCGCAATGGACAGACGAGCAGCTAAAGCTCCAACACCGGTGGTTTGAAGAGATAAAAGCCAAGCAGGAAGCCGGCGAGATAGCTTTCGTAAGAGGCAGCTTACTACTGGAACGTCTGCCTAAGGAAATAGAAGAGTATTTAAAAAACGACGTATACGGCGGCGCATGGGGCGGAGCCGCGCTCCGACGGGCGCTTCAGGCGGTAAGGATAGCCAGGGATCCGGAGCTTCGCGCTCAGACTGAAGCGGAACGTTCCCGGCAAAATATGTGGTTCGCTACCGCCAGAGCTAGCCGGGCGTATGACCGGATCGAAAGATTGGAGGGGGAATTAAAATTAGCCAGAAGCCAATTTGAACAGGCTCTGAACGAAGGGGCGGAAGCTATCAGGGAAACCGGATTATATCCCGAACGCGAAACCGAACCCGAAAAATAGTTTGCGGCCTGCCGGGGATTTATGTATAATCGACTATATCGGTCGGCCACAGCGGTCGGCTTTTTTCATTCACAATCCAAGCATAAAGACTTGATTTAGATTAATTAAAAAGGATTAAACAACTATGGAATTAGATTTTAAGCAGCTGGCAGTGGTTATCAAATCCATCGCCGAAGAGAAGAGCTTACCTGAAGATTCGGTCAAAGAAGTGGTTGAGCAGGCCTTGGCCGCCGCTTATCGAAAGGATTTCGGTGAGCGCGAACAAGAAATCCGCACGGAGATAAATCTTAATACCGGCACAATCAGTATTTATACTTCCAAAGAAGTCGTCGAAAATATCGAAGACGAGCATTTCGAAATAACCGTTACGGATGCACAGAAATACAAAAAAGGTGCCAAAGCCGGCGATGTAGTAGAGATAGAGGAACAGCCGGAGGCCTTTGGCCGGGTAGCTGCCCAGACTGCTAAGCAGGTAATCCTGCAAAGGTTACGCGAAGCAGAACGCGAAATCATTATCAATGAGTTCCAGGACAAAATCGGCACGGTGATCAATGGCGTAGTTTCGCGCGTGGAAGGTCGTATTGTACGTTTGGATCTGGGTAAGACACAGGCTATCATGCCGGCTAGCGAGCAGATCCAAGGCGAAAAATACTATCCCGGACAGCGCCTGAAGATCTATTTAAAAGATGTGGAACGCACATCTCGCGGTCCTCAACTTGTGGTCTCCCGCGGTAATACTGAATTCATGGAGTGGCTGTTCCGCGCGGAAGTGCCCGAGATGGAAAGCGGCGCAGTATCCATAAAGGCTATAGCCCGCGAAGCCGGTGTGCGCAGTAAGATAGCGGTCGCCAGCACGGTGCCGGGAGTCGATCCGGTAGGAACTTTCGTGGGCGGTCACGGTACGCGCGTAAACGCTGTGATGAGCGAAGTAGGTGAGCAAGAGAAGATAGACATTATAGTGTGGAATGAATCACCCCAGCAGTTTATTGAAAATGCCCTGAGTCCGACCAAAGTAGCGAACGTAAATATAGATGAAGCGGAGAAAAAAGCTGTCATCATGGTGCCTGAAGACCAGTTAAGTATCGCTATCGGCAAGAATGGACAGAATGTACGGCTAGCCAGCAAGCTGACCGGATATGAGCTTGACATAGTGTCCGAGAGCGGAGGCGGCGAAAAGGAAACGCCGAAGACCGAGCCTTCTACCTCTAAACCCAAGGGCGGCCAGAAACTAAAGAAGAAGGAACAATTGGAATCCAGCCTACTCGAAGCCATAGAAGAACACGGCGACGAACAGCCCGAATCCAAGCAAGAAAAAAATCCAAATTAGCACTCTTGATCCGAAACAGTCCCGGGGACTGTTTCGTAGACACGAGCGAAGCGTCAACAGGGATAAACAGTACAATTTTGGCACTCTTGCATATTGAGTGCTAATTGGTATAATAGGGGCATGCCTCCATCAGCAGATTTCCAAGATTTTTTGAATCATCTGACCGAGAACGCATTAGCCAGTCTACGTAATGCGGACGGTATTGCCAGAAGTACCGGTAGTCCTTATGTCGGTACCGAGCACTTATTGCTCGGCGTTTTAGCGCAGGAAGCCTCCATAGGTGCGAAGATGCTGGATAATGCCGGCGTTACCTTGCAGAAGGCCAAGCTGGCCCTGAACGTGAATCCGGCACCCCTCGGATCGGTTGTTTCCAAGGGGCTGAGCGAGGTTGCAAAACTCACGTTGAACATGGCTTATGAGATTGCACAGGATTACAACCAGGAAAACTGCGGTACCGAACATATACTGTTTAGCATCTTAAGCCAAAAGAACGCCCGTGCCAGTGAAATGCTGCGTTCCATGGGCGTAGCCGTAGAGCCTTTGCTCGGCGAACTGGAACAGTTTCTAAATCGTCAGCAGGGTAACAGCAGCCATCTGAGCGCGGCACGCAAACAGAAAAAAGGCCGCAAAACCGCCCTGGACTTTTTTGGGACCGATCTTACCGCCAAGGCTCGCCAGGGCGGGCTTGATCCGGTAATCGGACGGGATGCCCAGCTGGCACGAGTCATAACAATATTAAGCCGGCGTACCAAGAATAATCCCGTACTCATCGGTGAACCCGGAGTAGGGAAGACCGCTATAGTGGAAGGACTCGCGGCCCGTATCATTGCGGAGGATGTCCCGGACAGCCTCATCGGCAAACGTTTGATAATGCTTGACCTGGCCAGCATGATTGCCGGTACCAAGTATCGCGGTGAATTTGAAGACAGGCTGAAAAAAGTCATGACCGAGCTGGAACAGGATAAGAAAACAATCGTATTTGTCGACGAGATACACCTGATAGTCGGCGCCGGTGCAGCAGAAGGCGCTATGGATGCCGGCAATATGCTCAAACCGGCATTGGCCAGAGGCAAGATACAGCTTATCGGCGCTACCACCATAGCCGAATACACCAGACACGTAGAAAAAGACGCGGCTTTAGAAAGGCGTTTCCAGCCGGTTATAGTCCCCGAAGCTACCGACACCGAGACCGTCGGTATATTGCGCGGTCTGAGGAAGCATTATGAATCGTTTCATAATGTAAAAATCAGCGACGAGGTAATCGAAGACACGGTACGGTTTGCCAAAAGATACATCAACGACCGGTTCATGCCGGACAAGGCTATCGACCTTATAGATGAAGCTTCGGCATATGTACGTGTCGGCAAAGGCAAGACGCCGCCTGAATTACGCAAGGCCCAAAAGGAACTTCGCTTATTGCAGGTCAGGATAGAAGATGCCGCCACCGCTGAGGATTATGAGACCGCGGCCAATCTGAAGACCAAGGCTTCCCGGCTGAGCGAAGAAATCATCAAGCTGCAATCCAAATATAATGATGGGAAAATCATCAAACTTACCAGTGATGATGTAGCGGAGGTGGTTGCCCGGATTACCGGTGTGCCGGTGTCGAAGGTAATCAGGAGTGAGGCCCGCTATTTATTGAATCTGGAGAAAACGTTAAGCAAATACATCATCGGTCAGCAAGAAGCTATTGCAGCGGTATCTTCGGCAGTACGCCGCAGCCGAAGCGGAGTTACCGACGATAAACGGCCTATCGGCTCGTTCATCTTCCTGGGTCCTACCGGCGTCGGTAAGACTGAACTCGCTAGAGTTTTAGCTCGGGAATTCTTCGGCAGTGAAAACGCTCTGATAAAGATAGACATGAGTGAATTCGGTGAGCACCACAATGTTTCCCGCCTGATGGGGGCGCCTGCCGGCTATGTAGGATATGACGACGGCGGACAATTGACTGATAAAATTCGCCGCCAGCCGTACAGCTTGGTACTGTTCGATGAGATTGAGAAGGCTCATCCCGACGTTTTCAATATGATGCTGCAAATATTGGAAGACGGACGGTTGACTGACGGCAAAGGCCGGGAAATTGATTTTTCGAACACCATAGTGATAATGACCAGCAATATAGGCGCCGAAAAGCTGCAGAAGGAATCGCAATTCGGCTTTAGAGTAGAATCCAGAAAAGATATAGAGGATCTCGTAGAACTCCATGAATCGAACAAGGAAAACGTGATGGAAAGTTTGAAAAAAACCATGCGGCCGGAACTTCTAAACAGGATAGATAAGACAATCGTTTTTAGAGCGCTCACCAAGCCCGAAGTCGCCAGGATACTGGATCTCCAGCTTAAGGAGCTTAACGATCGGTTGGTACGCCAGGGTCTCGCCGTCAGGCTCAGTGAGTCCGCCAAGAAGCTACTGGTCGAGAAAGGTTATGATCCGCAGAACGGCGTGCGTCCAATGCGCCGGCTCCTGCAAGATACCGTGGAAGATGAGATTTCAGACGGACTATTGTCCGGCAGATACGGCAAAGGCACGGTCATAAATATCGGTGTAAAAAAAGGCAAGATTTTCTTCTCCGGCAAAAAAGAAGCCGCCGCCGTAGCCTAACTTCCCCGCCTGTTTTATACTGGGTGCTGTATTTATGCGCATAAAAAATACGATAAGCTGGCTGATAGTTGTGTTGCTTCTGGCTGTCGCCGTCTTTGGTTTTACCAACGCTCAGGCTATTTATGATTGGTTGCATCTGCGGGGTTATGAACCGAGTGCGCGCATAGCCGGACTTGCCGATGACACGACCATGAAGGACACCGCCCGCCGGGTCTTTTATGTCAATCACCCGGAGCTTGATGGGAAACAGGAGTTTAATACTCATTGTAAGGCCCAGGAGCAGACCATAGTACTCGGGTGCTTCATAAACGGAGACGGGATCTATCTGCTTGATGTAACTGATCCAAGATTAAGCGGAGTCGTCGAAGTTACGGCGGCGCATGAAGTCCTTCATGCCATGTATGAACGGCTCGGCAGCAAGGAGAGACGGGAAGTCGATAAGATGACGGCCGACTTCTTCAGAACCCTGGATAATGAGCGGATCAAGAAAACTATTGAGAACTATCGCGCCATGGACCCCGGCGTAGTGCCGACCGAATTACACTCTATTCTCGGTACGGAAGTTCGTAATCTGAACCCTGAACTTGAAAATCATTACAAGAAATATTTCAATGACCGTAGCAAGATAGTGGATTACTCCGAAGACTATGAGCAGACATTCATCGATATCGGGAACAAGGCTAAGGCTTACGAACGGCAATTAGCGGATTTAAAACAGACTATAACCTCTAACGAAGCCGTTTTAGATGCTAAAAATACAGAGATAAATGAGCGTCAGCAAGAACTGAACCGGCTTTTGGCGGAGGATCGGATAGAAGAATATAACAGTCAGGTTTCCCCTTATAACAATGCCATCGACGAATATAATGTTCTGGTCAATGAGACCAAACAGCTGATAAACCGTTACAATGAACTTATCAAGGAACGCAACGAGCTGGTCATCCAGCAGCAGGAACTCTACCAGGCTATGGACAGCAATAGTATCAATGAAAAGGCAATCAGATAGTATTGCTTATCCGTCAAAATAACAGTATAATAGTAACCTTATGGCCAATCTTAAAGATGGATTTGAGAGTGTACCGTCGCGTCTGATTCTTTCCGGTGAGGGTTTGTCCAAGGCGGGTTTATCACAGTTGAACCGGATGGTCAGGATATGGAGGGCGATGGGGATTAACGTAAAAGCCGAGGACGACACGGATATACCGATAGATGAAGATTATTTTAAGGGCTATGCAGAAAGTAATCCTGACGTGTCAAGTCGCGTGGCTACCATGACTTGGAATTCTCTGATTAAAAATGCCTGGACTTTCCGGGAGCCAACCGATGACCTTGAGCAGTTCCCATACAATATTGCCATCGATGGCGCTACCCTGTCTTACAATGGCCTTTATAAAGCGGTCAGGGAGGGCACTTTGGGTATGATACCGCGCATAGGCGAGGCAAGCGAGGATTATGTACGGGGGGTGCTTAGCGAAGTAGAAACAAATCCTCCCGAGAATCCCCCGTCGGAATAATTCGGTCAATGTTACACTAGACTGTAATGGCAGCCAAAAAACAAACGTCCAGGTTCGTCTGCAGTAACTGCGGCGCACAGCATTCGGCATGGGCAGGGAGATGCAGCGTGTGCGGTGAATGGAACACCATCCAGGAAGAACCGGGGCTGGTCAGCGTCGGCGGCTCTGCTGGTTCCGGGGATGTTCTTAAAACAATTGAAGCCAAAAATGCCAAATCAAAAGAAACCTCGAGCCGGATTTCCAGCGGGATCAAAGACTTCGATAATGTCTTGGGCGGCGGCTTTGTCCGAGGTGGCATCTGCTTAACCGCCGGTCAGCCGGGAATCGGTAAAAGCACCTTGTTACTCCAAGCGGCTGCTAACATTGCCAAAAACAACTCTGTCTTATATGTCAGCGGCGAGGAATCGGCGCACCAGATAGCTTTACGGGCCAATAGATTGGGTGTTGATAATTCCAAACTGGCTTTGGCTACATCTACCAGCGCCGATGACATCGCGGTTACCATTTCTTCGAAAGATTATGACGTCGTGTTCGTTGATTCTATCCAGACCATGACGGTCGGTGCCGTGGCATCGTCAGCCGGCAGTGTGAGCCAGATTACCAACAGCACGCATCTGATAATGAACGCAGCTAAACGAGCGAATACGGCGGTTGTTCTGGTCGGTCATGTTACGAAAGAAGGTTCGATAGCCGGACCGAAAATCCTGGAGCATGTGGTTGATGTAGTACTGAATCTGGAGGGTGACCGCTACGGCGGATTCAAACTGCTCAGAAGCGTCAAAAACCGTTTCGGCTCTACCAATGAGGCGGGCATATTCGAGATGAAAAACGAAGGCTTGGTTCAAGTAGAAAACCCGTCGGCCAGCTTATTAGCCGAACGACAGGAAAGCGACGGATCGGTAGTATTGGCGACCATGGAGGGCATGCGGCCGGTATTGGTCGAAGTCCAGGCCTTGGTCAACAAAACGTCATACGGTTATCCTAAGCGTGCCGCCAGCGGAATAGACCTTAACCGCGTCAATCTGCTGGTAGCCATGCTGGAAAGACGCACCAAGTTGAACCTCGCCGATCAGGACATCTACATCAATATCGTCGGCGGCATCAGAATCAGCGAACCGGCGGCGGATCTTGCGATATGCATGGCTATCGGTTCGGCCGCCAAAGGCTTGCAGCTCAAAGGGAATGCGGTGGTGTTCGGCGAAGTCGGCCTCTCCGGCGAAGTCCGCCGGGTTAACTTTGGCGATAAGCGCATAGCCGAAGCCAAAAAGCTCGGATTCGACACGGTGATAGGGCCAAAGCTGACAGGAAAGGCCGACAAGATCCTAAAGCCGGTTACAAACATAAAAGAAGCACTTAATACATACTTAAAGAAATAGGTAACTCATGGAAATAATAGATATAATCCAAACATTACTGCTACTGGGCATCATAGCCTTATTGTTCTACAAACGGACGGCCGGGAGCGCCGTACGCATGGCCAAGAACAAAAAACTCATCCTTGATAGTTGCGCCCTTATCGACGGCCGGATAATCGAGCTGGTGAACGCTGGTTTCGTACATGGCGAGCTGGTAATACCGAAATTCATCCTGAAAGAACTTCAGCTATTAGCCGACGGCCGCGATTCGCAAAAACGCGAACGGGCCCGCTTCGGGCTGGATGTGGCTAACAGACTGCAGGAAAATAAACATTGTACGGTTACTATAGACCGGCAGGAATTTCCCGACGAGAAGGCTACCGATGACAAACTTATCCGCCTGGCTAAGAAACTGTCAGCGGACCTTTACACGACCGACTATAACCTTAACAAGGTAGCTACGGTAGAAGGTGTCAAAGTCCTTAACATCAACGAGTTGGCGCTAACCATGCGGCCGCTTATCCTGCCCGGCGAGAAGAAAAAAGTTAAGATAGTGCAAAAGGGAAGCGGCAGGAATCAAGGCGTGGGTTATCTGGAAGACGGCACCATGGTCGTGGTTGAGAACGCGTACCGGCTGATCGGCAAGACTGTCGATGTCGAAATAAGCCGTTATCACCAGACCGAGTCCGGTAAGATGATATTCGCGAAAGTTATTTAAGAAGGTTAGAAATCATATTCATCTTCTTCGCTGCCACTTCTGGCATAAATCCCGTCCGGTTCTCCGCCCGGACCCCACGAACCGGAACATACGCCAGCCGAAGCCGACGCTTGACATATTAAGTGGTCGTTGTCTTCCCGGTAAACTTTGACCGTTCCGCTGCCACCATCCCAGGATGCGGTGACATCGCCCCCGCCAGCTGATGCTCCGGTAATCTCAAAATCTTCGGATTCATTGTTACTGCTGAAGGACACGGACCGGCTATCGCTGGAGTCATATAACACGCTGTCGATTATCTGTGCCCGCACGGTTTTCTTACCGGAAACCGCAACCTTGTATTTATAGGATTCCTTATCCGGGCTGGCGCCTATGTGGCGGGAAGCGACCTGGTTACCATCTACATAAAAATTCAGTGTGCCGGGGAACTCGGCGCTGGATATCGGATGCGTGCCTTGCCTGACAGTCGCCGTAAAGATACAAGAATCGGTACAACTGCCCGGGGCGCTTAGAGTTACTATCGGTTTGGCATCCTCGCAATTATGTATGTCATCCTTTTCGTTCGTGCTGGTACTATAACCACCTCCGCCGCCGTGGAATTTGTCACCGGAAAACTCATTGGCTTGTGCGTTATAGCCGGTAATTCTGGCTAGCGGTGGGGTACAATCGGTCGCTAATTTGTTTGAGACCTTGTCTATGGTGGCGTTTTTATTGCGCGTGCCTTTCTTATACCAAGAAGGGAACAGATCGGTCGACGGTCCCGGTTCGATCGAGCTGGCACCTACATGGCTACGTACCACATAAGCCGGCAGCTCCTGGATACCTTTGGGCTTTTCTCTTTCTTCAGGTTCCAAATTCTCATGGACTTTGTACATATAATCTACCCAGATAGGTTGAGTCATGCTTTCCATGAACCCGCTCATTTCTACTGTCCGGTTGTGGTAACCGACCCAGATTCCCGTAGAATAGCGTGTTGAAAATCCCATCATCCAGCCGTCCTTGGAGTCGTTCGTCGTACCGGTCTTCATCGAAAACTTCCAGCCGTTGAATTCATGGCTTTTTCGAGCCATATAACTTGCCCGGGGATCGCTTAAGATATCGGCTACTATGTATGCCGATTGCGGTCGTACCGCTTGTTTGCCTTCCGACGGTTTCCATTCGTCGATCACCTTGCCTCTGGCGTCTTCGATTTTGAGTATGTATGTCTGCGGTATCAGCCGGCCGTTTCGCGATATGGTGCTAAAGGCATGGACATGCTCATCAAGCTTCAGGTAGGCACCGTCACCGATGGCTGACGAGGCGTAACATTGGGATTCCTTGGTCAGTTTCTCGTCGCTATAACAGTGGTAGCCGCTGCCTTTGATATTTTCGTTGCCGGTGTCTTCCAGCCCCAGTTTGCCCGCCGTTTTAATGGTTTTATCGACACCGGCGATAAGCATAGCTTTTACTGCCGGGATGTTCCGGGAGCCGCCCAATGCATAGCGCAGAGTCAGCGGTCCGGGCGTACGGAAGTCATAATTATGCAGACAGTTGCCGTCGCGGCTTCTATCCGTACAGGGATAGCCCGGCAGGGAATCGTATTCATCATATAATACCGAACCGGCACCGAACTGATCGGTATTTTCTATCAGCGAAATATAGTCATATGGTTTAAAGCTGGAGCCGGGCGGCAGTTTCAAGCGAGCGTAATTATTCTGTCCGAACACAGGGTCTTGAAAGTCCGGACCGCCGACAAGGGCCACCACTTGTCCGGTTTTTACGTCTTCGGATACCAACGCGGCCGTATCACCGCCCTGGGCACGTACCCGGTACATGCCGTCGGCAATCGCCTTTTCTGCTACCTTTTGTTTGTTCAGATCAAGCGTGGTAGTTACTTTCAAACCACCCAGCTTGACCGTTTCGGCGCCGCGTTCCTCGATCAACCTTTCTTTGGCAGTCAGGACAAACCATGGCGCTCTGATGTTCGAATATTTGGGCTTCCGGGGCTTTATTTTTTTCAGGGTATTAACTTTTTTAGACTTGTCGCGCTCCTTCGCCGTAATATAGCCTTGTTGTTGCATCAGATCTAAAATGTAATGCTGCCTGCCAATCAGCTCCTGACGATTGAATCTGGCTCCGTAGGGTGAATATACGGATGGCGACTTAGGGATAGCCGCCAAAAACGCGGCCTCGTCCAGTGTCATGTCTTTGGCATTCTTCTGGAAATAGTCGCGCATCGCCGCCTCCACCCCATACTGGATATCTCCGTATGGAGCGGTGTTGAGATAACCCGTCAGGATTTCCTGCTTGCTATAAGTACGCTCCAGCTCGACGGACAGTATCAACTCTTTTATCTTCCGGGCGTAGGTGCGGTCCTTGGTCCAGTTCTGTGTTAGCTTTACCAACTGCTGGGTGATGGTGGAACCACCTTGCTGGCCGCCGTCTCCGAGATAATTGTTGACACCGGCTCTTACAATACCTTTGACATCAAAACCGCTATGGTTGAAGAAATCCTTGTCTTCTATGGCTACAGTGGCATCTTTTATCTTTTGCGATATGTCGTCATCTTGGACCGGGTTGCGTTTTACTGCATCATAATCTTCCCAGAGCAGGACTTTGCCGGTCCGGTCGTAATACCTGATAGATCCGCCAATGTTATTACCGGATATATCACGCAGATTCGGCAAGTCCTTCCTGAAATAAGCGAATACGCCGACCAAAAGCAAAAATACTGCCAGAATACCGACACCGGTCAGCTTAAGGGCCATGATGCCGCCTTCGCGACTGAACCAGTACTGAGCCGCCCGCTTAGGATGCATCCTGTATAAGATACGCTTGAAACGGTTTTTCGGTAGGGTAGCCAGATACGCCGCCCGTTTGCGGGCTCGGGCATCACGTTTAGCCTGCCACCTACTCTGGAAATTACTGTGGAGTTTTACTCTGTTGCCTTTTTTTGTGATGTAATGACTGCGTGTTTTGGCCGAAGGTTTCTTTATCCTCAAGCGGATTTTCTTATTAGGATCTGCCATGCTTGTTTACGACTAACTCCTTAAAAACGGTAAATTCATTATCAGTTGAGACCTTTATTATAGCATTTTTAGTTCATCGCAACATGAGTTTTCGCTATACTAGCGTCATGGCTACAGCTTTATCCGAAGAATTGATTTGGCGCGGTTTTGCGCACCAAACTACGCTTGGAGACACGTCTGAACTCGATAAAAAGAAATTCACGTTTTACTGGGGTGTAGACCCGAGCTCGGACTCAATGACCATAGGTAATCTGGCTATCGCCATGATGGTCCGACATTTCATCGACCACGGACACAGAGCGGTATTGCTGGTCGGCGGAGCCACTGGGGTGATAGGTGACCCTGACGGCAAAACCAAGGAAAGACAGCTCCTAAGCAAGGAGGATATAGAGAAGAACAAAGAAACGATAATCAAACAGTACAAGACGATTTTTGCTCACGAAAAGTTCGAGATAGTAGATAATCAGGAATGGTTCAAGAATATAAAATACATAGATTTCCTAAGGGATGTCGGCAAGCATGTACCGTTGCGCCAGATGCTCGGACGAGAATTCGTACAGTCCCGGCTGGGCGAGGATGGCAGCGGCATCAGCTACGCGGAATTCAGTTATTCGCTTATCCAGGGCTATGACTTCCTGCATCTTTTCAAAGAGAAGGGCGTTACGCTCCAGGTCTGCGGTTCCGACCAGTGGGGCAACAGCATCGCCGGCGTAGAACTTATCCGGCGTATTGAAGGCAAAGAGGCTCATATTTGGTCAGCGCCGCTGGTAATCAACAAATCGACCGGCGAAAAATTCGGCAAAACCGAAGAAGGTGCTGTCTGGCTCGATGCTAACAAGACCGGCCCGTTTGACTTTTATCAGTTCTGGCTGAACCTTGACGATGACAGCGCTGCGGATTACCTGAAAATTTATACATTGCTGCCAAGAAATGAAGTAGAAAGTATAATTACTGAATTCAAGAAAGATCCAAGCCGCCGTCAAGCCCAAAAGGTACTTGCCCATGAAGTTACTAAGCTTGTGCACGGTCAGGAAGAGACCGAATCCATTGAGCGTATTAACGCTTGCCTGTTCGGTTCGGCCGATTACGGCGGACTGACTGCCAAAGACATCTCAACCATGAAAGGTTTTCTGCCTGTATACAACACTAAAACAGGGGAGAACTTGATCTCCGTTCTGGTTGCCACGGGTTTGGTGACCTCCAATAGCGAGGCCCGACGGATGTTCGCTCAAGGCGCCATTTCACTCAATGGCAAAACAATAGATGAAAACTACTCTCTTAAAAAGACCGATGAAGTCGCCGCCGGCCATGCGATTATCAAAAGAGGCAAGAACAAATACGCCATAATCGAACTTGGCTGATCATGGACGAGACCCCGGTCAATGAAATAAAAGGAGTGGGCGATAGCGTCGCGGCAAGGCTTGGAATCTTGGGGATCAAAACGAAAAGAGATTTAATTTGGAACTTCCCGCGCAAGTATGAGGATTACTCCACGGTAACTCCGGTAGCAAAATTGAAGCCCGGACATGTCACCATCAAGGCCGAAATCAAACAGGCAAGAGGCCGTTATGTCCGCCGCGGTATGCACATCACCGAAGCCGTAGCCAGCGATGATACTGACAGCGTGCGTTTGGTATGGTTCAACCAGCCGTACCGGCCCGCCGCTTTGAAAACCGGGCAGAAATACTACATCTCCGGTAATTACGAATTAAGCCGCGGCCGTTTCGCGATTATGAATCCGGGGGCGGAGCTGGCAAAGAACTTTCCGCTCAACACCGCGCGTATTATACCGATCTATCGGGAAACAAAGGGACTGAAGTCGGCCGCCATCAGAAAGATACTGGCCGGTCTTATTGACGATATCAGAGATATCGAGGAAGGGTTGCCTGAATTTGTCATCAAGGAACATAAGCTCATAGACAGAGCCGCCGCTTTGCTAGGTATCCATTTTCCTAAATCGTTGGATGACATAATCAAGGCTAAGGAACGCCTGGCTTTTGAAGAAGTATTTACGCTTGTCCTGGCGGCCCTGATTAACAAGCAGGAAAACACTCGTGCCAAGGCTATAAAAATACCGTTCGATGAAAAGCTGGCAAAACAGTTCGTAGCTAAACTACCCTACAAATTGACCAATGCGCAGCGCAAGGTCGTTTGGCAGATTTATATGGACATGCAAAAAGAAATTCCGGCTAACCGGCTGGTTGAAGGTGATGTCGGCTCAGGCAAGACCGTCGTGGCTGCTATGGCGGCCTTAATGGCGCTCAAGCAAGGGTATCAGGTGGCACTTATGGCACCGACGGAAATATTGGCGCGCCAGCATGCCCATAATCTGCACGAGATGCTAAAACCGCTTGATATGGCGGATCGGACGGTCCTTTTGCTGGGCTCCATGAAACCGGCACAGAAAAAAACGGCCCAAACGTCTATAAAATCTGCCAAAGCCGGTCTGATCATCGGTACTCACGCCTTAATCAGCGAAAATGTAGATATGCATAACCTGGGACTGGCTATTATCGATGAACAACACCGGTTCGGCGTCGACCAGCGGAAACACCTGCTTAAAAAAGCCGGCCATATACCTCATCTGATTTCAATGACTGCTACGCCGATACCCCGTTCGCTGGCACTGACCGTTTACGGCGAGATGGACATATCGGTCATAGATGAGATGCCGCCCGGAAGAAAGCCGCCGATAACCAAGATCGTTTCTCCTAATTCCAAACAAAAACTGTATGCTGATATCGAGAAGGAACTCGCGGCCGGACGGCAAATGTTCGTAGTCTGCCCTTTGATATCCGAATCCGACAAACTGCACTATTTATCCGCCGAAGAAGTTTATAGCGAGCTTTCGACAAAAATTTTCAAGCATCGCAAAGTCGAACTGCTGCATGGCAGGCTAAAGACTGACGACAAGGAGCGGATCATGCAAAGATTTGTAGGTGGCAAGACAAACGTGCTGGTCTCGACTACCGTCATAGAAGTCGGCGTGGACGTGCCGAACGCGACGATAATGCTCATCGATGGCGTAGAAAGGTTCGGCTTGGCTCAAGTACACCAGCTTAGGGGGCGTATCGGTCGCGGTAAACACCAGAGCTATTGCTATTTGCTGATGAGTGATAGCAGCGCGCCGAGCGAGCGGATCCGCGCGCTGGAAGGGACAAATGACGGCTTTGAACTGGCCGAGCTGGATTTGCGTTTACGCGGCCCGGGAGCTGTTTACGGTGTCGCCCAGCATGGCGAATTGGATCTGAGACTGGCAAATATAACGGATACCAAGCTAATAGCTTCTGCCCGTGCGTCTGCCCAGAAATTCCTCGATCGAAGCGACAAACTCGCCGATTATCCTTGGCTTGCCCGCGAAGTTCGCAAAAACAGACTAATCACGATCCTTAATTGATTTTATTACCAAAATATTGTAATATAAATAAAATGGCCGAATATCCATATCTGGAGAAGTGCGTTGAGGCGGCTGCCTATCTAAACCGCTCCTGGCAAGAACTAGCCTCCCGTAAACCCGGCAAACGTCTTGGAGCCAGTGACAGCTATAGAGTACAAAGCATCGGTTCAGGCGTGATAGGCATGGGCCAGAGCTTAGCCTTGACTCCATTAGGAACCATACGCTTCCCAATAAGCCGGGACTTGGCGATTAAAATACCCCGGGATAAAAGTGATCCTATGGAGAAGTTGCGCGATGAACTTCCTGCCATCGACGAGATCGTCAGAAGAGCGCCGTCCCTTAGGAAAAAGGTGCCCGCCTTTGTTATCTTATTGGCTGTGGAAGATGCCGATAACCCGGCCGCACTTATTACAGAAGACGCAACCTATGGCGGCAAATTGCCGATTGAAGAGACCGCCGCCAGTGAATCCGCAAGGAAGGCTTTGGTCAGGGCTTTTCCAAACGAAGATGGTGAAGTAGTAGCGTCGGATGTGCTGGCTAATTCGCTTGCATTTGACGTGGACGGTACTGAACGATGGCTTGACTTCACACCACCCCCTATTTATGCAAGTGACCCGGACGCGCTTAAAATTGTTGAAGACGAGGTCAATGCCCGGCGAGACGAGCTGACATTGACGGTTCCGGCGGACTCTCCGCTCGGCTTATCGCTAAGTAGCGTATAGTAAAAATATGAGGATAATCTCCGGCAGCTTGGGAGGCAGACGATTTGACGCGCCGAAAGGTCACAGGACGCATCCGATGAGCGAAAAGGTCCGCGGCGGTCTTTTCTCAGCGCTTGGCGACATAGAAGGGTTGACCGTACTGGATGCGTTTGCCGGCAGCGGTGCATTATCTTTTGAGGCAGTCAGCCGCGGGGCAGAGCACGCCACGTCCATAGATATTGATAAAAATGCTGTTAAAACTATCACTGATAACGTTAAACAATTAAAAATTAACGATAAGATTAAATCCGTTAGAGCTAATTCTGGCGGATGGAGCGATAATAACCCGGAGCAGAAATTCGATCTCATTCTCTGTGATCCGCCGTTCGATCAACTGAAAATAACCTTGCTCCAAAAATTAGCTAAACATCTGGCACCTACCGGGATATTCGTCGTCAATATTCCCGGCGGGCTGCACCCTTTTGAACTGAAGGGACTGAGCATAATCAAGCAGAAGAATTATGGTGATTCCATGTTAATTTTTTATAAACCCTTAACAAAGACGAGGGAACCGTATAGTAGACAAAACTATAAAAATATATTATAATACATATTATGATCGAAAAGCTGAAAGAAAAATTTAAACTTTACGATAAAAAAGAGAAGGAGCCTACTACTCTAGCCACCTTGCTTGCTCTGGTAGGAACAATAGGGGCTCTGGGTGGCATTGTATTGGCATCTAAAACTGATACTCCTGATAAATTTGATATTGTAGGCCAGGTAGCAAGGATTGATCCTAAGGCTGGGTCTCTTAATTTAATACCAAACAGGATAAGAATCCCGAGCGACGATTTTATGGCATCGGACTTAATAGCCAGGAACCCGGACGGAACTATAAAAATATGTACAGATGGGCGCTACGGCCTGCCATCAAAAAGTATAGAAAGCAAAGCCTATTCACAAGAGGGGGAGCCACAATCTTTTGACGATGTTGAAAAAGGTGAAACAATCAGAGTCTTAGGTGAAGCCGTAACATATACGCGGGCTTTTCTTATGCTGGGTACACAAGAAACCTGTCTTACCTACGAAACTTTACAGCAGAAATAAAGCAAAAACTGAGACCTGCCTTGATTGATTTTTTACAAAAAAATGATATAATAAAATAATTATGCCAGTGGGCGAAATTGATTCCGGTCTGTATAAAGAAGAACTTGCCCTTTATGATGGACCGTTTATTGCTGAACGACTTGCCGACTTTGATGAGAGCAATGCCGAAGCGGACATAGCCTACTTGCAGGAAGTACTGGATTCCTTCGGTAACTTGAAGGTTGTCAAACCTCACATTACCGTATTGACCAGGACTGATACCTTATTGACCCACGCTATGCATACACCTGGCAGAAATTACCTTGCCACCAGGGATCTGGTTAACGAAGCTATCGCACATTTTGAGTTTCCTGAATCCCGGGCATGCAGTACGGCCGAAGCGGACGTTTTCCCACAGCATGATTCGAATTATTTTATCGGATTTAATTTGGATACGGCCGGGCAGAAAATTACCAGGCGGGAAGCATCTAAGCTCAGAAACCGTTTGGGAATTCCTAACGAGAACAAATATTCCGGTGCCCATCTCAGTCTGGCCCGGACAGACGACCCGCTTTACGCTCGTTATATCGCCAACAATATCAACAATTCGCTTAGGCGACCGCTTGCGTTAAATCTCGGCGAACTTGCCTTAAGCGAGCCACTTGGCTTTATGGTTGAAAGAGGGGTTCCTTACGGACTGCCTGCAGAGGCCGATTTTGCCTCTGTGCTCGAAGGAGCTTTCGGCAACAGAGTAATCCCTGTTAAAAGGCCGGGCTCATCGCTCATAACGGCTGGTGAAGGAAATCATATGCTTGACGAAACCAGCCAGAGATTCGATAGAATCAGAAAACCGCTGGGTCAAGCGATGTGGTCCCTCCCGCGGATGATGGCGGCGCAAGTTATCGGTACTGACACGTTTGAAGCCCAGCGAAAAGGCGAGGATGTGGATGTAGTAGCTCTCAAGCTGGGTAAGCACTATACCGACAAGGCGGAAGAGCAGAGGGCTCGTCTTTTAGGAGCAACCGGCTATGAACCGGCAGATGACGATGATAGTCCTGTGTCACGCGTAGGAGTAGCTGTAGTTATGGACAAAAGCACCATGGACCGGGCCAAAAGCCTGGTCGAAAGATTGATTCCGGAAGGCAAATTCATTTTTTTGGGCAATTCCGTGCTCCGTGTGTTTCAAGACCCGGCCGAATTCGTAGCTTGATTTATGGTATATTGAAGGAACTTAATAAATGGGCGAGTGGTGGAATTGGTAGACACGCTAGTCTTAGGAACTAGTGCCGCAAGGCGTGAAGGTTCAAGTCCTTTCTCGCCCACCATGAAAAACATCAGATTGTCTCTGATGTTTTTTCATGCATGACCCTTTCCTACTACCCACAACATATTACTCATTTTGCGCGCGGTCCCTTTACTTCCGAACGGTTAGAGCCACACGGCTAAACCGGAGCGCTGCCCTATCTCTCGCTAAAAAGTGCAGAGGCTATTACGGGATGCATGTCGGTTCTCGGCACCACAAGGAAATTCAAGTAATTCTCAGCAAGGACCCTGTTTGCCTGTTCGTCAGAACCGGCTTGGGCGAGCACTTCTTCTATTGCCGCAACATATTCCTCAAACGGTTCTATATCGGAATTATGCTCGGCTTGGATTGAATAAAGTCGCCTCATTTCATCCTCGGTAGGTGTAGGCAACTCTGTCTTCTTACTTAACACATCTACGAATTTTCTAGAGACAAAAGTGTGTGGTATTGGATGATTGTGTACGTTGTAGATAGCATATAAAGCTATTATCGCGAAACCTCCGCCTTCGGAAGGCTCTTCCATTTCATCTACGGCTTCTGCTATTTGTTTGCATATCCCTTTCATCTCTTGATCAGGAATAAAAGGTAGATTCTTAAGAGCTAGTTCGCTAGCTGCATGAACGAAAAGAGCTGATTGTATGCCCGGTCTTGCCAAGTCTTCGCGCAGCAGCCCGACTTGGTTTAAGGGCGGGTCTTCGGCATCGCCGGTCATATAAACTCCGGTAATCATAACTGGCTCCCTATCCAGGTCAAATGCTTCTTCCGGGCGCCGGTCAAAGCCGTGTTCTTCATGTTTTGCGGTTATTTCAAACGAAGCTGTATACAACTCTGCTTTAGATACCTGAGACATTTTTATAATATATAATAAATTTACGCAAAAGTACATTATATTTTATAGAACTATAATTGACTTTGAGCATAATAAGTATTATAGTATTCCGCATGTTAAGACAAATGACTAACCAGCATCATCTGCATATATTGCCGGAGCGTGTCGGTTAGTTAACTATTGTCTCAAAAAATTCTAACGCCGGACTCGCTCCGGCGTTTTTGATTTTATTAAGTTTAAGTTGAAGGATAAATTATGAGAAAAGTCATTAGAATAAACGGCGCCACAGGGTTTGAAAGAGGGCAAAAGCCTTCCTACACCTATCTGCCGGTAACAGACATAAGACAGCCGGAAGATCAAGCTATGAACGGTAATAGCGGAGAAGCTGACGATTTAGAGGTCATCTTAACGATAGCTCCCGAAACCTTATCTTGGATTGACCCTCTTTTGGAAGATTTGGGGGTAAAATTGGTCGTCGCTGAAGAGTAAAGAAAAGTTTGAGTATATAATGGAAGAAAATATGAAGTTAAGTACACAACCGTATAAGGGAACCAGGGATTTTTACCCGGAAGATATGCGCGTGCGCAACTGGATGTTCGCGGTGATCCGCCGGGTCTGTGAATCTTATGGCTATGAGGAATACGACGCTCCGGTTTTAGAGCCGGTGGACCTCTATTTGTCCAAAACCAGCGAGGAGATAGTAAACGAACAGTCATACAGCTTCACCGACCGCGGCGACAGAAAGGTGATCATGCGGCCGGAGATGACGCCATCGGTCAGCCGGATGGTGGCGGCGCGGCGGCAGGAACTAGGCTATCCGCTCCGGCTATATAACATCGCTAACTTTTTCCGCTATGAACGGCCGCAGAAGGGCCGCTTGCGTGAATTTTGGCAGTTGAATGCCGATATTTTCGGCGTGGGAGGCATTGAAGCGGACGTTGAGATAATCAAACTGGCCGATTCAATCATGAAGGCATTGGACGCCAATCCCGAGATGTATGAAATAAGAATCAACTCCAAACTACTACTGGATAAAAGAATCAAAGAGTCCGGACCCAAGATGCAGTTGAAACAAGTTATGAGACTCATCGACGGGTTCGAAAAGATCGACAAGGCTGAATTTAAAAATAAGCTGGCTGACGCCGTCGAAAGACCGGAAGATTTATATGAATTTCTGGTTTATGATGGCGACACCGAAGAAATAAAAGAGATAAAAAACAGATGTGAAAAATCAGGAATTTCCGTCAAATCAAAATATTCGCTGGCAAGAGGATTTGATTACTACACCGATATCGTTTTTGAAGTGTTTGATAAGAATCCACAGAACAACCGCAGTCTGTTCGGCGGCGGACGCTATGACGGGCTGGTCGGTAACTTTGGCGTGGAGCCGGTGCCGACCGTCGGGTTCGGCATGGGCGACGTGACGCTCCTAAATTTTTTGAACTCGAATAATCTTGTGCCAAAACTCGGCCCGGCTACTGACGTAGCAATGCTGCTTATCGGCGAGGTGAATGAAAAAGCCCAGCCCTTTGCGGACGAATTGCGCAGGCTCGGAATAAACGTAGCCATTGATTACGAAGACAGGAAGATAGATAAGAAAATAAAATCGGCCGTAAAGAACAACATCCGTTTTGCCTTGTTCGTCGGTCCCGATGAGATAAGCCAGGGTATCTTTACTCTCAAGGATCTGGAGTCGGGCAAAGAAACCAAAGATAATATCGAAAACACCGCAAAGACTATCAGATTATCCAGGAATTAAGATGAAAACTTATTACATCGCCAGACTCCAAAAAGATGATTTAGAGTCGCTTTATAAACGAAAAGCGATAGGTTCTTCCGGCGTGCGAAAGACCGTCGAGGGGATAATCTCACGGGTAAGGAATGAAGGTGATGCGGCATTATTTAAGCTGGCGAAGAAGTTTGACAAAGCCGACTTGGATTCACTGGTGGTTAGCAAAGAGGAAATAGCAGAAGCGACCGCCAACTTGCCGGTTAAGCTGAAGGACGCGTATAAAAAAGCGGCCGAAAATATAAAGAAGTTCCACGATGTTCAACTGACTGGTCGGCAGAGTGTTGAGACCATGCCGGGAGTAACCTGTTTCGCCGAAATGCGACCCATAGAAAAAGTCGGTCTGTATGTGCCCGGCGGTACGGCTGCTTTGCCATCGACCCTGTTGATGCTGGCTATCCCTGCCAAGTTGGCAGGTTGCAAGGAAATAATAATATGTACGCCGCCCGGGACTGATGGAAAAATTCCAGGCAGCATATTGTATGCCGCGGATATCTGCGGGGTAGATAAGATTTATAAAGCCGGCGGAGCCCAGGCAATCGCGGCCATGGCTTACGGCACAAAGACCGTACCTAAAACGTATAAGATATTCGGTCCGGGGAACCAATACGTTACGACCGCCAAGATGCTCGTGTCGACCGATATGGACGGAGCGGCCATAGATATGCCCGCCGGTCCTACGGAACTTCTGGTTGTCGCCGACGAAGAAGCGCGGCCGGATTTTGTGGCTGCTGATCTGCTAAGCCAAGCCGAACATGGAACCGATTCGCAGGTCATTTTAGTAAGCACGAGTGAAAAAAATGCCGAAAGTATTTTAAAGCAGCTTACTTCTCAGCTGGATTCGTTGCCGCGCAAGGAAATAGCCCGGAAGACACTTGACAACAGTTTCGTGCTGATAGTGAAAGACGTTTCCCAGGCCATAGAATTTGCCAATCGTTTTGCACCTGAGCACCTTATCCTAAACGTTAAGGGGGCTGAAAACTATGTCGATGAAATAGCCAACGCCGGCTCGGTATTCTTAGGCCGGTATTCTACGGAATCTGCCGGCGATTACGCCAGCGGTACCAATCACTCCCTGCCAACGTATGGCTATGCCCGGACTTATTCCGGGGTTTCGCTCAGCAGTTTTCAAAAACGTATTACGTTTCAGAAGCTTACCAAAGCAGGCGCCGCAAATATCGCTCCGATTGTGTCCGCTATGGCGACGGTGGAATCTTTGGAGGGACATAAGCGGGCAATGGAGATAAGACTATGATTAAGCCAAGCAGGAAAGTTTCTAGCCTCAATAAATACAAACCGCCTTTGACCGGCCGGCAGACCTTCAAGGGTATTCATCTGGACTTCAGCGAGCGTACGATCCCGCCCGGCTTAAAGGTCAAACAAGGCATGGCCGACCTTAAAAACATCGAGCCGAAGTTATATCCGGAGTACGACGGGACTTTAGAAAATAAGATAGCGGACTATCTTAAGGTCAGCCCTGAGAACGTAGTTGTTACCAACGGATCGGACATTGCCCTAAAGACCATATTCGAAGGGTATGTTGATCCGGGGGATAAGGTTCTGATAAGCGTACCGACGTTTACGATGTTTTACCAATACGCCCAATTGGCCGAAGCCGAATTGATTGAACTTAACTTTTCCGGCGACAGGCTGGCCTTTCCGGCCGATGAATACGAGACCGAGCTATCCGGCGGAGTAAAGCTTGCCTTGATCTGTAATCCCAATAATCCGACAGGCAATCTGGTCCCGGTAGGGCAGATCGAAGATTGGGCCGGCAAATACGACGAGACGGTTTTTTTGATCGATGAAGCCTACGGAGAGTTTTCCGGCGTCAGCTGCGTCGATGTGATCAAAAAATATCCTAATATCATCGTAACCAGAACGTTCAGCAAGGCCTTCGGCATAGCCGCCGCCAGGTTGGGCTATGCGGTTTGCGATAAAAAAGTCGCCGAGGTTTTAAAGCTTATCAAGAGCCCTTATGACGTAAGCATGTATGCTTACAATCTCGGTATCGCAGCCATGGACGATCTGGAGGAAGTCCGTGCTTACGCTTCGCATGTCATGGGTGTCGCCAAGCCTTTGCTTGAAGCTTTTCTTCGTGAGAATAAGATAGAGTTTTACGAATCCGGAGCCAATTTTATGTTGGTAAAACCGGATAATCCAAAAAAACTAACCGCGTACATGGAACAAAACGGTATTTTGATCCGACCGCAAAGCCAGGCCGGCATCGAAGATACGTTCAGGGTCAGCATAGGATCAAAAGCCCAGGTCGAAAAATTCATCAACATTTATGAGGAATATTTGAAACGATGAGCAAATATGCGTTTGTTGACCGCGATGGCACGCTGATCTTTGAACCGCAGGATACATTATATGTCGATTCCGTGGAACGCCTGCGTATTGCTCCCGGCATGGTCAAATATTTACAAAAGTTAAATGCAGAAGGCTATAAGCTGGTGATGGTAACCAACCAGGACCATCTGGGCACGTCGAAAAATCCGCATCATGTCTTTAATACCGTCCAATCCGAGTTGACCCGCAGACTCGAGAATAAAGGAGTGTTTTTTGACCAGATCCTGATCTGTCCGCATGGCCCGGACGACGGCTGTGCTTGCCGCAAGCCGAAAACCGGCCTGGTAAGCCACTTAAAAGATATAACCAAAACGACCTCGCTAATGATCGGCGATCGAGAAACCGATATGCAATTCGCTGCGAACCTGGGCATCAAGGGCATCAAAGTAGAGACTAACCAAGGTATTCTAAATTACCGGAGTTGATGGTCCGGGCGATGATGTGAACGGGACGCAGCTGTAATTAGCAAAAAAACTTCTAATCTGTTAGACTATGCAGCTATGCAAGTTAGCGTTACTAATATATCGAGCACCAAAGTTAAGCTGGCGATAAGCGCCGGTGTCGATGAATTATCGCCGTTCAAGCAGGCGGTGCTCACTAGATTAAGCAAAGAGGTAAAGTTAGCCGGTTTCCGTCCGGGTAAAGCGCCGTTGAACCTGGTCGAAAAGAATGTCGACCAGACTGTTCTGCAAAGGGAATTTTTGGATGAGGCGATGACCGCTCTTTACAGCCATGCCGCCGCCCGCGAAAAGATCCGTCCGGTAGGCAAACCGGAAGTCAACGTTAAGAAGTTCGTTCCTTTCAGTCAACTGGAGTTTGAAATAACTACTGATGTCGTGGGAAAGGCAAAACTGGCCGATTATAAAAATATCAAGCTTGAAAAACCTGACCCGGAAGTTAGTGCGCAGGATATAAATGACGTGTTGGAGTCCCTGCAGCAGCGCACGGCCGATAAAAGCGAAGTCAGCCGGCCGATAAAAAAATCCGACGAGGTTGTGATTGATTTTAGGGGCGTTGACGAAAAAGGCGCACCTATAAACGGCGCCGAAGGCAAAGATTATCCACTGGCTATCGGCAGCAACACGTTCATCCCGGGCTTTGAAGATAATCTAGTCGGTCTGAAACCCGGCGACGAGAAGACATTTGACCTTACTTTTCCAAAGGAT
Source organism: Saccharimonadales bacterium (SeqCode) (assembly GCA_036276755.1). Lineage (GTDB taxonomy): Bacteria > Patescibacteriota > Saccharimonadia > Saccharimonadales > 2-12-FULL-41-12 > JANWLD01. Next base: position 18,182 of record DASUOG010000011.1, on the reverse strand, counting down.
TACAGCGTGAAAGCCCTGGCCGGCAAAAAAGTCCGTTTTAGTGTGAATATCAAAAACGTTCATGGGTTAACTAAACCGCCGCTTGATGATGATTTCGCCTCGAAGGTCGGGCCGTTCAAGACGCTCAAAGACCTAAAGGCCGATGTCAAAAAACAGCTTACAAACGAGAAGCAGGCCCAAGCGAATAAGGAGTATGCCAACAAACTGGTGGAAAAAATTTCCGAAAAAAGTTCGGTGGCCATTCCTGAATCGATGATCGAGCACCAGATAAGCCACAATTTGGAAGACGTAAAGCGTAATATCGCTTACCGCGGCCAGACATTGCAGGAATACTTGAAGATGGAAAACACCACGGAGGAAAGGTACCGCAACGAAGTTTTGCGGCCACAGGCAGAATTGCAGATAAAAGGCAGTATAATCTTGTCCGAGATCGCCGATGCGGAAGGCCTGAGCGTAACGCCGGAAGAGCTCGAAGTGAGGATGCAGATATTGAAGGGCCAGTATAAGGACCAGCAGATGCAGACAGAGCTCGATAAACCGGAAGCCCGGGAAGATGTAGCTTCCAGGATGCTGACTGATAAGGTACTGGCCAGACTCGAAGAATACGCTACCGGCAAATAGCTCAAGCATTTTACTTTCAATGACGACATGCTTATACTTGTATGGTTTTGAAAAAAATGTTGAAAATAGGTGAAATAGGCGAAAACAAGTCGGGTTTTCAAACAGTTACCGTATGCCCCAGCCGAATATTTAAAAGATTTGAGGCGGTCGAAGCTGAAAGCGGCCGGGGAGGTCAAGCAAAGTCCATTATCTTATCCGGCCACGCCGTAGAGGAGATTCCGCCCGGCGAGCTGGATAGGTCTGCGGTCAATGAGCTGATCCGTCCGTCTGCGGCCGGTGATTTTGTGGTGAGCGAGGGTGTGGTAGTGGAGTTACCTATAGAAGACGGAGAAAGTCTTTATCTGTGCGGACCTAACGGAGGCACCTTGGAGGAAATAGATTTGATTAAAAGTTATTTTTTTGATGAGGACGTGCTTACGGCCGCGTTAAGCCAGAAGTAAATCGGCCCGTTTGCGGGGTTTATTGGCACTCTTGACTTCCGAGTGCTAATTAATTTATAATCAATTGCTATGAATGAACCAAAAAGCCAGATATTGATCCCGACCGTCATAGAAACCGAGGGCCGTATGGAGCGGGCTTATGACATCTACAGCCGGTTGCTTCGTGATAATATTATTTTTCTCGGCACCGATGTCAACCAACATACCGCAAACTTGGTGGTAGCCCAACTTTTATTCCTGGCTAACGAGAACCCGAACAAGGATATAAAGCTTTATATAAACAGTCCGGGCGGTAGTGTTTACGATGCGTTGGCGATTTACGATACCATGCAGTATGTAAAAAATGATATTCAAACCGTCGGTATCGGCGTGCAGGCCAGCGCCGCCGCATTCCTGCTTAGCAGCGGCACCAGGGGCAAACGTTCGCTGCTGCAGCATGCGACCGTTATGATCCATCAACCTTCCAGCGGCACCAGGGGCAAGGTGACCGACCAGGAGATCGATCTGAAGGAAGCCTTGCGCGTCAAAAAACTGCTTGAAGAAATCATGGCCCAAAACACCGGCCAGAAAGTCGAGAAAATCCATGGTGACATGGAGCGCGACAAATGGCTGACTGCTAAAGAAGCCAAAGATTATGGTATTGTTGACGAAATCATAACTACCCTTACAAAATCTCCTAAAAATAAATAAGACACAATAAAAAGCCTATGCTTGCAAATAACCTTTCTTGATGGTATCGTCCCGTAGGAATAAAGGAGTGATGAAGAATGGGGGATCTGGGTCCCGGTGAGGCGCGCGAACGGTTTGGTACTGATTTAGCTATGGCGCAACTAAGAGTTACCGCCGCCGAAACCGTAAAAGAGCAGGCGGAAATGTCTTACCAGGCGGCATCCGGTTTTTTAGCGGACGCGGAAGCAACGGTCGACTCGGCAACTTCGGATCTGGCCCAAGTCCGTACCACTGTTCTTTCTGCGGTTGAAACCGCGGGCGAAGATGCTCTTGATAGGGAAACCTTGCGTGAAATCATGGCAGTCAGGGGGAGGTCGGCAGATGAAATAAAAGATTATTTTTCACATGTCGATAAGATCGCGGACGGACCTCAGCCGATAATAATCATCAGCAGTGCGGATGAGGTAAGCAAATTTGGCTTGGCAAGGGTAGTTTACGGTCAAGCCGGAGGTGCTTTAGGTAGTTATGCACCGCATTTTAGCAAAAAAGAGGGAAGCAAACCGGGTAAACGCGAATTAACTATACCAGTACACTCCGCAAGAGGATTTACGCTCGATGACGTCACAGCCGGTTCGGTCAAGGTTTTTGCCAAGAAGGCCAGCGATGACATGGCCTACACTTCCGTGCACGCCAATCATGACCTGCCTTTTGATAGGGTGCATTTTGCCGGTTCTGCACAGGAAGTTGAAAGTACCGTCGGCAATATCTTAAACGCGGATAAAAGACCCTTCGCTGACCATAGTACGGTAAGGGCATTAAGTCTGCCTACGATGGTGGCATACGGCAACGAAGCTGTTGATGCGCTCTCGGCTAAAATAGCAAAGAGAGATTCTTTGACGGCGGCTCTGGCCAAAAGGTGCATGCTGGGCTTGGGCGTGACTGGCTCCGCCGATGAGCTCTCAAACTTGGAATTACCGACAGCCGTAAAAGGCGGATTGTATATGGATTTTGCCCATGCCTTGGACGATCTGCTTGCGCGGAGGGGTGTTGATGATGTAAATCTTGCCACAGCCGAGGAAACACTGGCGTTCCTTGGCCCTCTGCAAAGCGCAATCGGGTATCAACCCGAGACCGTCATGGATAGTATTAGAGAAAGGATATCAGCGGTATATTCGGGCTCCTTAAGGAAGGTAATCACGGGTGAATCGTTCGGCCCGGGAGCGGATGATGTTCTGGAATCGGTAATCAGGCCGGTGCGGGACCTGCATGAGTTAGGAGTCAGCGCTCAAGGTTCGGCGGGAGATACGGTTTCTCGCGTAGCCGGCGAAATAAGAGAACAAGCGCTCCTAAGAGCCTTAAACCACACTCCAAGAAGAAGTTTTCTGCGCAGACGGGAAATCAAAGCGGTTTTGGCAGCTAATGACCCGGGTTGCTAGTCTGTAAATAGTTGACACGGAACAATACGTCCGCTAAACTGGTATTTAAGAAGTAGTGGTCGGCATTGTTATATTGTCCAAAAACTAAGGCAAAAAATACAACAATGTACGCAGAAATCTTCGGCGCTAACAGATTAAACAACAAAATGATTCCCAGTTTTTTTGACGGGCATAAAAAATCAGGCGTATCACTTAACATACGCTTGTGTGTAACTTTATCAATATAAAAGTTAATAGGAGATGTTGACTACACCTCATTATGGCAAAGGCAGCAACGGCAAAGAAAAAAAATACCGATCAAGTAAAAAGCAAGCGTACTTACCTGGGTGATGCATCCGCGTCCGTGGATCTTCCCAATCTGGTCGATCACCAGAGTCTTTCGTGGCAATGGTTCGTCGATGAGGGCTTAGGTGAACTTTTGGCGGAAATAAGCCCGATTGAGGACTATACGGGAGCCAAGCTTTCTTTGAGTTTTAAAAAATATCACTTTGAAGACCCAAAGATGACCGAGGATGAAGCCCGGGAGAATAACGTGAGTTACGAAGCACCCTTAAAAGCCCAGGTCGTACTGAGTAATAAGGTGACCGGTGAGGTCAAGGAACATGAGATTTACCTCGGTGATTTCCCTTGGATGACCAGCCGCGGTACCTTCGTAATCAACGGCGCAGAACGTGTCGTAGTCAGCCAGCTTATACGTTCGGCCGGTGTTTTCTTTACTGCCGAGCAATCCGGTACCGGAAATGTATACGGCGCGAAAGTCATACCGGGCCGCGGCGCCTGGCTTGAATTCGAAACCGCCGCCAACGGCGCTTTGTTCGTCAAGATCGATCGTAAGCGTAAGATTCCTGTGACTACTTTACTCCGTGCTTTGGGCATGAGCGAAGCCGAAATGAAAGACACGTTCAAGCACGTCGACCAGGGCGAGACCAACTATTTGGAAAACACTTTGGATAAGGACCCTGCGAATACGTCCTCGGAGGCGTTGATTGAAGTCTATAGGCGGCTTCGGCCCGGTGATCTGGCCACCGTGGATAATGCACGCAGCTTACTTGAGAATATGTTTTATAATTTCAAGCGTTTCGACTTCAGCCGCGTCGGCCGCTACAAGATAAACAAACGACTTGATCTGGATATACCTAATACCATAGAAAACCGGGTTATGCGCCGCGAAGATTTGACCGCTATAATCAGCGAAATAATCCGTCTCAATAACTCCCAGGAACCGGCCGATGACATCGATAGTCTGGCTAACCGCCGGGTAAAGCTGGTCGGAGAACTGGTGCAGAGACAATTTAGGATCGGTTTGCTCCGGATGGAACGCAACACCAAGGACCGGATGAGCATGAGTGAAATCGAAACGGTTACCCCGGGACAATTGATAAATGCCCGGCCGGTAGTAGCCGCTGTACGGGAATTTTTTGCCAGCTCGCAATTGAGCCAATTCATGGATCAGATAAATCCGGTGAGCGAGCTTGCTCATAAACGCCGTTTAAGCTCAATGGGACCAGGCGGTTTATCACGTGAGCGGGCCGGATTCGAAGTGCGCGACGCGCATTCTACTCATTACGGCAGGATTTGCGCCGTAGAGACTCCGGAAGGTGCCAACATCGGTCTGGTTTTGAATCTGGCCAATTATGCCCGGATAAATGAATACGGCTTTATCGAAACTCCTTACCGCAAGGTCATCAACGCCGTAACCGCTAAAGAGGCCGCCGGCCATATAGCCAGAGTCAATCTGGAGAATGAAAAGGGCAAAGTAATAGTAAAGGCCGGTTCCAAGATAACTGCCGCGGATGCTAAGAAGCTTGCCGCGGTTAAAAACCAAAAAACTTGGCCTGTCAAAGCCAAAGTTACCGATAAAATCGAATATCTCGATGCTGCCGAAGAAGATAAGACCGTAATCGCCGGTGCCGGAAATGCTGTAGGCAAAGACGGTTATTTCGCCGAAGAGAGGGTTGCTGCGAGAGTACGCCTGCAGGTCGGTGAGACCGATGCCAACGATGTGACGCACATGGATGCCAGTAATAATCAGATTATCGGCTCGATAGCCGGGCTGATTCCGTTCGTTGAAAGGGACCGTGTCGACCGTGCCTTGGTTGGTTCCAACCAACAGAAACAGGCCGTTCCGCTTGTCAGACCTAAAGCTCCCGTCATCGGGACAGGGTTGGAGTCTGCTGTCGCCAAAAACAGCGGCCAAGTAGTTTATGCCGAGGAACCCGGCGAAGTAATCAAGGCATCCGCCGACGAAATAGTCGTCAATTATAAAAAGAAGAAAAAGATTACTTACAAACCGCTTCACTTTGTACGAAGTAACGAAGGCACCTGCATAAACCAACGGGTGGTTGTCTCCAGCGGCCAGAAAGTCAAAGCCGGCGATGTTCTGATAGAAGGCATGTCCATAGAAAACGGCGAACTGGCACTGGGTCGCGATCTGCGAGTCGCCTTCATGCCATGGGGCGGCTATAACTTCGAAGATGCGATAGTCATCTCACGCCGGCTGGTCGAAGACGATTCGTTGACCAGCATTCATATAGTCGACTACATGACGGAAGTACGTGAAACCAAACTCGGTCCGGAAATAGTTACCGGCGACATACCGAATGTCTCAGAAGACGCTTTGCGGCATCTTGATGAGGAAGGCATAGTACGAATCGGCGCCGAAGTCCATCCGGGAGATATCCTGGTGGGCAAGATAACCCCTAAGGGTGAGCAGGAACTTTCCAGCGAGGAAAGATTGCTGCGTGCCATCTTCGGCGAGAAAGCTAAAGAAGTCCGTGATACATCCCAGCGCATGAGCAACGGCAAGCATGGCAAGGTTGTCGGCGTGAAAGTTTTTTCCCGCGACAACGGCCATGAACTCAAGGCAGGCGTTATAAAACAGATACAGGTTTTCGTTGCCCAGATGCGCAAGATCCAGGTCGGCGACAAGCTGGCCGGCCGGCATGGTAACAAGGGCGTCATAGCCAGGATTCTTCCGGCTGAAGACATGCCTTTTTCCGAAGATGGCGTACCGGTGGACATAATCCTGAACCCTATGGGTGTGCCATCACGCATGAACTTGGGCCAGCTGTTTGAAACTCATCTGGGTATGGCCGCGGAGATGCTCGGGTTTAAGTTCGCTACCCCGTCGTTTAGCGGCGCGCCGGTAGATAAGATAAAGAAACTCCTCAAAGAAGCTAAACTGCCCGAAGACGGTAAACTACAGCTGTTCGACGGCCGGACAGGGGAGGTTTTCAAAGAAAAAAGCGTGGTCGGCAATATGTACATACTTAAGCTGACGCACATGGTGACCGATAAGATACATGCCCGTTCGACCGGCCCCTACACCATGGTTACCCAGCAGCCTCTCGGCGGTAAGGCGCAGAACGGCGGACAGAGATTCGGCGAAATGGAAGTGTGGGCGCTTGAGGCTTACGGCGCGGCCAATACGCTTCAGGAAATGCTGACTATCAAGTCCGATGATGTTTACGGCCGAAGCAAAGCTTATGAATCGATAATCAAGCAGACCGATATAGTCGGTCCGAAAGTACCGGAAAGCTTCAATGTCCTAGTCAAGGAATTGCAGGGGCTTGGACTCAAAGTCGATCTTATCGAGAAGGATAAAGTAGTCGACGCCGAGGATATCCTGGCAGAAAATATCAAGGATGAAGCCGAAGACCAGTCAGAAGTAGATGTTCCCGATCCGCGGGCCAGCAATGTAGATGTATCCGAGGATGCGTCAGTAGATGAATACATGGTTATGGAGCTCGAGGACGATATTCCGGCCACTACCGCGGTATCCGACAAGAGCGATGATGATACGGAAGAAAAGGAGGATGCGTAAAGTGATGCGAAGATATGCCAACGGTACCAACATTGCCGATTTTGATGCTGTCCGCCTAGCTGTAGCCAGCAGCGATGATATTCAGGATTGGAGTTACGGAGAAGTAACCAAGCCGGAAACTATCAATTATCGAACTCAAAAACCGGAGCGCGATGGCCTTTTCTGCGAACGGATTTTCGGGCCGGCCAAAGATATAAACCCGCACGATGCCAAATATAAAGGCGTTCGTTCGCGCGAAGCTGCCGTGGACAAGAACGGCGAATTGGTAACCAAATCTATAGTCCGCCGTGAGCGGATGGGCCATATACAGCTTGCTACACCGGTGGCTCACATCTGGTTTTTGCGCGGTACGCCGAGCGCCATAGGTCTATTGCTCGGTATGACCGTCAAAAATTTGGAACGCATTGCTTACTTTGCCAGCTATATAATCAAATCCGTCGACAAGGAGAAGCGCGACAAGATACTGGCCGATAAAGAAGCCGAGGCGGCCGCAGCCCAGGAGGCTATCAAAGCCCGCTATGAAAAAGAAGCCAAACAAAAGGACGCCAATGTCAAGGCACTGGCCGAAGCACAGACTAAGGAGCTTGAAGAAGTCCAGACAAATTTCGACGAATTCAAGGACAATATCCTGAGGCTGGAAAAATTCAACCTGATCAGCGAAAACGATTACCGGGCCCTGCCGGAAGAATTGCAAAACTTAATCACCGTAGGTATGGGCGGAGCCGCACTTCAGGAATTGTTAAGCGAGATCGACCTTGAAAAGCTTATCGAGGATCTGACCGTAGAAGCTGAAGAAGCCAAAGGCCAGCGTAAAAAGAAGATAATGAAACGTCTTAGATTGCTGGAAAGCATGAATAAGGCCGATATCAAGCCGACCAGCACCTGCTTGAGCGTACTGCCGGTGATTCCGCCGGATCTTCGACCGATGGTTCAGCTTACCGGCGGCCGGTTCGCTACCTCTGATCTAAACGATCTTTACCGCAGGGTTATCAACCGTAACAACCGGCTCAAGAAGCTGATTGATTTGAATGCCCCGGAAGTTATCCGTCGCAACGAACAGCGCATGCTTCAGGAGGCGGTCGACGCCCTGATAGATAACAGCAGCACCAGGAGCGGCCGGGCCGTCGCGGCAACCGGCCAAAGACGCAGACTTAAGTCCTTAAGCGATATGTTGAAGGGCAAGCAGGGTCGTTTCCGCCAGAATCTGCTCGGTAAAAGGGTAGATTATTCAGGCCGTTCGGTTATTGTTTCCGGCCCTGAACTAAAGATGAATCAATGCGGGTTACCGAAGATGATGGCGCTGGAATTGTTCAAACCTTTCGTAATCGGCCAGCTTATTCAAAAGGAACTGGCCCATAATATCCGCAGCGCAACCAGAATGATAGAGATGAGCGAAAACGCGGTCTGGGACGCGTTAGACGAAGTCATAAAGGACAAGTATGTGCTGCTCAACCGCGCACCAAGTCTGCACCGTCTTAGTATTCAGGCATTCAAGCCGACTTTGATCGAGGGCAAGGCTATACAGCTACACCCGCTGGTCTGTAAGGGCTTCAACGCTGACTTCGATGGCGATCAGATGGCTGTTCATCTGCCGTTGAGCGAGAAAGCCCAAGAGGAAGCCCGCGATATCATGGCGGCGAATAAGAATTTATTAAAGCCCGCCGACGGATCGCCGATTCTGCATATCGAACAGGACATAGTACTCGGATGTTTTTATCTGACATATGAGAAACCGGGTAACAAAAAATCAACCAAGCATTACCTCAATATAGCCGAAGCCTCCATGGTCTTCGACCAAGGAAAACTGGATCTGCAGGACAGAATAAATATCGACTTCCGGGGAGAAAAGAGAGAAAGTACCTTCGGCCGGTTCTTATTCAATGAAATCTTCCCTGAAGATTTTGAGTTCCAAGACGAAGCGATGACTAAGAAGAAACTGGCCGCCGTGATGGCCCGGATATACCAGAAATACGGCCAGGCAATCAGCGCCGAAATCGCAGACGACTTAAAAAGTTTGGGATTTGAATATGCTACCCGTTCCGGTCTTTCCATGGGCATGAGTGACTTTGTCGACATTGAAAAACTAAGTGAAACCTTAGATAAAGCTGAAAAACGAGCAACAGCGGTCAGCGAGCAATACGATGAAGGTTTCATAACCGACGAGGAACGTTATCGGTTGACTATTGAAACCTGGACCGATGCCGATTCGGAGATTCAACGGTCTCTGACCAAACAGTTCCTCGGTGAGGACAATGCGATGTCACTGGCCGTAACATCGGGAGCACGCGGTTCCATAGTCCAGGTAAAACAGATCATAGGTTCGGTCGGTATATTGTCGGATGCGACGGGCCGCGCGATGGAGTTACCGGTCAAGAGCAATTATCGTGATGGCTTGGACCCGCTTGAGTATTTCACCTCGACGCGCGGCGCGCGAAAAGGACTTATCGACACTGCGCTTAAGACCGCTGATTCCGGTTATCTAACGCGCAGACTTGTAGATGTGGCGCAAGACGTATTCACTACCGAGGAAGGGGCGGCTGATCCGGGATTCGCCATGTACAGATCGGATGCCCAGGAGATTGGCGTTTCTTACGCATCCCGGCTGTACGGCCGCTATACCGCTGAAAAAATCGGTAGTTACATCAATAAGGGCAAGCTGATTACTAAGGAAGTAGCCGATAAAATAGATGCCGATAGCAGTTTGGACGGCGTGAAGATAATGAGCGTGCTCAGCTACAGCGGTGTACGCGGGGTTAACCCCAAGAGTTATGGGCTTGATCCGGCTACCGGGAAATTGGTCACCAGCGATAATCCGATAGGCGTTATAGCTGCCCAGAGTATTGGCGAGCCGGGAACCCAGTTGACACTTCGTACCTTCCACAGCGGTGGCGTAGCCGCCGCCGATGATATCACCCAGGGTTTGCCTCGTGTCGAGGAACTTTTCGAAGTCAGGGTTCCTAAAGGAAAAGCCTTCCTTTCGGAAATACCGGGCAAGGTCTCTATAGTCGAGGAGGATGAAAATTACACAGTACAGGTTACGGATGATAAAGCTCAGACCGCCAAATTAACCGTAGGCGAGAGGACTATCAAAGTAGCGGCCGGCAGCGAGGTAGCCGTCGGCGACGTAGTTGCGTCATCCGACGACGGAGAGGATCCTTTGATAGCTCCCGTAGCCGGGAAAGTTTCCGTTACCAAGAAATATATCAAGATCACTCCGGCCGGACACAGTATCGTTAAATACGAGATACCTACCTATAAACAGCTACTGGTAAAGGACGGCGATATGGTAGAAGCCGGCGATCGGTTAACCAGCGGTTCTATCAATTTGCATGACCTTATGCGGCTAAAAGGCGTCGAAGCGACTCAGCGTTACATTATGAATGAGATTTTACGGATCTTTGCCAGCCAGGGACAGAATATTGCCGATAAACACCTGGAAATCATAGTCCGCCAAATGTTCTCCCGTGTCCAGATAGAAGAACCAGGAGACAGTGAATTCGTTACCGGTGATATAGTCAGCAAGCTGTCGGTCGTAGAAGCTAACGAAGCTTTGAGCAAGCAGGGTAAGAAGCCTGCCGTATTCAACCAGCTGTTGCTTGGCATAACCAAAGCGAGTTTGAGCACAGACTCCTTCCTATCAGCCGCCTCGTTCCAGGACACTACGAGAGTATTGATAGCTGCGGCCACCAGCGGCAAGGTTGATAATCTGTTCGGTTTGAAGGAAAACGTCATACTAGGCCGGCGGATTCCAGTAGGCACCGGCGCTGTAGATGATACGGAGGATGAAGAATCGGAAATCCAGGAGCTGGCTAAGACTGAAGTTGCTCCAGAGGCGTAAAGGTGTTAAAATTACTATGAAATTTTTAGTAATAACAGTCGAAGAAGGAGCCGTAGAAGTTGCCGACTATTAATCAATTAGTCCGAAAACCAAGAGTCAAGACGACGAGTAAAAGCAAGTCGCCGGCGCTTCAACGCGTATCCAATAACCTGAAAACACGCCATTATGAAAAACCTTCACCGTTCAAGCGCGGCGTATGCGTGAAAGTTACGACCAAGACTCCGAAGAAACCAAACTCGGCTTTACGCAAGGTCGCTCGTGTGCGGCTTACCAACGGACATGAGGTATGGGCATATATCGGCGGCGAGGGACATAACTTGCAAGAACACGCGGTAGTTTTGATACGTGGCGGCAGGGTTCCGGACCTTCCCGGCGTTCGGTATCATGTAGTTCGCGGTAACCTGGACTTGCAGGGTGTCGAAAACCGCAAGCAAAGACGCAGCAAGTACGGCGCCAAGAAAGCAGGTAAATAAATTGCCGCGACATAAGACCAAATCATTAGTCCGAGAAATCCAGCCGGATAGGGTGTATAACAGCGTGATGGTCCAGAGGCTTATCAACCGGGTTATGGAAGATGGCAAGAAGCAGCTGGCTGAACGCTTGGTATATCACGGCATGCAAAAGGCGGCTGATAAGCTAAAGGTTCAAAACCCGCTCGATGTCTTTGAAAAAGCTATGTCTAACGTAAAACCGCATCTGGAAACCCGTTCACGACGCGTAGGCGGTGCGAATTACCAGATACCGTTCGAAGTAAAAGGCCAGCGGCAGACGCATCTGACCATCATGTGGTTCGTCGAGGCAGCCCGGGCTAGATCCGGTATGAGTATGGAAGATCGTATTGCGTTAGAGCTGGTTGACGCTTATAACGAAACCGGACCGGCGGTTAAGAAAAAAGAAGACACGCACAAGATGGCCGAAGCCAACCGCGCCTTTGCCCACTTTGCAAGGTATTAATTCTATGTCCGGTGACACTACTTTTTGCGAAAGAATAGGTAGAGTGTGTGAGGCCAGAAGAGTATGTTTGATAGCCAGCCGCGATTGGGCGGAGGCTGCAGATCGGGCAGAAAGATCCAACGGTTCCGTCCTTGCTAATATCGGTAGGTTCGCATCAAGGGTTTTACCCTTCATGACCGAGATCGGAAGTGCGCCCGTAGACGAGCCTAAACGCAAAAAAGAGCAATATGATCAGCTGTTGGCAAAACAGTGCGAAGGCGACAGTTGCGTAGCCGAGGAAGCATTATTGTTTAATTAAAGGGATAAACATGGCAGAGAAGAAATATTCAATAAATGACATCAGGAACATCGGTATCATCGCTCATATTGACGCGGGCAAGACCACCACAACCGAAGGCATTCTTTACCGGACCGGATTAAAGCACAAGATCGGTGCGGTGCATGAAGGCGAAACCACCACCGACTGGATGGCCCAGGAGCGCGAGCGCGGCATTACTATCGTATCCGCCGCTGTTACATGTTATTGGAAAGATCATCAGATCAATATTATTGACACCCCGGGTCATATTGACTTTACGGTCGAGGTACAACGCTCTTTACGCGTGCTTGACGGTGCGATCACCGTCTTTGACGGCAAGATGGGCGTAGAATCTCAATCAGAAACCGTCTGGCGCCAAGCCGACGGATACAATGTGCCAAGAATTTGCTTCATCAATAAGATCAACCAAACCGGCGGGGATTTTTATAAATCACTGGACTCCATTCATGCACGGCTTTCCAAACGAGCCTTTCCGATACATCTACCGATAGGTTTTGAACAAAAAGTCAACGGTGTGGTCGACCTGGTAGATATGAAGGCTTATACCTACAAGGAATTTACCGACAAGGAACTAAGCGTAGATGAAATTCCAGCCGATATGCTGGACAAGGCCAAAAAATACCGTAGCCTGCTGATTGAGAATGCCGTGGCCGAAGATGAGAAAATGCTTGAAAAATACCTGGAAGTCGGCGAGGAAGGTCTGAATGAGGAAGAGATCAAGCACGCTATCAGAACAGCCATGATGACCGGCAAGTTCTTTATCGTCAGCGGCGGCGACGGCCGTGGAGTGATAGTTGAAAAACTTCTGGATATTGCGACAGAATATCTGCCAAGTCCGATTGACCGCGGAGACACTGCCGGCACTCATCCTAAAACCGACGATACGGTTCTTCGGAAACCTGATGTCAAAGAACCTTTTGCCGGCCTGGCATTTAAGATCGCGACCGATCCTTTCGTCGGAAAGCTGGCTTACTTCCGTGTTTACTCCGGCAAGATCGTGGCTGGCAGCTACGTTTATAACAGCTCAACCGGTGATAAGGAACGTGTCGGCCGGATCGTCCGGATGCAGGCGGATAAGCGCGAAGAAGTCAAAGAAGTAAACGCCGGAGATATAGCGGCGATAGTCGGCCTCAAAGGGACCACTACAGGAAATACACTTTGCGACCAGAACAACCCTATTGTCCTAGAAAGCATCAATTTCCCAGAGCCTCCGGTAAGTATCGCTATCGAGCCCAAGACCAAGGCCGATCAGGAGAAAATGAGCCTGGCTCTGCAGCGACTTGCTGAAGAAGATCCGACTTTTCGGATCAAGGTTGATGAAGAGACCGGCCAGACTATCATCAGCGGCATGGGCGAGCTGCATCTGGAAATCCTGGTGGATAGGATGAAACGTGAATTTAGTGTCGAAGCCAACATCGGCGAACCGCAGGTTGCTTACCGCGAAACGATACGCAAAGACGCAGTGGAGATACAAGGTAAATTCATCCGCCAGTCCGGCGGACGCGGCCAGTATGGCGATGTCTGGCTACGCCTAAGCCAGAACGAGGCCGGCAAAGGTTTTGAGTTCATCAACTCCATCAAAGGCGGCGTAGTTCCTCAAGAATACATCAAGCCTGTTGAAGAAGGCATCAAAGAAGCCATGAGCAATGGCGTTCTGGCCGGCTATCCGGTAGTTGATATCAAGGCCGAGCTTTACGACGGTAGCTACCACGACGTAGACTCATCTGAGATGGCCTTCAAGATTGCCGGTTCCATGGCCCTCCAAGGCGGTGTGAAAAAAGCTAACCCGGTACTTCTCGAACCGATTATGAAAGTAGTTGTCGTAACGCCGGAAGAATTCATGGGCGATGTGATAGGCGACCTTAATTCCAAACGCGGCCGCATCGAATCCATGGAAGATCTGGCCAATAACATCAAGCAGATCACCGGTTTCGTCCCATTAGGCGAAATGTTCGGCTACACTACAAACCTGCGTTCTATGACCCAGGGCCGAGCCAGCTCAAGCATGGAGCTCGACCATTACGCAGACGTACCGCCAAACGTAGCCGAAGCCATCATTGCCAAATCTTCAAAATAAATGCAAGGCCAGATAAAAGTGAATCGGCTTGGAAGAAGAGAGCAGAAAGCAGAGCTGTGCCCCGCTAAATTGTATTTTGGCGTAGAAGATCCCAGCTGCGAAAAAACGTGCGAAGGCCCACCTTCGGAGCTACAGACGGAATCTGATTTTGCAGAGCGACGTGAAGCAAATCCTGAGATGCTGTGTTCTTTAGGGTTGAGCAGGCTGATTGGCAGTTCCATGCCAATTGAGCCAAATACGGTACCTAAATTCATGAAATTAAAGATAGAAGGCGGTGCCTTTAACCATGTCCGCCGCGAAGGTTAATAATTTTTAGCCGTTTTGGGCCTTGTTGCGAAGATAATGATCCATAATCGTAAGCGCGCTCATAGCGTCGACTATGGGTATGGCCCGGGGTAGTACGCAAGGATCGTGCCGACCGGTCGCTTCGACTTCTACTTCGTTCTTGTCCAAATCCAGCGTATTTTGTTTTTTGCTGATGGTAGAAACCGGCTTTATAGCTACGCGGAAATAAATATCCTCGCCGTTTGATATACCACCAAGGGTGCCTCCGGCATTGTTCGTCTTAGTCCTGATCCTGCCGTCCTTTTCGCTGTAGAATTCATCGTTATGTTCGCTGCCGCGCATATCCGCTCCGCGAAAACCCGAACCGATATCGAAACCTTTTACCGCGTTGATGCTAAGCATGGCTTTGCCTAAATCGGCATTCAATTTGTCAAACACAGGTTCGCCCAAACCCACCGGGCAGTTTTTTATCAATCCGACTATTATGCCACCGACCGAGTCCCCGCTGTCCCGTACTTCTTCCACCAGCTTTATCATTTCGTTGGCGGCTATGTTATCAGGGCATCTGATTATATTGGACTCCACCTGTTCCAGACTCACTAGATTATTGTCGACATTGGCTTCAATATCACCGACTTGCTGGACATAGCTTAGGATTTGAATATTGAGTTTTTCCTCCAGGTATTTTTTGGCTATCGCTCCGGCGGCTACCCGTGCTAATGTTTCACGCGCTGAAGCGCGGCCGCTACCTCGCCAATCGCGGATTCCGTACTTGGCCTGAAAGGTATAATCCGCATGTCCCGGACGGTACAGCCTCTTAAGCTGGTCGTAATCCTCCGGTCGGATGTCTTCGTTCTGAGCTAGGAGTAATATCGGCGCACCTGTAGTCAGGCCTTCGTAAACTCCTGATAGGATGATAACTTTGTCCTTTTCCGCCCGCGGAGTCGTAATCTCGCTTTGGCCCGGCTTCCTGCGGTCTAATTCCTTTTGTATATCTTCAGGCGTAATCGCCAGTTTCGGAGGGCAGCCGTCGATCACGCAACCGACGGCTCCGCCGTGCGATTCGCCAAAAGTAGTTATACGGAAAAGTTGTCCAAAAGTATTCCCAGCCACTTATAAATCCTTTAAGTCATTGATTATTTTTTCAAATTTGTCCCTTGTAATCTGTCCTGGCGCCGATTCCGCGTCAGCTGTTTCCGGAACAAACGCAAGCGCATTACTCCATAGTGTACCAAAAATGCGCGTTATCAACCCGTTTTCGCCCATACCGAGCACTATATGAGGTTTATCTTGGGCGGACAAATCCTGCTCAAGCTGCAAGAGTCTTAAAGCGTCTTTGTTGGAATTACAGAAGACGGATAGTTTTATAATATCCGGTCCAAAGCTTTCTATTCTCGTAATGATTTGTCTGATTTGAAGATCGGTCGGGGTCTGCTTATAGTCATGGTAAGAAACTATCTTTTTAAACTGCAGATTATTTTTTTGCACGTAGTCCAAATCTTCCGCCTGAGGGGTTATGTCAAAGTCGACCAGACAATCTTCATCGGACAGCCGTCTTAATATTTCAACCCGCTTTTCCAGCGGTATATTTATCGGCTCCAGATTGCGCCGCCGAAAAACGAAGATTATCTTACCCGGGAAATTTTGAGCCAGCGAGATTGCGTCTGATGCCGTTACGTTCTGCATATAATCAAGCCACACTTCAAAATATCCGTAGTTCTGTTGATGGCTCTTTATAATCTGCCTGACCTTATCCAAGCTCGTATCAATAATCGGAAGGCAATATTTATTTTTCATTGAGTGTCTCCAGTAGATATTCTCGCATACTTTCTTCGGGCGCGTCTTTGCCGGTGAATAATTTAAATTGCTCAAAAGCTTGGTGCAGTAACATCTCGATGCCGTATATTGTTTTAGCTCCCTTGGCTTTAGCATCCTTTATAAGTTTTGTTTCAAGCGGAGAATAAACAACATCGAATATAATTTGATGCGGGCTTATCAAGCTGCTGTCTATAGGTGATTTTTCTTCATCCATTCCGACCGATGTAGTGTTGCAGATAATATCTGCTTCCTTGATTTTACCTATCTTGTCCAAGCCGGCATAGGCACAACCGAATTTTTCGGCCAGCTCTTTGGCTTTACTCGCGGTGCGATTGTAAACCGTTACTTCGCATCCGGCCTGGCTCAAACCGTAGACAAAAGCTTTGGCAGTGCCGCCGGCACCGATTATCGCCGCCCGCTTGTGTTTGAGAGAAGTCAGCTTTTCCAATGGCTTGACGGCTCCTTGCCAATCCGTATTATATCCGATCAAATTACCGTTTTCATTTACTATGGTATTGACCGCGCCGATCTGTTTTGCGGTCTTGTCCAGCTTGTTCAGGATAGACAAGACCAGCTCTTTATGCGGCATGGTCAGACTTACACCGGTTATATTTTCTTCCCTTATGCGAATTATGAAATCTTTGAGTTCTTCAGCGGTAACTTTCTCAGCCACGTATTCAAATTCGTCATCAATATCGAGCAATTTATATCCATAGTTATGTATCAACGGTGACAATGAATGCTCGATGGGATCGCCGATAACCAGGCAGGTCTTTACCGAGGCAGGTGATAGTCTGGATAACACCTCTCCGGCAATCTCCACCGGCCTGTCTATAGACGTATCAACTATAAAGTCGGCATTGCCGTAGTATCTATCCTTGCGTTTTTTCCATACATCGCCGAGTTCGCCAAGCAGGGTGGGCCGCGTACTTAGCCCCGGCCGGTTTTCATCCCCGCTGATACGTTTGGATAAAATTTCCGGGTTTGCCCTGAATAATACAGTGACGGCATTCGGCTTAAAAAGCTCCAAGTTGGACTGGTCCAAGATTATGCCGCCTCCTGAGGCTATGACATAGTCCTTCTTCGTGCATATTTGTTTGCAGGCTTCGGATTCCAACTCGCGAAAGTATTCCCAGCCGTGTTCCAGCACAATATCGCGCACGGCCTTGCCCTGCTTTTCTTCCAGGTAAAGATCCATGTCGATGAATTCTTTGCCGAGTTCTTCAGCCAGTATTTTACCAATGGTCGTCTTGCCACTGCCGCGCATGCCTATGAGCAGGATATTCGAAAAAGTTTTCTTACTCCGCTCAACCTTGGTTATCTTGGACAATTCATCCCAGAAACCCGGGAAAGTCTTATTTACGACACCGGGGTTTAGGATTTTCATTCCATTGATCTTGGTCGCCGCAACGGCGTAACTCATTGCTATGCGGTGATCATTGTAAGTATCTATCACCGCCGATCTCGGCTTGCCACCGTATACCATCAATGTATTTTCAGTCGACTCCGTCTTGATGCCCATTTTTGCCAGCTCGTTTTGGACGGCCTGCACGCGCTCGCTTTCTTTGATCCGCAGAGATTTTACACCGTCGATCACTGTTTTATTTTTCCTGAACGCACATAATACGGCTAGTGTCATAGCCTGGTCGGGAAAATCTTTTGCGTCAATACTTTCCGGCAACCCGGCTTTTAATAAATCCGCAAATTTTTTATCGGCTTGCTTAGAAACCGGGTTAAGATTTTCAACTTTTATCTTACTACCGGTCAAGTAGTTGATTGCATAAAAATACGCAGCACTGGAGTAATCCGCTTCGACGGTGTAGCCAACCGTCCGGTATTTTTGTGGTTTGATCATGTACTTTTGATAGTTATCGTTCTTTATGCTGATGCCGAAATGATCCA